>CAYVEW010000061.1:0-19538 GCA_964450375.1 uncultured Bacteroidales bacterium
CTTTTCGGACACCTTTTTGTTCGCAGAAAATCTTTCTTGATTATTCTTCTTTAAACGATCTCGCTTCAGAAATAATGAGTGGATAAATTTTTCGGATTTCTTTTTGCTGAACAGATGATAGTTCATCGAAGGTTAAATTATACTTATCCGTTGCATACCGATTTCGAAATTCATATACAACCGAACGAGCCATATCCTGATAACCAATGTAAGTATTAAAAATAGTCGTTTTGTCGTAGTACAAATCGGCAATGTATTTATCGGAATTCGTTAACACTTGCTCAAATTTAGGTTTTAATGCATTTGGACTATTTTCCGGATTCGTGGCGTCCATCTCGAAAAGCGTAATTCCTTGATCTGTTAATTCTTCATCTGGAATAATTTCAATTCCTTCCAAAGGCGGTAATTTCTTAGCCATTCCAATAAAACCACGTTGTAATTTCGAAACTTTATCATCATTAACTTTTCCCATATGTGCAACTTTAAGAAGTCCAAGCTGGCGTAGAACTTGGTTCAATTTGTTCATGTAATCCATCGAAAGGTTTTTATCTGCAAATATTCGTATGGTTATTAGTTGCGCATCCAAATGATTAATTCTCGACTTTTCCTTTAATAAACCATCTTTAAGCTTTGTATAATCGGTGAGAACTTTGTTTACATAAATCCGATCGTTTACCATGGCTACATCAATGCACAAATCAAGTCGCTGCAGTAATCCATAATTTTCTATTACGGGCAGGTTTATTGATTCGTTAAAAGCAGCAAGATAATCGTCGAGTGAATTGTTGTACTCAGACTTTTTATAAAGCGAATAATCCGTTTGGTTCCACCATATTTTTAATTGCCCGTTACTAACCTCATATTTGATAGAAATCTCTTCGTTACCACGAGCTGATAAAACAATCTGATTTCCTTGCAACTGATAAGGATATTCTTTCAACTCAATTTTATGGTCGATAACCGAGAATTTTTGATTCTCAAATAGCACCTGATATCCATAATTGTCATTCGAAGTGTTTATCCATAATCCTTTCAATTGGTTCATGTTATTCTGAATTTCGAAAAAAGATAAATTAGTAAGCACATTGCCCGGGCCATTAAGCGTGAGGTTCGCAAACAAGATAAATGTAAAAATAGCTGTCGGTATAATAAGCAATGCTTTTAGTTTAGCAACGAATCCTGATTTAATTTTATTCATCATATAAATGCGGTTTTTAATAGATATTAAGTTGAAATTGTTAACCAGTTGCACCGATGGAATGGTTATAAATTGTTTTAGCAGTAATTCCTGATAATCGAATAAATTGTATCCCTGGCGAACTACTTTCCGATCGGCTAGATACTCGTGGTTGGTTTTAATGGCTTTTTGTAAAACCCAAACAAAGGGGTTAAACCATTGAATAATAGCGACAAAGTGCGCCAATAACAGATCGAATGAGTGCAACTGCCTGATATGTTCTTTCTCGTGGGCGAGAATTTGCTCCAGTTTATTTTTAGAACTTAAATCCTTGTTTAAAAATACATAGTTAATAAACGAAAAAGGAGGCAGGTTTTTATCAAGTTTAATAATATTTATTCCATGCCATTTTTCTTTTGGATGTGTTTTTGTGGTAATGTAAATCCATCGGAACAAAAGAATTATTCTTGTTAAGAGAATTAAAACTCCGAAAAGATATAATATAAAGATTAATGTTGTTAATGAGATTCCTGGTTTGTTTAAATTCTGATCAGCAGCTTCGAATGTAAGGGCCGGGTTAATTGTATTTTTGTCGTATTTTAATCCTACTGTTTCACCGACACCTGTTTCTTCGAACTTTAAAGTTTTATGCTGTTTATTGTATGGATAGTAATCCGGATCGCTCATGGCAATGAGTTGTTCGTAGTAATTTCTGAATTTCCCAATACCGTTTAATGCCGATTCATATTTTTTGGTATCATTTACATTGATGTGAATATGCATAAAGGGAATCAGAAATGATAACATCATAATAGAAATCAGATAAGCCCTGTTAAACCTAAAATACGTCTCCTTTCTGAGAAAGAAGAAATACACTAAAATCAGCAAGGTTAAACACAATCCTGATTCGAATAAATAGAGAAGGAACTTAATCATTTCTTTTTTGTTGTTTTATTTCTTCCAACATTCTCAGAACTTCATCTACTTCTTTTACATCCAGGTTTTTATTTTCGGAAAAGAAGTTAACCACTTGTTTTAATGAATTGTTATAATAATCTTTTAACAATCTACCCATTTGTCCTTTTCGGTATTCTTCCTTTGAAATTAATGGGTAATATTCGTATGTATTACCATACTTTTTAAAAGAGATAATTTCTTTTTTTACTAATACTCTTACAATTGTAGAGACTGAATTGTATGGTGGTTTTGGATCTGGAAAATGGTCGAGAATATCATTAACAAAACCTTTCTCGATTTTCCACAAAATTTTCATTATACGTTCTTCTGCTTTTGTAAGTGTAATCATGGGTTTATTTTTTAATGTGCATAGGTTCTGATTCGGATATAACTGCAGGTACAGCATCTTTAACGGCCGATTGTAAATGCTTTGGTAAATCATCGTATTTTTTTCCAAAATGCTGCATGCTAAACTCATCTTTTACTTCGTTTCCTGCGGCAATTAATTCGTTCATTACTTTAATAAACATGCCATACGATGTTGTTCGATCGTTTTTTATGGATATAATTCCTTTGGATACTTCTACTTCACCAAATGGTTCAATTATTTCTTTTCTTTTTTCGGGCAGATTCGGCTTATTGTTTGGGTTTACCAAAAACTCCTTGGTTTTATCTTTAAGTAAACTAATGGACATTTGTTCTCCTTCAACCATCAGCTGATCGTTTGAGTTTACCAAAACAACCCAAACATTACGTTCGTTAATTTCGGGTGGCGGTTGATCAGATTGGGGAGACAAAACTCGGATTAATCCTGTGTCCACATCCATGGTAGTAGCTACCAGAAAAAAGATTAACAACAAAAAGGCAATGTCGGCCATTGAGCCGCCATTAATTTCGGGGGTTTCTCTTGATCTTCTTGACATAGTTTTTATTAATAAACGAATTAGTGAATCAATTTATGGTACAATTATAAAACTTAATTTTAAATAAATCAACTTAATAATAAGTTAAAGTTTTTATTTAATAAGTTTTTGAGAATTAAAGTGCTGATATATAGGTGTAAAAAAATAAGGCTGAATGGAAATTATTCAGCCTTATTAAAATTTAATCGTGATTAAATTATTTAATATCTACTTCGATAAAACCGGAGCGATCTGGTGCTACAGGAACTCTTGGTTCTTTTACAGGATTTTTTTCCAGTTCTTTTAATAAAACTTCAACTGCTTTTTCAATGCCGGGATCAATTCCTTTTGCAGTTAAGTGTGGTTTATCAACTACTTCAATGTCGGGGTATACGCCAATTCCTTCGATAATCCATTCATTATCGGCATAAATTCCGAATCTTGGAACACTGAAACTACCACCATCAACAAAACCTGCATTTCCGCTAATACCAACTAAACCACCCCAAGTTCTGGTTCCGATAAGTGGTCCCAATCCTTTTTCCTTAAAGAAATATGGAAATGCATCGCCACCCGATGATGAATAGCCGTTAATTAGCATAGCTTTAGGGCCGTTATGAGCAATATTATGGTATTTCATCGGTTGCAGTCCGTTTCGGTGCCAATAGCTTTGTGTTTTTCTATCCAGCATATCGACCATGTTAACGGGAATAAAACCACCACCATTGTAACGATCATCAATAATTAATGCTTCTTTGTTGTGTTGTTCGTACATGCCCCGGTGTAGCTCATAATTACCTTCAATAGCAGTATTTGGAACGTGAATATAACCTATTCTGCCACCCGATAATTCTTCTACCATTTTACGTCGCTCGTTAACCCAGTCGAGATACAACAGGTTAATTTCACTTTTAATAGTTTTTACCGTATAGGTTCTGGCTCCTGATTTACCTGGTGTAGAGTTTACAGTTATTTCAATGTGTTTATTCGCTGCATTTTCAAGGAATTTGTAGGGATTATCGCTGGTAGTTACATCGTAACCATTTAAGCTAATTAAATAATCGCCTTCTTTTACATCAATTCCTTGCTCTGTTAATGGCGAACGACGTGCATCGTTCCAGTTTTCTCCCGGATATATTTTTGATATGATATATCTGTTGCTATTCGGGTCAGCTTTGAATTTTGCACCTAATAAACCGCCATCAATTCGTTTTACTCGCTCAAAATCTCCATAATTATTATAGGCATGTCCGGTATTGGTTTCACCAATTATTTCACCAAAAATATAATCTAAATCGGCACGGTGACTAACATAAGGAACCAGCTTTCCGTATTTCTCTTTCAATCCGGCCCAGTCTACATTATGAAGATTTGAAACATAGAAATAATCTCTGAAAATTCTCCAGCCGTCAATATAAATTTGTTCCCATTCTTTTTTAGGATCTATTTTCATTTCAAGGTTTCCAAGATCTAATTTGCCGTCGCCAGCTTTCTGATTTGGGCTTAACCCAACAATTCCCCAATTGCCACGTGCATTATACAATAGTTTTTTACCATCGGTAGAAACCATGCCCCAGCGAACGCCTGAAATAATGAGTTCATCTTTTTCTTTGGTAATATCGTATTTATGCAATCCATCCTCAGCTCCATACAGAATTCCATCTTCTATAGCTTCCAAGAATCTGTAATTTCCGTCCGATAAAGGTAAATCCATCACTCTGTTTTCGATACCATCGAAATCTATGGTAATGTTTAAACCTGTATCCTTTGGTTCATCTTTGTCTTTCTTGCTTTTTTTATTTTTTTGGTTATCTTCTTGTGGTTCTGATTTTACAACTACTTCGTCGTTTTTAAATTTAAAAAGCTTCGGACTGTCTTTTCTTAATGCAAGAGCGTAAATGCGTGTTGCATTATTATATAAATAAGTAAACTCAAAACTTGAGAAACTTAGGTTAAAATCGCGGTTCGATAAAAAGAAAACATAATTTCCATCTTTCGAGAAAACAGGGCTAAACTCATTAAATGTATCACCGGTTAGTTGATGATTTTTGCCTGTTTGCAGATTGTAAACCCAAACGGCACTGTTGCTGTTTGCGCTGTTGTTTGTATAAATAATCCATTTAGAATCCGGCGAGAAACTATAATCTCTTATTTCGTCAGAATAAGCATTGGCAACATTTTTTTCTGTGCCTGTTGCAATATCTACATATTTTAATTTTAGGGTGCGGTCGAAATAAAGCAAGTATTTGCTATCTGGCGACCAGATTGGGTCATATTTCCATGCTTTTGAATTAAAAGTGATTTGTTTAGCTTTAGCACCTTCTTTATTTTCTAACAGGTAAATTTCATATTCGCCCGTTGCATCAGACAAGTAAGAAATGTACTTTCCATCGGGCGACCAGCTTGGAGACATTTCGCGGATACCTTGCGTTTTGGTTAAGTTAACAGTAAAACCACTTTCGGCTGGTACCGAAAAAATATCGCCACGTGCATCAAAAATGGCACGTTTCCCGCTTGGAGAAATCGAAGCACTTTCAATAAAGTCGCTTACATTTTTAAAATAAGGAAGAATGTTCGGATTATCGAAACTAATCTGTACAGAAACCTTTTCTGTTTTGCCGTTTTCTACATTTAGTTTATAAATGTAACCACCATTTTCATAAGCAATCATTCCGTTTTCTCCCGAAGGCCACATTACATCAAATTCCTTATGCGTTGTAAGTTGTTTTGTTTCCTTTGTATCCAGATCGTAACTATAAATATTTAAGGTTAAATCCCGATCAGATGCAAAATAGATTTTGTTTTGATGCCAAACCGGTATTTGATCTGTACCTGCAAAATCTGTAATTTGTTCCGACATATCCTTCTCCAGGTCGTAAACCCAAATATCGGAAGCACGGCCACCTTTGTATCGTTTCCATGTTCTGAACTCTCTGTCAACCGGTGCAAATGCTATTTTCGTAGCATCTGGCGATAAAGCCGCAAATCCTCCGTTGGTTATTTGTAAAGGTTTTTCTAATCCTCCTTCAATGTTAACCAAAAAGTATTTCCCGTTTCTATCTCCAAAAGGAGTTCTGTTCATACGTACCAATACATTTTTACTGTCGGGTGTCCAATCCAAAACAACATTGTCCCAACCACCACGTGGCGGCATTTC
This sequence comes from uncultured Bacteroidales bacterium, assembly GCA_964450375.1. Lineage (GTDB taxonomy): Bacteria > Bacteroidota > Bacteroidia > Bacteroidales > UBA12077 > UBA12077. The sequence continues at coordinate 6,194 of CAYVEW010000061.1, forward strand.
ACCAACATCGTTGTAATATGTTAATTGTTGCGGAGTTCCTCCATTCGATGGCATTACATAAACCTGGCGGCTACCTGAATACTCCGCCGAGAAAGCAATCCAGTTACCATCTGGTGAAATTTTCGGGAAAAGTTCCATTCCTTTATGCGAAGTTAATCTTACGGCATTTCCGCCATTGGCATTCACTGTCCAGATATCACCGGCATAAACAAATGCGATCAGGTCATTGTTAATGTCCGGAAATCGCAATAAGCGAGCTTCGTTTTCTGCTTTCAGGCTAAAAGCAGAAATAATTACCATGAAGGCAAATGTTGAAAGTGTAATTTTGAGTTTTTGCATATTTTTCGTTTTTTGAGTTTGTTAATTTAGACTTGTATTAATTGAAAACGATTAATTCTTAACATTGAAAGTTTAAAAAGTATAATACATTCAAAGTAATATATTGTTTAAATTTCATGACCGATAAATTATTCGTAACGAAATTAAAGAAAAAAAGTGGATTGAGATTTAATAAACTCAGAAATCCCGTTTTGAGCAAGATGAGATTTACAAAGTTTAAATAATATCGAAATACATTACAGAAAAGCTATACACACTATTATCATTAAAATGAGTTTTGATTCGTGCTATAGAAAGCTATTTCGCTTGCTTAATGTAGCGTTAAAACCTGATAAATCGATTGTAAAACTTTTTAAAGTAATTTAACGTATTTATTGACAATACTAAAAGGATTTGTTTTCTTTGATATAAATACCTGCTTAAATTTACCTGTATGGAAGATTGCGCTCTTATTAATGATTTTAAATACAAAGATTTTCTGCTCGCATTGATCAATGGAGATCGTAAACAAAGTTTTTGGTTTGTTGATCAGTACCTTAAAAAGAATATTTCGGTTAAGGAATTGTATGAGCATTATATTAAAGAAACCTTGTACCGGATAGGAGAGTTATGGGAACAAAATAAGATTTCGGTGGCTACGGAACATTTGGCTACGGCAATTACGGAATCGATTCTAAATAGTTTGTTCGATAAAATAGTGTCTGAAAACCGATTGGGTAAAACCGCTATTGTAGCATGTGTTGAAAATGAATATCACCAGGTTGGCATAAAAATGATTGCCGACATTTTTGAGATGAATGGCTGGGATACTTATTTTCTGGGTGCCAATATTCCATTGCAGGAATTGGTTGATTTTGCAAAAAATAAAAAGCCCGATATTTTTGCCTTGTCGTTAAGTATTTACTTTCATTTACCCATTTTAGAAAAGATGATTACCAACATAACGGAAGTTTTTCCGAACACTCCAATAATGGTTGGTGGACAAGCATTTCAACATGGTGGTATAGATGTTATTCAAAAGTTTCCATTGGTTAAATACTTTAAAAATTTAGATGATACAGAATCATTCATTAAAAAAATAAGTTAGAATATGGACCGATTATATTTAAATAAAACAGCAAAATACTTAAAACCTGTTTCGGAAAAAGTTTATAATGAATATATCAGTAAACAGGAAAAGCTGGTAAACCTTATGAACCAAAAAATGTTAAATAGAGAAGATATTGGCGAATTAGTGGGTAAAAATAATCTGGAGATGATGAAAGATAATCATGCCAACCATGCTCGCTTCATGGCTTCGATATTTAAAAAGTTTGAACCGCAAGTGTTGGTAGATACTGTACTGTGGGTGTTTAGGGCGTATCGTAGCAGAAAATTTCATTCGAGTTATTGGGCTGCTCAACTAAGTAATTGGATTGAAATTTTAAAGCAGGAATTAAGTGAGTCATCTTACATGGAAATTTATCCTTATTATGAGTGGATGCAGGTGAATATTCCAATTTTTGTAAAATTATCAACCGACGATCTGGAATCGGGGAAATCAATGCACTAAAAATGGCTGAAAACAAAGAAAGCAAATCGATACTTAGTAACTGGAAAACAGAAATTGAGCTTTTTACGCAGAAAAGTAAAACCTTTTGCATTGCCATTTACAACACGGATGGAGATTTAATCTACGCAAATCCGGCATATCAACATTTGATAGTAGGTAATAATAAGGATACTCTGTTAAATCCGACTTTTCATGATTTAATTGAAACAAAAAATAAAGAGAAGCAAGTTGTTTTTGATGGTTTTTTAACAATTGGTAGCATAACGAAAAATCAGTCGATAAAAGCGCTGGTTTACCAGAAAAACGATGAATTGCTTATTATTGGCGAAGTTGAAATTGAAGAGCTGAAAATGCTTAATGTTACTATGATCGAGCTAAACAGGGAAGTAAACAACTTACAACGTCAGCTGATCAAAGAAAAAAAGCAACTTGCAGAAACCAATAAAAAGTTAAGCATTTTAAACGAAGAGAAAAACAGGATATTAGGTATTGCAGCTCACGATTTACGTAACCCGATAGGAACCATACGTGGTTATGCCGAGTTATTATCCCAAAGATTTCATAAAATTTCCATTGAGGATATCAATAAATTTCTATCGGTAATTATTAATTCAAGTAATTTTTCTTTAAATCTTTTAAACGATTTACTGGATATATCAAAAATTGAGTCGGGTAGTGTTCAGTTACACTATACCAAAATAAACTACATAGATTTTGTTAAAGCCATTATCGATCAAAATCAGATTTTGGCTACACAAAAAGGAATAAACATTTCTTTAAAACAAGATACGAGTGATTTTTTGGTAACGATCGATACTCAGAAAATAGAGCAGGTTTTAAATAATTTATTAAGTAACGCCATAAAGTTTTCCAAACCCAATACTAATGTTGTATTGCGAATTAGCGCCACGAATAATTTTTTTAAGAGTGAAGTGATCGACCAGGGACAGGGAATTTCAGAAGAAGATCTCACAGGAATATTTAATCCGTTTCAAACAACCAAGGTAAAACCCACTGCCGGAGAAAAAAGCACGGGGCTTGGGCTGGCAATAACAAAAAAAATTATTACTGAACATGGCGGCGAAATCCATGTAAAAAGTAAGCCGGGCGAAGGTTCAAATTTTTATTTTACGCTTCCGTATAAGTAAAAGCAATCAACTTCGAAATTTTATCATAAAAGGCTTTAATATCAAATGGCTTGGATATGTAATCGACGCATCCGGCCTGATATGCATCTTGTTCAATTTTGCTCGAAGAATGGGCTGTAACTGCAATAATCGGAACCTGTTTAAAACTTTGGTTTTGTTTAATTTTTCGTGTAAGATCCAATCCGCTGGTAGGATGTTTTAACGAAATATCCATTAAAATAAGATTAATTTCACTGTTTTCCAGAATTTGCATTGCATTTTCTTCGGTTGTGGCAAGCAATACATTGAATTTGTCTTTTAATAAGTTCTTCATCAATTGTTGATTAGAAATATCATCTTCAACGATAAGTATGTTTTTCTTTTGACTATCAGGTGTTTTGTTATTTCTTACGATATATAATTCTGGTTTAGGGTTTTCTTTAACCAGCTTTTGGTAGCTGCTTTTAAATACAATGCTAAATACCGAACCTTGTCCTTTTTTACTACGAACCCGTATTTCGGCTCCATTTAATTCAAGCAGTTTCTGGGTTATCGATAATCCCAATCCAATTCCTTCGTACTGTCTTGTATATCCCCAGTCTTCCTGTGAATAAGGTATGAAAATTTTCTCAAGATAATCATCGGCAATACCAATGCCTGTATCTTCCACATCAATAATTAAATCATCTTCAGAACTGCGCGAGCAGGATATTTTCACATGGCCCCGATCGGTATATTTTATAGCATTTTGAATAATATTTGAAAATGCATTCTCAATGGCATATTCGTCGGCAATAATTTTACTGTCATCTGTTTTTTTATCGACGATAATTTCAAGCTTTTTCTTTTGTACTTCGAACTGGTGTTCTGTAAGAATTTTATTTATAATTTCCCTTAAGTTAATCATCACGGGTGTCATTTCCATATCGCCGGCATTTAGTTTCGAATAGTCAAGCATCATGTCAACCGTTCGCTCCAGCCGCGATGAAGCATCGGAAATGATTTGGAAAAAATCCCGTGTTCTGTCGTCGAGATCTTTTTCAAATGTTTTTCTTAAAATATTACTAAAGCCATTTATTGCATTTAGTGGAGTTCTTATTTCGTGGGAAATATTACCGATAAATACATCTTTTACTTTGCTCGATCTTTCGGCCTCGTCTTTGGCCATTAAAAGCTGTTTTTCATATTCTTTCAAATGAGTGATGTCCAAAATCATTCCCGAAATTTCATTGCTGTGTAATGAGGCACTTATGGCTATATTTTTTGCCTTTCCTTGTTTGGTTATTAAAATAATCTCAAAATTCGATAACTGTTGATACTTTTTTAACTCGGCAATAAATTGTTCTCTTAATTCTACATTAGGATATAAATTTCGAACATTTAAATGTTTCATTTCATCCGGGTTAGTATACCCTAATATTTCACCAAATGCTTTATTTGCAAAAATTAGTTGTCCGTTAAGGTTTGTGGTGTAAATACCTACCAGTGCATTTTCTACTAAATCTTTATACTTTTTTTCAGATTTTTGTAAAGCTATTTCGGCCTTTTTTTGTTCGGTTATGTCGGTAATATAGCCTTCAACCCATTCTAATTGATTATTTTCATCATATACCCCAACACCTTGTTCCCAAACCCATTTTTGTTCGTTATTTTTTGTTTTAATTCGGTAGGTAATTTGGAATTGTTTATTCGATTTTAAAGCTTGTTGTATTTCCTCGTAAACTATTACTCTATCTTCGGGCATAATAACATCAACATACGATAGGTTTTGATTTGAAATAAAATCATTGGGTGTATAGCCGGTAATTTCTTCAATACCGTTGCTAAGAAAGGTCATGGTCCAGTTTGCATCATTTTTACAGCGGTAAACAATTCCTTTTAAATTGCCAATTAGGTTTGATAATTGCTTTTCTTTTTCTTTCAGCTCGTTTTCAATATTTTTTCTGGATGTGATATCAAGATGGGTGCCCAGAAGTTTTTCTATTTCACCATTAAGATCTTTAATGATATTTGCATTGGCTAAAATCCAGATATAATGTCCATTTTTATGTTTAAACCGGAATTCGTTATAAAATTCATTAATTTCCTGATTTATAAATTGATTTATGCTTTTTCTTACTTTCTCGATATCATCGGGATGCACTCTTTTTTCCCACTCGCTAAAGTTATTTGGAATTTCATTTTCTTCAAATCCAATTTGTCGTTTCCATTCTTTCGAAAAAAATACTTTATTGGTTTTTAGATTCCACTCCCAAAAGCCTATTTTTCCTGCTTCGATCGATAACTGCAGTTTATCTTTTATTTCGGATAAATCTTTTATTTCTTTTGATTTACTGCGGTTGGCGATAATAAATTTTTTTATGGATTTGGATGTTAAAAAATAGATTAATACCGATGATAAAAAAACAAAAGTCCAGCCCTTATATGATTGTAATCTGGACAGGCTTGCAGGGTCTGTCTCAAACGATAAAAGAATTTTATCCGAAAACATGATCCACAAAAAGCTTAAAATAAAATAAATGAGTGTTATTATCCAGGCTGATTTATTCATGCTGATGGTATTTTTGTATATTAATTGGTAAGTTGGAAAATAAGTATTAACTTATTTCGACATAACAACTTGTTTTAAAAACAAAAAAGCGTTTAAACTGTTCATTTTAATACCAGTAACGATAAAAAAAGTATTTGTTAAAAATATTCTACGTAATTGTGTAACAACAGTTGCATGCAATCACGTTTAAGTAGCAGATAATCTCTTAAAATTAACTTTCAGATTTAAAATTTAAAATGAAACAAACAGTCCCAAAAAAGTACACCATTCTTTATGTCGACGACAGCGATGTAAATCTTAATCTTTTTGATGAGTATTTTAATGGAGAATATAATGTACTAACTGCATTATCAGGAGCTGAAGGCTTAGAAATTGTTAATGAAAAAAAGGTTGATGTAATTATCTCCGATCAGGCTATGCCGAAAATGAACGGGGTTGAATTTTTTGAGGAAGTTTTAAAAATAAACCCCGGGCCAAACCGGATTATTCTAACGGCATATAGCGATATTAAAGCACTGGCAGATGCAGTAAATAAAGCAAAAATTTATCAGTATGTTAATAAACCATGGGAATATGAAAAACTGAAAACCATTGTCGATCATGCGATAAATGAATATAAATTAAGAGAAGAAAATGCTGAACTTACTGAAACCCTGCAGAAACAAACCCACGAGTTACAGGAATTATTAAAATCAAAAACAGAACTTTTAAACCAACTGGAAGAATCGAATGAAGCGTTAGAGAAAAGCGAAAGCCGCTTAAAGCAAATAATTGATTTATCGCCAATTCCTATTGTTGTAGAAGATTTTGAAGGAAACATTAATATATTGAATGATCAATTTCAAAAAGTTTATGGGTACACCATAAACGACATTCCAAACACAGAAAAATGGTACCAGTTTGTTTATCCTGATCCGGAATATCGAAAAAAACAAAAGCTACGCTGGGATGAACAAATAAAATCAGCTATTAGCAATAAAACGATAATGGAACCTATCGAAGCCATTGTGCGATGTAAAAAGGGCTTAGATAAGGTAGTTCAAATACAATCATCACCAATCGAAAACAACATTGTAACAATGGTTAATGACCTTACCAAGATAAAAGATCTGGAAAAGGATATTACCTACCGAATAAAAATGGAAGAGGAGCTCCGAATGGCAAAACAAAAAGCTGATGCAGCCAGTAAATCGAAAAGTGAATTTATTGCCAGCATGAGCCACGAAATTCGCACACCGATGAATTCCATTCTTGGATTTGCAGATGTATTGGAACAAGAGCTCGATAATCCGGTTTTGGCCGATTATGTAAAATCAATTCAAACAAGTGGAAAAACATTGCTAAGCCTGATTAATGACATCCTTGATTTTTCGAAAATTGAAGCCGGTAAAATTGATCTTAAATATGAAATGGTTCATGTTCGTAGTTTAATACACGATGTTTCAGAGATTTTTAAGTTTACCGCTAAAGAGAAAAATTTAGATTTAATCACTGAAATTGACGATAAATTACCCGATCATTTAATGCTCGACGAATTACGTTTAAAACAGATATTGTTAAACCTGGTAAGCAATGCTGTAAAGTTTACCGAGCAGGGATACGTTAAGATAAAAGTGAATGCAGGCTTTTTATCAGCTGATGATGTAGAGTTATTTATAAGTGTTGAAGATACCGGTATTGGTATTGATAACAAGCAACAAGAGAAAGTTTTTAAGGTTTTTGAACAAATGGAGGGGCAGGATAATAAAAGATATGGCGGTACAGGTTTGGGATTAGCTATTTCCAGTAAATTAGCAGTTCTAATGAACGGTAAAATTCTTTTGGAAAGTGAAGAAAACAAAGGAAGTAAATTTATTTTAAAACTAAACCAGGTTGTACTTGCCGATGATGTTGATGGAAGAGACAGTAAATTAAAAGCTGAAAATGACAATATAACTTTTAAACCTGCCAGAATTCTTATTGTTGACGATATTGAAGATAACCGAACTGTGTTACAACTAAAACTAAGAAAATATAGGTTTGAGATATTTGAAGCAGCTAATGCGAAAGAAGCATTAGCGATTTTAAAAGAAATAACTCCGGATATTATGTTTATCGATTTGCATATGCCCGAGATAACCGGTTACGAGTTGTATCAAAAAATTAGCGAAGATAATGTTTTGAAGAAAATACCTGCAATTGCAGTCACAGCCTATACATTGGATAATGATGAAGAAAAGGTGCTTAAAGCCGGTTTCTCAGCTTATGTAAGTAAACCAATCGATTTTAAAAAGGTTTACAGTTTGTTAAAGAAGTTTGTTGCATACGATGAGTTAACAGAAACAGATAATGTAACAAATTCAAATAGCGACATTGTACTATCGGGTGAAGCATTAGAAAAACTACCCATGTTAATTGCAGAGCTTGAAAAAAAGAGCGCTCCATATCTTGAAAAAATGCAGAATATCCAGCCAAAAAGGGTTGTAGCCGAATTTGCTCAAGTTTTAATGGATCTTGGCGAACAATATGCCAACAAACCGGTAAGTGATTATGGAAACGAAATTATTAATGCTTCAAAAGCTTTTAATGTAGAAAAGGAAAAATGGTTAATTAAGCAATTCGGCCATTTTGTTGAAAAATTAAGAGATCAATTAAAATCATAAATCATTTATAAAGAAAGATCATTTGAATGGACGTTCAAAAATTCAAAATATTAATTGTTGATGATAATCCGAAAAACCTGCAGGTATTAGGTAATTTGCTAGAGAAAAATCAATACAATGTGGAATATGCTTTAAGCGGAAAAGAAGCTTTAGAGTGGGTAAAATCGGAACAATTCGATTTAATACTTCTTGATATTATGATGCCCGGGATGGATGGGTATGAAGTATGCGAAACCATACGAAAAGATGATCAGTATAAGGATATTCCGATTATTTTTCTTACCGCAAAAACCGATAAGGAAAGCATTGTTAAGGGCTTTGAGCTGAACGCACAGGATTATGTAAGTAAACCTTTCGATACGGCCGAATTGCTGGCCCGGATAAATACCCACCTTGAGCTAAAAAACAGCCGCGATAAGCTGAAAGATGTTAACCAGTGGCTGGAGCAAAAAGTAGATGAAAAGACACAGGCATTGCAGGAATCCAATAAAAAACTCGAAGAAGCTTTAACCGAATTGCAAAACCTGGATAAAATGAAATCTTATTTTTTAAACATGACCAGTACCGAAATACGAACGCCCCTTACAGGGATTATTGGCACATTGCATGTTTTAAAGAATCAGGAGGCATCATTTGCTCTTAAGAACCTGATTGATTTGTTGGAAAAATCGGTATCGCGACTCGAGAACTTTGCCAATAAAGCGATTTTAACCACTGAGCTTAGCTCAAAAACCTACGAATATAAACCGGTAGAAGTTGATGTAGCTGAAATTGTAAGCTTTAGTATTTTAGAATTAAACGAAATATTAGCTCAGCGTAATGTTAGTATTGAAGATGATTTTGAAGACATTAAAATTATTGGCGATAAAGATTTAATATTTAAAGCGCTGCTTTTTTTAATTCGAAACGCTGCAGAACATACCAATGAGCAAGCCAAAATTGAAATTTCACTAAAAAAGGATGCCAGAGGAAAAGTGCTCAAAATACTCGATTATGGCAAAGGGCTTAGCAACGAAACAATAGAAAGTATTCATTCGCCCTATCGTTTTAACGAAGAAGAGTTTAATGATAATAACGAACTGAGTTTGTACATTGTAAAATTAATAATGGATTATCATCAGGGTGAACTAAATATTTATAACAATGAAAATGCAGGCACCTGTGTAGAGTTGATTTTTAATAAATAATGTAGTTGGAATGAATAAATTATTGCTCGAAAGTTTAATCAGATTGTTTGCCTATATTACAGCGCATCATCCATCACTTTTTGTCGATAATGTAAAACTGTTTATACAATCCTTCCTGCGTAAGGAGTTTTCTACCGATATTCTAAATGAGTACCTGGTGTTGTTTAGCGAATATCATGATCAGTATAAAGCTGAAAGCAAACGATCGAACGACAATGATTTATCACTTTTTATTTATAAGCATTTTTCGAAGCTGTCAAATGAGTTAACCATTTCCGACCGTTTTTTATTATTAATTCGCTTGCTGTTTTTTCAGAAATTTTTATTCAAATACCAAAAACTGGATAAAGGAGCGAGACAAATAAATATTGATTCGGTTACCAGAGAAATTGCCAGGGTTTTAAATATTAATGAGGCCGATTACACAAGTTGTATATCATTTATTTTCGAAAAATTATACGATATAAAACACAAAGAAAATTTATTGGTGGTAGGAAATAAGAATCTGTCTAAAACAGGAATCCACTTTATCGAAAGGGAGAAGTTGAAGGGCAATATCTATATCCTGAAAATCTCCGGTGCCAATATTATACTGTTTTACTATAAAGGCTCGGATTCAATTACGATTGATGATTTTAATGTGTTCCCCGAAAATATTTATATCTTTCATCTTGGTTCAAAAATCGATGGCGAAACAATTGAGCCGGTCTATTATAACGAAGTAGCCCGAGAGCTCGAATCAGAGCGAAACATTTCTTTTCAGCTTAAAGCGCAGAAGCTTAGTTACACTTTCCCCCGAAGTAATAATGGAATTCATCAATTGTCGTTTACGGCAGAATCAGGCCAAATGATTGGTGTAATTGGCAAAAGTGGTGTTGGCAAATCAACACTGATTAATCTTTTAACAGGCTCTTTAAAACCAAAACAAGGGAAGGTTTTTATTAATAATTACGACATATCGAAAGACCGAAAACAAATTGAAGGATTAATAGGTTATATCCCGCAGGACGATTTGCTTGTAGAAGAACTAACTGTATTTGAAAATCTGTATTTAAGCTCAAAACTTTGCCTTGGCAAGCTTAATAATACAGAAATAGTAAAGCGGGTAGCCTTGTTGTTAAAAAACCTTAACCTGTTCGATGTTAAAGATTTAAAAGTAGGAACGCCTTTAAATAAATACATCAGTGGCGGACAACGAAAACGTTTAAACATTGCTCTTGAATTAATTCGCGAGCCCTGGATTTTATTTGCAGATGAACCTACTTCGGGCCTTGCAATTTCTGATGCCGACGAAATTATGGAATTGTTAACTTATCAGGCAGCAAAAGGAAAAATCGTTTTCGCTAATATTCATCAGCCTTCGTCGGAGCATTTTAAAATGTTCGACAAAATTCTGGTACTCGATAAAGAAGGGTACCCGGTGTATTATGGAAATCCGGTTGATTCGATACACTTTTTCAATAAAGCTGCCAACAAATTTGTTAAACTTTCTGATAGATGCCAGCTATGTGGAAATGTAAACCACGAAACAGTTTTTAATATTTTATCGGAAAAGAAGGTTAATAGCAAAGGATTATTGCTCGATGAGAGAAAAATCCCCGTGGAGCAATGGCACCAATACTATTTAGATACTTTACCCGATGATGTTTTAGCAGAAAACAACCCAAAAAGTGAACTGCCAGAAAAGCAGTTTAACAAACCAACTACATTTAAACAATTTATTGTTTTTTTACAACGCAATGTATTAAGCAAAATTTCCAATCATCAGTATGTTGCTTTTTCTGTACTAATAACACCGGTGCTTGCCGCTATTTTAGCTTTGTTAACCCGCTCCGGAATCGATAAGGTAAGCGGAAAATATACTTTTATCTTAAACGACAATATTCCGGCTTTTTTATTTATGGGTGTTATTGTTTCATTGTTTGTTGGTTTGGTAATAAGTGCCGAAGAAATTTTTCGCGATCGGAAAATGTTAAAACGTGAGCAGTTTCTTAACCTGAACAAAACGGCTTATTTATTATCCAAATTATCGCTACTGTTTTTTGTCAGTCTGGTGCAAGCTTTTTTATATGTTATCATTGGGAATGCCTTGCTTGAAATTGAAGGAATGTTTTGGCAATACACAATCGTTTTATTTACTACATTTTGTTTTGCCAATACGCTGGGCTTATTAATTTCAACACTTTTTAACTCTGTGGTTGTTATTTACATTTTGGTTCCTTTATTAATAGTACCACAGATTTTGTTAAGTGGCACCATGGTTCAGTACGATAAGTTAAACGAAAAAGTAGTATCGGAAAAATTTGTTCCGGTAATTGGCGATATCATGGTGTCGCGATGGGCATACGAAGCGCTTGTTGTTACGCAGTTTAAGGATAATAAATATCAAAAGCAATATTTCAACACCGAACAAAATATAAGTAATTTAAAATATGATTTATTATTTGTGATTCCGGAAGCCGAAGCTGCACTGGAAGAAATAAAATTCGGACTTGATGAAGGATTAGAAAAGCAAATCGGTTTTATTGAATCCTTACTGCTTGAACTGGATAAAAATTATCATTTGAATATCCCGACAGAAATCCTGAATGGATTGCCCGACGATGAATCCAGAATAAGAATAGAGAAAGAATTAAGGCAGTTAAAGCAAGATTTGAACAAGGATATCAATACCTGGATGTATCAAAAAGACAGTATCACAAATGCGCTCGTAAAGAAACTGGGCGGGATTAATGAATACAATCAGTTTAAAAACAAGTATTACAATAACAACTTGGCTGATATGGTTTTAAATAGGAGTAGTTTTAATCCTGTGGAAAAAAGTATCCAAACAAATGAGTTAATCAGGAAAATAGAACCCATTTATCAAAAACCTTTATCTAATAAAGGGAGAGCACATTTCTTATCAGCAACAAAAAGAATTGGCAAGTCTGATTTTAATACACTAAATTTTAATATTTTTATTATCTGGATGATTTCCATCGTATTATTTATTACTTTAGATATTACTTTTAAAAAGAAAAATTTAATTATAAAATAAAAGTTTATGAAATACAATTATATTTTACTCACTGTCATTGTTTTAGTCTTATTTCTGTCCGGATGTAATTCGTGCAAAAAAGAAAAAGTTGACACATCAGAATCTGAAGAAGCCATTCGAATTAAAGATTCTTTAAACGAGGTGATTTATGTTTTACCTTCTCCCAACGAAATTTTAGCTGAGATTTTTATGGACAAGATAGAAATTAATCCATCGTTTGTAAATCCTTACACCAATGCCAAAAACTATTTAGATACCAGAAACCAGGCTGTAAATTTGGGTGTTTATATTGCCGATTTTGCCTATCTGAGCTATTCTATCGAAAATACAACCGAACTGGAATACCTGAAGGTTATTAAAAAATTATCGGAGAATGTTAATATTTATGGTTTGATGGGAAACAAAACCATGGAACGTATTCAGAATAATTTAACAGATAAGGATTCTTTAAATAAAATATCACAGGAACTGTATTACAAAATATCAAATAATCTGGAGAGCTCTAATCGCGAAAATATTTTTACCTTAATTTCAACAGGAGCAATTGTTGAATCATTGTATTTATCAGTTATGCTTGTCGACGATTTTGAAGAATATAAAGAAATTATTGAAAAAATGTACGAGCAGAAATTCGTTTTTGATAATTTTTACGAGTATGCGCAGTTATATGCCGATGATCCTTATGTAAAACTCATTATCGATCAGATTGAAGTTTTAAAACAAACATTCGATCAGATTAATAGAGAAGAAAGCAAACAAGAAGTTGTGAAACAAGATAACCAAACATTACGCTTTACGGGTGGCGATCAGTTCATTGTTAATAACGAAAATTTTGAGCGCTTTAAAACCAATATTATTTCTATTCGTAATGAAATGATTGAACCCAACAAGTAAGATTTGATTTTTT
>CAYVEW010000062.1:0-19467 GCA_964450375.1 uncultured Bacteroidales bacterium
CCTTTTGCATTTACGCCATCGTCGTTTGTAACTAATATTAATGGTTTACTCATTTAACTCTCCTATTTGTATAGAATAATTAACAAAGATATTGAAATAGAAAGAAATTTCTATACGTTCCAATAAATTCTTAAATCTAGCATCTATAATAATTATAAAAGGCGCAGTTAAACTCACTACGCCTTTTCTTAATCTTCCAAATAATTATTATTCCGTTACAACAATACCGCCAGGATATTCTGCAGCACCTAAATTAAACACTTGAACATCATAAATGCCAGGTTCAACATTAGAATGCATTTTAAACTTAAATGTGTTTGGAGGTATAAATGTCATATAATCTTCTTGATAATATGAACCATTTATATATATATACATTGGATAAACATAATAATAATTTTTGAGAACTATTGTTCTTTCTGTATTTACATCTCCGGAAATCGGTGTTATTGACTCAATCTCTAACAAAACATTTTCTACACACTCATAGTTTATGAATTCTCCAAATACAACTTGATCAGAGGTCTTAGCATATGCTGCAACCCTAATGGAATAACCTTTTCTTAAACCTACATTTATATTAATCTCAAACGTTCCTTCTTCATTTTTAACATCTTTACAACTAAAGAAATTATAACCGTTATAGCTTTGAACATACCCATAATCAATTATTTCATCATCACCTAAGTATGTTATCTCTCCTTTTAGTAATGCAGTGGAATCATTATAATTTTCAACACTAACCGTTTTAACAAGCGGATAAGGGTAATCCCATTTATCACATGAAAAAACCAACAATAAAATTGAAAATATAAATACTTTACTTAATAAATCTCTCATAACTCCTTATAATTAAAATTTAAACCCTAGTATAATGCTTAATGGATTATATGAATAACCTGAATTTCTACTATCACTATCTCCCATAAAATTATATTGTGCAGTAGTTGATAACATATATTTTTTAAAAACAGGAATATTAAATCCTGCACCAATAACTGCACCAACATATTTTTCATCAATAATATCCGTATCTTGTTCCTTAAACAAGATATAATTGGTTGAGTTTATATGTTTAATAATATTTAAGTCATTTACACTTGTAAAATAACTATATGAAAAACCTGCCAAAAAAACTGGTCTTATCATTCCCCTTGGGAAAGTGTAAGAAAAATATAAGTTATTCATCAAACTTTTACCTTCTGTTAATAACGTAGCTATTTTTCCATCAGTTAATTCGACATCGCCATAAATTTTATATATTCCATACTTAACCTGTAAATTTAAAGCTAAGTTCTGGTTAAATGAAGGAATTAGAACAGACCCTCTTAATCCAAATGAATAGTTAAACCCACTAGATTTTAACTTAAATTCTTCAGGAAAATTAACTAAAGCTGTTGGTAAGACATAAACATCAGCTTCTGAATAAGATACACCCTTCATATTTTTTGTAGTTCCTACGAGATTGTGAAAATCAATACCAACTATTGGTTCTATATTAAATTTAACCTTAAGTTTCTTCTTCTCATAAACAATACATTCCTCTCCTTCGCAAACATAACCATGATAATCCTTCGCAATCTTGATTAAGTTTTTATGAGTTAAACTTATACCTTCTGCTTTCTTCTGCACCTTAGGACTTTCATTAAAAACATATTTTAAAACTCCGATATATCGACTATTCTTTTTAGCCATTTTTTTACCGTCAATATCTACGATAATATCCTTATTATCAAGCAAGGTAGGTTTCATTCCGTCTTTATCAATGTAATACTGACTAACAACATGATCACTATAAAAATAAACATCAACAATTCCATTAATAAGATATTCTAAAAAAACAGTAGTTGAATCTTGATTAAGTACAATATCTTTGGAAACGTAATATTTTCCATCTACAAAACCATACGCTTTAATCTCTCCGGGTTGATATTTAACAGGCTCACTTTCCATATCTGTTTTATATGAACAAACTCGTGAATTTCGTATTTCACCTCTTGAATCCACGAGTCCGGTAATCGAATCTCCTTCAAGAGTAACAATAAACCCAGGCAAATAATTGGTTTGTGCTTTTGCATTAACTATAATAAAAAACACAAACAATAATAACATTAATAATTTTCTCATATACTTTTAATTTAAGTGTTAATCTTTATATTTCATATCGTTTGAATTCAATAGAATCACCCCCTTTCCTCGAGTTGCCATAACCAATTTAAGTTGATTTATATCCGGAGAAAAAACAACCTTATTTATAGGTACTTTAAGCTTATAGTGGAGTTCTGAAAAAATAGTGTAGATCTTTATTTCCCCCGACACACCAGCAGCTGCATAAGCCTTACTATCAATAGTAAAATTAGAACTTAGCAACCAATTAAAGCCTTGTTTGACTGCTGTTGATTTTATATTATCTAGATTAGCGATTTCCCAAATAATTATCTTTGAGTCATCACCGCATGATATTAATCTACTACTATCAGGACTAAAAGAAACATCTCTAACCCAATCCTTATGCTCAGTTAATGTAGTAATAAGTTTACCATTTTCTAAATCATAAAGATTTATATTATTGTCTGCACCAGAACTAGCAATTATACTATTATTTGGACTAAAATCAACTGCTGTAATATCATCTTTATGGTCTGAAAATGTATATACTATTTTTTCATCAATTAAATCATAAATTATGACCTTATTGTCAGTTGATCCTGATGCTATTAATCTTTTATCAGGACTTATCTTTACTGATGTCACAATACCCTTATGATAATCTAATATCTTTAAAACACCACCATTTAATAAATTCCAAATAACAACTAAACTATCTTTGCCACCGCTAATAAGAATACTACTGTCTTTTGAAATATCAATCGATATAATTTGATTTTTATGTACTATATCAAATTGTGTTATTAATTCTTGTGTTTCAGTTTTGTATACATTAATGATATTATCTTCTGCAACAAACAGAGCATTCCCACTTTTAGAAAAACAGACATCATAAACGATAGAGTTTTGATTTCCGAAATGGATTTCAGAATTTTTCTTTTGTGCACTTAATTCGAGTGTAAAAAATGTTGTTAGCAGGTATATTAATATAATTTTCCTTTTATTCATATTTATCTAATAATAAAATCGTTTGTCTTTCATTAGTTTTAATGATACTCCCAAGTAGAAATTATTGCTACAAAAATACTTATCCATATAATTCTCAGAATTTGTTTTTATAATATCATAACCATACTCAAAGAAAAAGACCATTCTATTTACAAATTGATATTCTAAATAGAGAGATATTTCAAGCCCATATGAATTATAATGCTCACGCTTATCAATTTCTGTTATTATTATTTCAGAAGGTACTCCATTATTGTTTGATGAATTCAGAATAGTTATTGGATAATCCTTCATTTGATTTACATATTCTATTTCATATAATCCGGGTGAAAAATAACTAACAAATCTAAAATTTCTTAATCCTTTTATTTTCTCTATGGGAATCTTTAAGCCCCATAGTAAACTATAGGACCTTAATGAAAGTATTGTTTTAGAAAACTTATCATTTACTATTGAATCCCTATCAAAAAAACTATTCTTACTTTTAAATCTAAATCCGAGAGTATAAAATGACTTTGGCTTATATATAAATGCTAACGCATAGTTATATTCACCTTGCATATTCGAATATAAAAATGGGTCGTTATATTCAAAAAGACCATTTATATCTTTTTTTATTTCAGACTGACCTACTGGTAATGAATAATTAAACGCTATGTTTAAATCAAAATAGTTGCCAATATTCTGACAATAACTAGAAGCTGGTAAAATAAAAATAATAAAAAAGCTTACCAGCAGTAGATATTTATTTTTCATTCCCAGATAGTTTTAATATTAAATCCAAAATTATCAGTACCAACATAGTTAGCTTGTATATTTTCAATTGGGATAATTTCACGAGTTAGTATTCTGTTTTGAGTTTCTACCGCAACAAGCTCGATATTTACAGGAGATTGTATATCAACAACTTCATAGTTTACTTCTTTATAATTTCTTGTATAGCAGGGCCGAAAAGAATATGTACTATCAAATTTTGAAATAAGATTAGAGTCTTTTATTATAAGCGAGTATTTATTACCATCAGAATGATAACAATAACTGTAATGAACAGATTCAAATACGATAATAGGATTGTCTACCTTAATCTCATATGTTACAATGTCAATATTTTCAAAAGATTTAGGTATTATATACTTTTGTATTGGGTTAATGCAAACTCTCCCTGACACTTCTTTATTGTAAAATACTCTAAACCAGACATATTCTCCAGCATCACTGATGTATAATTCAGGACTATCTGGTATTGATATTAATGTAGTATCTGGCATTAAATCTAAATAGTGTTCTTCTGAGTAATAAATTTCAACATCTAAACTGTTTAATGCAATATTATTACTTGATAGGACCCGTATCTTAGACAAAAATGAAGTATTCTGTTTTTCCTGTATTTCAATGACCCTTTCACATGATGTTATTATTAAACAAACCAACACACCTTTAAAAATACCTCCTATTATTTTTTTGTAATTTTTCTTCATTGTATAAATTATCTTGTTTTTCTGAGCAATAATAAATGTAGGATTATTTAATAAATCATTTTCTTTCGGAGCACTAAAATAATATTTTTGTTAAAAAAACTTAAAAATGCGGAATTTAATTCCAACATAACTTTTCAACAATTACCAATAAAACTATACACTCCAATGCAATAACTAAAAATAATTTCTTCATTTTTGTGCTCTTATTAACTAATAATGCTTAAACATAAATTAAAATGGAAAATAAAATAATTAAAGAAGTTACGTTTTTAAAATTATATTCAGTTGTTTTAACAATTGCAGTTGCATTTCTTTTTTATCAAAACTTAAATAAAAATAAGATTGCCCAATTTAAGGAAATTGATGTTGAAAGAATCAATGTAATTGAGAAAAATGGCGATTTAAAATTAGTCATAAGTAATAGTGAAAGGCAGCATTCAGGTATTATTAATGGTAAACCACTTCCTGAAAGAACAAGACCTGCAGGAATGATTTTCTTTAATACAGTTGGCGACGAATGTGGAGGGTTAGTATACGACGGAAATGAAACTGGAGCTGGATTAGTATTATCTGTAGATAAATTTCAAGACGACCAGGTAATGCAACTTCAGTACATAGAAAATACAAAAACCAATGACAGAAAATACGGTCTCCAAATATGGGATTATCCTGTAGAAGATGGCTTTTCAGAAAGAAATAAAAGTTATTCTGATCTTCAAACTGCAAAAACGCAAGAAGAAAAAGCTAAAATCATTGAAACTTTAAAGGAGAAACGCCTTTTAGCTGAAGATAGGATGTTTATTGGTAAAACATATAAAAAAGATGTTGGTTTATTTATTAACGACAGCTACGGTAATCCACGAATAAAAATTTATATTAACAAAGATAATATGACCAAATTTGAACTTCTCGACGAAAAAGGCAATATCATCGATCAAAACTAAGAATTAATATAAATCTTTATAAAATCAAATTCAGGGCACCAAACTTATTTAGTTTAATGCCCTTTTTTTTATATTTTTGCAATTCGTTCAATACAATCAGACAAATATTTAACTATGAAAATATCATACAATTGGCTTAAAAATTATATTCAAACTGATTTATCGGTACAAGAAGTCTCCAAAATACTTACTGACACAGGCCTTGAAGTTGAAGGCATCGAACAATTTGAATCGGTTAAAGGCGGATTGGAAGGTTTGGTAATTGGAAAAGTAACATCATGTGCAAAACATCCGAATGCCGACAAACTTTCGGTTACAAAAGTAGATGTTGGTGGCGATTACGAATTACCAATTGTATGCGGTGCACCCAATGTGGCAGAAGGGCAAAAAGTAGTGGTTGCAACCGTAGGTACTACTCTTTATTCAGGGAACGAATCATTTGTGATTAAAAAGGCTAAAATGCGCGGAGAACCTTCGGAAGGGATGATTTGTGCCGAAGATGAAATCGGTTTAGGAACTTCGCACGAAGGAATAATGGTGCTGGATGATTCTGCACAGATCGGAATGCCTGCAAAAGAATACTTTCATATTGAAACCGATACCGTTTTCGAAATTGGATTAACTCCAAATAGAATTGATGGCGCATCGCATATTGGAACAGCACGCGATTTGGTGGCATTTTTAAATCAATCTAAAAAAACGGAACTAAAGAAACCGTCGGTTGACGAATTTAAAATCGATAACCATAGTTTACCGATTGAGATAGCAATTGAAAATACAGAAGCTTGCCCACGATATACCGGGGTTACAGTAAGTAATGTAAAAGTTGGTCCTTCGCCAAAATGGTTACAAAACCGGTTGAAGGCAATTGGACTAAACCCAATTAACAATTTGGTTGATATTTCTAACTTTGTTTTACACGAAACCGGCCAGCCATTGCACTTTTTCGATGCCGATAAAATCGAAGGAAATAAGGTAATTATTAAAACCTTAGCAGAAGGAACACCTTTTGTTACATTAGACGAAATTGAACGTAAACTTTCTGCTGAAGATTTGATGATCTGTAATGAAAATAACGGAATGTGTATTGCCGGAGTATTTGGTGGCATTTCATCTGGTGTTACCACAAAAACCAAAAATGTTTTTATTGAAAGTGCGCATTTTAATTCGGTTTATATAAGAAAAACTGCCAAACGACACGATTTACACACCGATGCATCGTTTCGTTACGAACGTGGGTCGGATCCAAACATTACCGTTTATGCACTAAAACGAGCTGCCTTGCTTATTAAAGAAATTGCAGGTGGTGAAATTTCATCAGAAATCGTTGATATCTACCCCAACCCGGTTGCTGATTATAAGGTTGATTTAACTTTTAAAAACCTGAAACGGTTAATTGGTAAAGAAATTGAAAAAGAAAAGGTAAAAAATATTTTACAATCTCTTGATATAAAAGTCGTAACGGAAGATGAAGAAAAGCTGAGTCTTGAAGTTCCAACTTATCGTGTTGATGTACAGCGCGAAGCGGATGTAATAGAAGAAATTTTGCGAATTTATGGATACAACAACATTGAAGTTTCGGAACATGTTAATTCAAGCTTATCGTATTCGGCAAAACCAGACAAAGAAAATATACAGAACACCGTATCAGATATTTTAACCGCTAACGGATTTAACGAAATTATGTGTAACTCGCTTACAAAAGCAGATTACTACGATAAATCAGAATCTTACAAAGCCGATAAAGTGGTTAAAATATTTAATCCTTTGAGTAATGATTTAAACGTTATGCGCCAAACATTGCTTTTTGGCGGGTTAGAATCAATTGCTTACAACCGAAACCGTAGAAATACCGATTTGAAATTATACGAATTTGGAAATTGTTATCAATTAAAAGATTCTGAAAGCGAAAATCCTTTAAAAAAATATAACGAAGAGCAGCATCTTGCATTATTCGTTACCGGAAATAAAACAGACGAAAGCTGGATTGTAAAAGAAGAAGCAAGCAGTTTCTTTGTATTAAAATCATTTGTTGAGAATACGATTGAACGTTTGGGTTTTGATTTAAACCAAATTACCGTTGATGAGACAAAACAGGATATTTTCTCGGAAGGTTTATCCTATTCAGTTCAAAATAAGGAATTTGTAAATTTCGGGATTTTAAATAAAAAACTATTAAAATCTTTTGATATTGATAGTGCGGTATATTTTGCCGAGTTTAACTGGAACCATGTATTAAAACTTGTTGCCAAAAACACCATTCGCTACACCGAAATTCCAAAATATCCGGAAGTCCGACGCGATTTAGCTTTATTGCTCGATAAAACGGTTAAATTTGAACAAATTAAAGATTTAGCTTATAAATCGGAAAGAAAGCTCTTAAAAAAAGTTTCCTTGTTTGATGTTTTTGAAGGAAAAAAGCTAGGCGAAAATAAAAAATCCTACGCGGTTAGTTTTATTCTCCAAGATGAGAATAAAACATTAACCGACAAACAGATTGATAAAATAATGAATAACTTTATTCGGGTTTTTGAAAAAGAATTAAATGCTCAAATTCGCTAAAAAAATGCCAAGAATTCAACTGGTTAAAGACGACATTACCAAAATGGAAGTGGATGCTATTGTGAATGCCGCCAACAAAACCTTATTAGGCGGTGGTGGCGTTGATGGTGCAATACATCGTGCTGCCGGTCCCGAATTATTAGAAGAATGCCGTGCATTAAATGGTTGCGAAACTGGCGATGCAACAATTACACGATCCTATAATCTACCTGCAAAATATATTATTCATACCGTTGGGCCTGTTTGGCATGGTGGCATGAATAATGAACCACAATTACTTGCCAATTGTTATAAAAACAGTTTAAAAATTGCTCTGGATAAAAAGCTGGCAACAGTTGCTTTTCCAAATATCAGCACAGGTGTATATCGTTTCCCAAAGGAAATGGCTGCCGATATTGCAATTCGAACTGTAAATGATTTTCTTAATCGTAATAAAAAGTTAAAAACAGTATTTTTTGTTTGTTTCGATGATGAAAATTTCGAAATCTATAAAGAAAAGCTGATTCAATTATCGATGAAATAACATTGGCATAGATCTTTTTTAAAATGATTCAAAAAACAAAATTAAAAGTAAAAAATTACCTTTCGTTAGTAAAGTTTAGTCATACCATTTTTGCAATGCCCTTTGCTTTTATAGGTTATTTTTTAGCACTGCATCAGACTGATGCTGAATTCGACTGGAAATTGTTTTTATTTGTTATCTTATGCATGATTTTCGCCAGAAATGCTGCTATGGCTTTTAACAGATTTATCGATCGCGAAATAGACATTAAAAATCCGCGAACAGCTATTCGCGAAATACCTTCGGGAATAATAAAAGCAAAATCAGCCTTATTATTTGTAATCATTAACTCGGTACTTTTTATTACTACCACTTACTTTATTAACGAATTAACCTTTAAATTATCGCCGGTTGCCTTGCTGGTTATTCTGGGCTATAGCATAACAAAGAAGTTTACAGCACTTTGTCATTTAGTGTTAGGTTTAGGACTTTCGCTGGCTCCCATTGGTGCTTATCTGGCTGTAACCGGAGAATTTGCTATAACCCCGGTATTGTATTCATTTGTTGTGTTATTTTGGGTGAGTGGATTCGATATTATTTATGCCCTGCAAGATTTAGACTTCGATAAAGAAGAAGAACTAAAGTCGTTTCCTGTTTTTTTTGGTAAGAAAGGAGCTTTAACGGCTTCCGTGTTGTTACATCTGCTTTCGGCTGCAATTACCTTATACGCTGGATATTTAAGTAATTTTGGATTAATTTACTGGATAGGCTCGGCACTATTTATTGGTTTATTGTTCTATCAACACACCCTGGTTAAACCCAACGATTTAAGCAAAGTAAATGTTGCCTTTTTTACCACCAACGGCATTGCCAGTATATTATTTGCCTTATTCACCATAAGCGAACTGGTTATTGATATTTGGTTCTAAAAACTCTCCGACATTTTGTCATAAACACCTTATCTTAAGACATTTGGTATAAAGTTTGTTTTTTTACACGTAAATCAATTTCTATTCAATGCTTTATAGGATTTTGTTTCATTAAAAAAACTGAAAACTATGGCAGCAAAAGAATCATTCTTTAAACAAAACCATAATTTATTAGGAGGATATTATATTCCGGTGCGAAATAACTGGAACTATAAACTAATCAAAAGGCATCTTTCTGATAAAGAGAAAGAATTGTATGAACAAGAATTTGGTGAGGAAATTATTTCAGATGATGACTTTTACCAATGGTATAAAAAAATTCACTATTCGTATAACTAATTCTAAAAAAGGAGGCTGTTATGAAAAAAAGTAAATTTTTAATGATCACAGCAGTGCTTGTTTTAGTTGCTTTTGGTTCCTTTTCGTTTAATAAATTTAAAAGCCGGCAACAAGATTTACCAGGAAAAGATACGGTTAACACCAACCCAAAAATTGACATAAAAGTAGAAAAGGAATACGATGATGATGGCAATATTATTCGTTACGATTCGACCTACACTTACGTCTACCGCCATTCCGATGGTAATTTGGAAGAGTTGAATATGGATAGTATCTTCAATAATTTTAAACCTTACTTTTTTGATAATGGATTTGATATTATGCAAAGTCCGTTCGACGGTTTTTTCGACAAGGATACGCTATACCAGAAACATTTTTTCGACAGCGACTACTTTATGCAACAATTTAACCGTCAAAAGTTTCAGTTCGAAGATATGATCCGGGAAATGGATTCACTCAGAAATCGGTATCTAAAAGAATTATATCCTGAGTATCAATATTATCGAAACGAACAAAAAGAGAAACCACAAATGAATAAGAAAGAAATTTAAGTAAGTAACCAACATAATATCTTTACCAAAATTCAGAAGTCATCCTATCAATGCTTTGATAAAAGCTTTTTGCTGATTAATATTTAAATCTCGTTACACAATTGATAGGATGACTTATTGCTTAAGACAGAACTGCGAATTTAAGATTTGTGATGCCTGCGTATTGTTTACATAAAAAA
This sequence comes from uncultured Bacteroidales bacterium, assembly GCA_964450375.1. GTDB lineage: Bacteria > Bacteroidota > Bacteroidia > Bacteroidales > UBA12077 > UBA12077. The sequence continues at coordinate 10,602 of CAYVEW010000062.1, forward strand.
CATTATGTACGTTTGCAGCTGCTTTTATCAATAAATAATTGAAGTTTAACAAGTTTTTTAAACATTTTATCATTATTAAAGTATAACAGACTGTTAATAAGTTGATAATTATTAACTTTAAAATTTGGAAATTTACAAGTTATTATAGTAGATTTGAGTTAATGTAGTGTATTTGCTTAAAGTATGGGGTAATGAAAAAGGTTATATTATTAGGTATTTGTGTTTTAATTTTTAAGTTTTCGTTTTCGTTTAATCCGACTGCATCTAAAAACATAATGCTCGTAGATGAAATAGAAAAAGCAAATACAGAAACCATTCTCAACACCAATTACCAGCAATTTAAATATCAGGTAATTAACTTTGAAAGCACCGATTTTAAAGATTATGCCAGCTTAAAGAAACGCCGAAGAACCAAAAGTGATAATTTAATGTTATATGTTGCAGGAGGTTTGGCTGTAGCAACAACTACATTAATTCTTACAAATAATCCGGAAAATTTTACTACAAATAGTGCCAGTAGTGTTAATATGGGAATTGCTATTGGCGGAACCCTTGGATGTGCATTATTCATATCAAAATATTTTATTGATAAAACACGGTAATTAAAGCAAACTTATTGATGCATACAAGAACAATTTATATACTCTGTATATTAAGCTGTATGGCCTTTTTCGGATATGCACAAAAAGACAAAAATATTATTGCCACACTAAAAGATCATTCAGACGAGGTTCACTCTGTAGCATTTAGTCCTGACGCTAAACAATTCATATCCGGATCAAAAGACGAAACGATTAAAATCTGGAAGTTAGAAAATCAGGAAGTTATTAACACACTTGCCAGACACTACGCCACTATTTATGAACTGGAATATACACCCGATGGAACTCGCTTTATTAGTGGCGGAGACAAGTCTATTAATGTTTGGGAGAGCAACGGAACATTTATCAAATCACTTTCGGGGCATGCAACAGCAGTTTGGTCGGTTGGCATTTCAGCCAATGGAAATTATTTGGTGTCAGGCTCTTTCGATCATAATTTCCGCTTATGGGACATCGAAAAAGGAGAAAGCATTCATGTTTTCGACAATGGCAAAAAAAGTATCATGACTGTGGCGTATAGTGCTGCAAACAATTTAATCGCCTGTGGTTCGGCTGATGGAACCATTCTTATTTACACATTCGATAATTTTGAACTAATCCACACATTTTCGGGTCATGGCAGCAATATCTATTCCTTAAGCTTTAGTAGCGACGGTAAACTTTTAGCAAGTGCATCGCGCGATAGTCAGATTAAGATCTGGGACCTGGAGCAAATGAGCATTAAACATGTTCTAAGCGGGCACGAGCGTAGTGTGATGAGTATTAAATTTAGCAATAAGGATCATTTTCTGGTATCGGGATCGTATGATGCCACGGTGCGTTTATGGGATGCAGCCAAAGGAGAGCTTATTTACACTTTTATCGGACACGAACTGCCTGTTAACGATGTGGATATAAGTTCCGACAATCAATACATATTAAGTGCAAGCAGTGATAAAACCATAATTCTATGGCATCTTAATCCGGAAATGCTCATAGAGTATTATTTCGAAGAAGAATTTCAAAAAGAGTTAAATCAATCCGATTTATTGGATCCGAAAAGAGCAGGCGAATCGAGAACAGAATATAAAGAAAGACAACAAAAAGCAGAGAAATATAAAAAGGAATTGATTGAAAAATATTTAAACCGATTAAACCAACCTTAGCCGAAATACAAAATAATTTTACGGGAATATTAAAGATTAGAACTTATACGTAAATCCAACACCAAATAATTCTTTAAACTGAATTCTCGGCCCCTTCTCTACCCCGTCATCGATAAAAGCCACATCATCGTCGTAAATTAAATGCGCATTTATCGACATTCTGATATTATCGGTTACTTTAAAAGCCACATCAATTTCCCAGTCAACATCAACATTTTGTGGATTTTCAACATAATTGGTAAAGAAAGTCACCCTGTTTTCCATTGTAATGGTTTCCCTAAATTTTAGTTTCGAGATGGCTTTAATATAAGCACCAATCTCTTTACGAACTTTCTCATCTTTTGCCACCCCGAACCTGGTCTGATCATAATTAACCGTATCGGCCACAATAGTAAACTTCGATGTTACCGGCGAAATAAGGAAGGTTAGTTTTTTACTGGGTTTATAATCTAAACCTAACGAGAAAACCACCGATGCTGGTGAAAGAAACTGCGAAATGGCATTTGCCGTATCGTTCACATATTCATATCCTTTTAATAATTGCGATTTAAAATTAAGAAGCCCACTATAATACCAATCGTTAAAGGCAGAAGTACCATACTTAAAATTAAGCTCTAATTTATCATCATTTTTTTGCAAATCGTTATCTCCGGCCTTTAAGTAACCTAAACGATATTCGATATCAAAATCAAAACTCTTTTTCTTACCGTAAGAGTAATTCACATCATACTTTAAAATAGATAACATCGACATGTTACTCTCGCCACCCTCAGCCCACGAAGGAGAAATATACCCCTGATTAAATCGAATATCGGCACTTCCACCAAATCTCCAGATCGGAATAATCTTATTAAACTTTTTTACTTTTTTCAAATTCGGAATATTCATGTCAGCTTCAAGCTTTTGTTGAACTCCCTCCCGCTGCTTTGCTTTTTCTATAAAAATATCTTCTTCCAGTTCTAATAAAAACCTGTATTTATCAATTTTCTTAATCCACATGATACCATACTCTCCCCTGTTATCGTATATTTTAAAAAGCACAGAGTCTTTTTCCGATTCCTTAGCCGCCAATCCAACAGAATCCTGATTTAAATTAGAAAATATTAAGTTTAACGAATCTTCCGGGAAAGTACTTAGAATATATTTTAATGATGATCGCAGTATTGTATCATTGAACTGATTACGATTTGATTCCGTGAAAACAAAAATCGAATCATCATTGATTTTGTCTTCAAGATAATGAATTGCATCAGCAACATTTAAATTTTTTCTGTGATTAATAACTTTTTTAACAGCACGGACTAAAGTATCATTAACAAAAACAGAAGGTTCGTTAATTATATTTTCAATGCTGTGCATTACATAGTAAACACTATCGGGTTTCTCGAATATTAAGGAATCTTTTAAGTGAACTATAAAATCATCATAACCAATCATTTCCTTTTCTATTTGCACTGAATCGATTTCTTTGAAACTACTTTGAATGATGTCATGAATATGCAAAGTATCAGGTACCTGAATTATTTCAATGGGTAAAGCAATCAATTCTCTGGCTTTTAAGCTATCAATCGTAATCGTGTCATCCAGAACTGTATTCTGTAAAATCGTTATTGAATCGGTAAAAACGGTATCACGTACATTTTTTAAGCTATCCGAATGCACAATTAATGAGTCTTGTTCTACCTTTAATTTTAACGAATCAACAATCACAGTATCCTGATTTTCAGTTTGAGCAACACCAATTAATAATCCTTGTATAAAAAAAAGTAAAGCAAGCAAAAAATATCTCATACCCCTGTTTTTCAATATATTATAATACTTTTCAACTATTCGTTGATGCTACAAAATTAAATAATTTATGCAATTATTTAAGAAACTTGTATATTTGTATCAAATTTCAAGCTACGGTATGAGAATATCGAATGAAATATTACACACAGCAAAGAATGTTTATTTAAACATTAAAAAAAGAGATTCTTTTTACTTCTAAACAGAAACTCTGCATGAATCATTGCAGAAAATTTTAGCATTTATATTTTATTAAATTAAGTCTTGTTTTTATTTAAACATTAAATACTATGGAATTACCATTTGCAGAATCATATAAAATTAAGATGGTTGAAACCATCAAAAAAAGTACACGCGAAGAACGCGAACAATGGATTAAAGAAGCTAAATACAATTTGTTTAATCTAAAAAGCGAGCAGGTTTTTATTGATTTATTAACCGATTCGGGCACAGGTGCAATGAGCGACAAGCAATGGTCGGCCATGATGGTTGGCGACGAGAGTTATGCCGGAGCATCATCGTATTACAATTTAAAAAACACCATTAAAGAACTTCTTGGATTCGAGTATTTTTTACCAACACACCAAGGTAGAGCAGCAGAAAATGTACTATTCTCAGCTTTAATAAAAGAAGGTGATATTATCCCCGGAAACTCGCATTTCGATACCACCAAAGGACATATTGAATTTCGAAAGGCTAAAGCCATTGATTGTACAATCGACGAAGCTTTCGACACTGAAATCGATCATCCGTTTAAAGGGAACATTAATCTGGAAAAATTAGAGAATACAATAAAAGAACATACTCCGGAAAAAATTCCTTTTATTGTGGTTACCGTAACCTGCAACTCATCGGGTGGGCAACCGGTTTCAATGGAAAATATGAAAAATGTAAAAGCAATTGCCGATAAGTATAACATTCCGGTGATATATGATTCAGCGCGATTTGCCGAAAATGCATACTTTATAAAGCTACGCGAAAAAGGATATGAAAGCAAAACCATCAAGGAGATTGTAAAAGAAATGTATTCTCATGCCGATGGAATGACCATGAGCAGTAAAAAGGATGCCATTGTAAACATGGGTGGTTTTATTGCCTTACGTAGCGAAGAAATCTTTAAAAAAGCAACGGTATTCAATATCATTTTCGAAGGATTTATTACATACGGTGGTATGTCGGGTCGAGACATGAATGCGTTAGCACAAGGATTAGACGAAGGAACCGAATTTGATTACCTGGATACAAGAATAAAACAGGTAGCCTATTTAGGCCAGAAATTAACAGATTTTGGCATTCCGGTTCAAAAACCTTATGGCGGCCATGCAATATTTGTGGATGCAAAGAAATTTTTACCAAACTTGCCAAAAGAAGAGTATGTTGCACAAACACTGGCCATTGAACTTTATCTGGAAGCAGGAATTCGTGGTGTTGAAATTGGTACACTGCTAGCCGACAGAGATCCTGAGACTCGTGAAAACAGGTATCCCGAGTTGGAACTATTGCGTCTGGCAATCCCTCGCAGGGTATACACCAATAATCACATGGATGTTATTGCTGTTGCATTAAAGAATGTTTTCGACAGAAAAGAACAAATTACAAAAGGTTATAAAATTGTGAGCGAAGCACCTATCATGCGTCACTTTACAGTTGAGCTGGAAAAAGCTTAGATAGCAATTAATAGAAAATAATAGAATAAACCTCGGTATACTATCGAGGTTTTTTTATTGACCTTTAAACCATTCTCACTAATTTAGATCAAAACCTTCCGAATAATCCATTGATTGGATTTTCTTTTATTTATGCGTATTTTTCTGAATTAAAAAACTAGCTCATGAAGCTTAAAAAATTGATTTACATAAGCATTCTTTCTATTTTTGGAATTGCTTGTAATAACCACAATATGGAATCTGAAACATTTACTTACCTTGCACTGGGCGACTCCTATACCATTGGCGAGCGCGTTGCAATATCCGAACGTTACCCCGTTCAGTTAGCCGACTCTTTAAGGAAATCAGGTATTGATATTTCGGAACTGAAAATTATAGCCAAAACAGGATGGACAACCGACGAACTTGCAGAAGCAATAGATACGGCAAAAACATTGAATCAATACGATCTGGTTACCTTACTAATAGGCGTAAATAACCAATATCGTGGGCGGGATTTGGAGAATTACCGGACTGAGTTTAACCAACTGTTAAATCGTGCCATTGATTTTGCGGGAAAGGATAAGCAAAAAGTAATCGTTATTTCCATTCCCGACTGGAGTGTTACACCTTTTGCAGCAGATCGGGATACGGCAAAAATTGCTAAAGAAATTGATCAATTCAATGCAGTAAATTTTGAAGAAACAAATAAGGCAGGTGTAAAATATGTTGATGTTACAGCAATCTCACGAAAAGCAAAAAACGACACAAGCCTGCTTGCCGAAGACGGGCTTCACCCATCAGGAAAAATGTATGCTTTATGGGTTCATGAAATATTTCCGGAGGCCTCTCCCATACTCACAAAAAAATAACTGAAATGAACATATTTTCGAAGGAATACGCACAAAGTAAGGATAATAAAGATCCTTTAAAAATATACCGGTCACGCTTTAAATTAAACGACCCAAACCTGATCTACCTGGATGGGAATTCGTTGGGAGCACTACCTCTTGAAACACCCGAAAGAATAAACGATGTTTTAAACAAAGAATGGGGCGATCAGTTAATACGAAGCTGGAATCAGGGTTGGTACACTCGCTCGCAACAAATAGCTGCCAAAATAGCTCAGCTAATTGGCGCCCGGCCCGATGAAGTAATTCTTACTGATTCTACTTCGGTTAATCTTTTTAAACTGGCGTATGGTGCATTGCAGTTGCAGAATGGCAAAACAACTATTATTAGTGATGAATTAAATTTTCCTTCGGATATATATTTACTCCAGGGGCTCATTGAAATGTTTGGGAACAATCATCAGTTAAAGCTTGCCAAATCATCCGACGGAATTTCTGTAAGGATGGATGAATTAAAAAAGCACCTGAACAAAAACACGGCTTTGCTCACTTTATCGCATGTTGTTTTTAAAAGTGCATTTATGTACAACATGAAAGAAGTTACTCAGTTGGCGCATGATAATAATGCCATAGCGCTCTGGGACTTAAGCCATGCTGCTGGGGCTGTACCTTTAAAATTAAATGAATGGAATGTGGATTTAGCAATTGGCTGCACCTATAAATATTTGAATGGCGGCCCCGGAGCAATTGCATTTCTTTATGTTCGAAAAGATTTACAGGATAAGATACAACAACCGATCTGGGGATGGTTTGGAGAAAAAAATCCATTTGAATTTGGATTAAAATATCGCCCGGCTGATGGAATCAGGAGATTTTTAACGGGAACACCCCCAATGTTATCCTTATCGGCAATTGAACCTGCTGTTGACATGTTGCTGGATGCAGGAATGGATGCCATTCGTGATAAAAGCATTGAACAAATCGACTACTTTATTGAACTGTTTGAACAGGAACTTGAACCACATGGATATAAACTGGGAACGCCAAAGTTATCAGCAGAAAGAGGATCGCATATCTCACTTAAACACCATGAAGCTTATCGAATATGCAAATCGCTTATCGATCCGGAAATAGAAGGCAAAGTAGTAATTCCTGATTTTAGAGAACCTGATAATATCCGTTTTGGAATTACACCACTTTACACGAGTTATACAGAAATATTCGAAGCAGTTAAACAATTGAAAAACATTATTGTTAAAAAACATTATCAGAAATTTTCTGCTGAAAAAGATGATGTTACCTAAGTATGACCTGTATTTTGTATCTTTCTTTCTACATGCAAATTTTGATTATACATTAAAATTAGCAAGCTTTGCATGATCTAAAATCACTGCATGAACGATTTAACAGTAGGCAAAGAAAGTTCTCTTATTCTAAAATTTGCACTTCCGATGTTACTCGGAAATGTGTTTCAACAATTATACAACATTGTTGATAGCATTATTGTGGGTAATTTTATTGGCAAAGAAGCTTTGGCTGCTGTAGGTGCTTCATTCCCGATCATTTTTGCATTTTTATCTTTAATTATTGGGATTGCTTCGGGAAGTACCATTGTAATTGCACAATATTTTGGCGCTAAAGATATCGAAAAAGTAAAAAGAACCATTAATACTTTATTTATCTTTTTATTCTTCGCATCCATTACGGTAAGTATCATCGGAATTATTTACAGCGAAGATATTTTCAGGTTATTAAAATTGCCCGAAGAAATAATTCCACAGGCTAAAGTGTATTTTAATATTTTTATTGGCGGTATTGTGGTTTCGTTTGGGTTTAACGGCACAAGCGCCATTTTGCGTGGATTGGGCGACTCAAAAACGCCCCTGTATTTTCTGATTATTTCAACTCTAATTAATATCGTACTTGATTTAGTATTTGTATTAGTTTTTAAATGGGGCATTGCAGGTGTAGCCATCGCCTCAGTTATTGCTCAAGGTGGTGCTTTTTTAACAGCAATTATTTATTTGAATAAAACGCATAAAATCATACACTTTTCGTTTAAAGAACTTTTATTCGATAAAATCATCTTTAAAAAGAGTGTGCGCATTGGTTTGCCAACCGGAATACAGCAAACATTTGTTGCCTTAGGTATGATGGCTCTTATTAGTATTGTAAATGAGTTTGGAACCGATGTAATTGCAGCCTTTTCGGTAGCAACACGCATTGATTCCTTAGCTTCGATGCCCGGAATGAATTTTGCAGCAGCACTAGCAACATTTGTGGGGCAAAATATAGGCGCCCGAAAAACCGATCGGGTAAAAGCCGGCTTTATTGCCACGCTAAAAATGACTTCTATTATTTCGGTAATTGTATCCGTTACAGTTTTGGTTTTCGGGGAGTCTATTATTAATCTTTTTACCGACGATGCAGAAGTAATCCGTATCGGGCGAGAATATCTTGTTATTGTTGGCGCCTTTTACATTGTGTTTACTGCCATGTTTACCATATCTGGTGTTATGCGCGGTGCCGGCGATACCATTATACCCATGTTTATTTCGTTAATTGCCTTATGGGTTATTCGAATACCCGGCGCCTGGTTCTTATCAAGAAGCTTAGGAGAAACAGGAATATGGTGGGCCATACCAATGGGGTGGTTTGTTGGTTTTCTGCTTTCCTACATTTATTATTTAACCGGAAACTGGAAAAAGAAAACAGTAATTTAGTTTGTTAGTTCTGAGTTCTCAACTAGTTAACTATTTTTCTTACCTTTGCCCCATAATTACAACCATTACATAAAATTATGATAAAATCAATGACCGGCTATGGAAAAGCCG
>CAYVEW010000063.1:0-19329 GCA_964450375.1 uncultured Bacteroidales bacterium
AAGTTTCGGCGGCGGCGGTGCAGGTGGAAGCTGGTAGTATTATTTGAGCTGTGAGCTTTTAGCTGCGAGTTGTGAGCTTTGAGCTTTGAGTTTAACTTATATAATAAAAAAGTTCCGGAATCTTAACAGACCCGGAACTTTTTGTTTTAAAGCTTTTATTTTTTAATAAGCAAATAATGGATATTTACTCATCATATCTTTTACTTCAGCACCTGTTTTAGCAATTGCAGCTTCATCATCAATATTACTAATTACCTGATCAACAAAATCAACAATAGCAGGAATCTTGTCATCTTTAATTCCTCTTGTTGTTATGGCAGCTGTTCCTACTCTGATACCTGAAGTCTGGAATGGTGAACGAGAATCGAACGGAACCATATTTTTATTGATTGTAATATGCGCTTTAACCAAAATATTCTCTACTACTTTTCCTGTTATTTCGGGGAACTTTGTTCTTAAGTCGATTAACATAGAGTGGTTATCGGTTCCACCCGAAATTACTTTATATCCTTTTTGGATAAACTGCTCGGCCATTACGGCAGCATTTTTCTTAACCTGCGCCTGATACTGTTTAAACTCCGGAGTTAAAGCTTCGCCAAAAGCTACTGCTTTTGCTGCAATTACATGCTCCAGCGGTCCACCTTGCGTTCCGGGAAATACACCAGAATCGAATAAAGATGACATTTTACGGATAACCCCTTTTGGTGTAGTTTTTCCGAACGGATTGTCAAAATCTTTACCCATTAAAATAATACCACCACGAGGCCCACGTAATGTTTTATGTGTAGTAGAAGTTACCACATGTGCATACTCCAATGGATTATTTAATAAACCAGCTGCTATTAAACCTGCAGGGTGTGCCATATCGATCATTAATAAAGCACCTACTTTATCAGCAATTTCTCTCATGCGTTTGTAATCCCACTCACGAGAATAAGCCGAAGCACCTCCAACAATCATTTTTGGTTTTTCTTTCAAAGCAACATCTTCCATCATTTCGTAATCAACCATACCGGTTTCTTCCTTTACACCATACGATACGGCACGATACAATATACCCGACAAATTAACCGGAGAGCCATGCGATAAGTGGCCACCATGAGCCAGGTCTAATCCCATGAAGGTATCACCAGGATTTAAAACAGATAAAAATACCGCTGCATTTGCTTGTGCTCCAGAGTGTGGTTGAACGTTAACCCACTCTGCATTGTAAAGTTCCTTTAATCGTTCACGAGCAAGGTCTTCCGATTGGTCAACCACTTCGCAGCCTCCGTAATAACGCTTACCAGGATAACCTTCTGCATATTTATTGGTCATTACCGAACCCATAGCTTCTAAAACCTGCTCACTTACAAAGTTTTCAGATGCAATTAACTCAATTCCATTTATTTGACGCTCTTTTTCTTTCTGAATTAGATCAAATATTTTTGTATCTCGATTCATAACTATTAGATTTTTATTAATTCCAAAATAATTCTCCAAAATTAGAGAATTATCGTGGAATAAAAAATTAAAAATTTCGATTATATATGAGGAGTATTATGAAAACAAAAGGTTTTAATTTTCGATAGCAATATAGTTACGTATTACCGATAATAGTTTTGCAATTTCGAATGGTTTGGGTATATATTCATCGCAACCGGCATCGAAACAATCCATTACACTTTTTGAATGCGTATAAGCGGTTACAGCAAAAACCGGAATTGCCGGATTAATTTCTTTTATCCTTTTGGTTGCTTCCAGGCCATCAACTTTTGGCATACGAATGTCCATTAAAACCAAATCAAAAGCATCTTTATCTGATTTGAAAAAGTTAATCGCATCTTTACCATTAATTGCCCGAATGGGTTTCATGTTATATGAAGAAAGTATTTCGTTTAACAGGATAAAACTTACTTCATCGTCGTCGACAACTAACACATTTTTATAAGATTCCCTTTCCTGAACAAAGGAATTCTCAATTGTAACCTGATATGAACTCATCCCCAATGTAAAATTTTGTCCAATTTTATAAATAAAAACACTTATTTGCAATTATTTAAAAAGATTTTTTTTGACGAATGGCAGTTTTTTATCAACAAACGGCATTTAGGTGTACGCAAATGAGCGAATTTAATAAAAGTCTCCTTCTACTCTTATGTATAAATAGGATTGAATTAAATCTACTTTAATGGATTTACATAATTATTTTTAGAAATAATAGGTGAAAAGGGTTGATATTGACTTTTACATTTAATCTGTTCGTGTAGATTTAATTTTTTTACTTAAATTTAGCATACAATTAACTCTAAAAATTACTATTATGGAAGAACAAAATGTACAACAAACAACACAACGCCCTACTTTTTTAACTGTTCTATGTATTCTAACGTTCATCGGAAGCGGACTTGGAATTTTATTGAATTTATTAGGAATTTTTGGTATTGGAGCATTAAGCAGTCTTGCATCAACTTATGGTGCGCCAGCTGATGCAGGAGTTATGAAACCAATTCTTATGCTTTTATTCTCTGCAGGCTCACTTTATGGTGCAATACTTATGTGGAATCTGAAAAAAATGGGATTTTATATTTATGTTGCTGCACAGGTATTACTTGTAGCATTCGGATTTACATGGATCGGTTTATTTTTTGCAGCGCTATTCATCGTTTTATATGTGTTGAATTTTAAACACCTCGAATAATTTATAATTTAATGCAATCTTAAAAGCTGCCTTAATTAAAGACAGCTTTTTTTTTAACTTTTTTATTCATTTTTTTTAAGGTCGCAAACGTTTGAAACAAGCATTTCAGACAGTCCTGTTTTATTTGTAATTTCCTGCCTAACAATAAGATACGCGGTTTTATCGTGATTTTTTCTTATATTTGAATAGACATTTTTTAACTTATCTATCGAATTAAAATATGTCACTTAAGTAACTGAAAATCTTTGTTATAAAAAATAGTTTCTGAATAAAATATAGTTAACACGATACGCTAATAATTACAATTCATGAAAAAAGAAAAGAAAACACTAAGCTTTTGGCAAATTTGGAACATGAGTTTCGGTTTTTTTGGGATTCAGTTTGGATTTGCACTACAGAATGCCAATGTAAGTCGCATATTCGAAACTCTGGGTGCAAAAATCGATAACATTCCAATTCTTTGGATTGCTGCTCCGGTAACCGGATTAATTGTTCAGCCAATTATAGGACACTTAAGTGATAATACATGGACTCGCCTGGGAAGAAGAAGACCATACTTTTTAGTGGGAGCGATATTAGCTTCAATCGCATTGCTTGTTATGCCAAACTCTCCAGCCTTATGGGTTGCAGCAGGTATGCTTTGGATAATGGATGCGTCGATTAACATTTCAATGGAACCTTTCAGGGCATTTGTGGGTGATATGCTTCCTGCCAAACAACGCACCCTGGGATTTAGCATGCAAAGCTTCTTTATCGGTATGGGAGCTATCATTGCTTCCTTTTTACCGTACGTATTCTCGGAGTGGTTCGGAATAGCTAATACGGCTCCTGCAGGCGAAATCCCTTTGTCGGTTAAATTATCGTTTTATATTGGTGGAGCAGTATTTTTAGCTTCAGTACTTTGGACTGTTTTTTCGAGCAAAGAATACTCACCCGAAGAACTGGCCGAATTTGAAGATAAAGAGCTGGAAGCTCAAACAAAAGCTGAAGAATTGAAAAACATACAGAATTCAAAAAGTGATTTTAAGGTAGGTTTTATCTTTTTATTTATTGGATTAGCAATTACCTTTTTATTAAGCAGAATGCATGTGGATCAGGAAGTTTATATTTTATCCATTGGCTTGGCATTATTTGGATTGTTAGAACTCATATCGGCCTTTCTAAAAAAAGGTAATCTGTTAAAAAATGGGTTTGTTGCGGTCATATCAGATTTTAACACCATGCCATCCACCATGAAACAATTGGCAGTAGTACAGTTTTTCTCATGGTTTGCTTTATTCGCTATGTGGATTTACACAACCGCAGGTGTAACAAGCCATGTATATGGCACTACCGATCCAACATCCGAACTATATAATAAAGGAGCTAACTGGGTTGGCATTTGCTTTGGTATTTACAATGGCTTTGCCGCTGTATTTGCATTTTTATTGATTCTACTGGCTAAACTAACCAACAGAAAAATTACGCACTCCATATCATTAATTATTGGCGGTTTAAGTCTTGCATCTATTTTCTTAATAAATAATCCTACACTGCTCTTATTACCCTTTGTTGGTATTGGATTAGCATGGGCCAGCATTTTAGCTATGCCTTATGCTATCTTAACCGGTTCGTTGCCATCACATAAAATGGGCGTTTACATGGGTATTTTTAATTTTTTCATTGTTATTCCGCAAATCGTGGCAGCAAGTATTTTAGGATTTTTCATTAAAACCCTATTTAATAATCAGGCTATATATGCATTAATTCTGGGTGGTATTTCGATGATCATTGCTGGAATTTTAGTGGTTTTTGTAAAAGATAAAGATTAGTTATGCAAAAAATTGAAGCAATTATTTTTGATTTGGATGGTGTTATTGTCGATACTGCCATATTTCATTATCGCGCATGGAAGAGACTGGCACAAGAATTTGGATTCTTTTTTTCTTTAGAGCAAAATGAACGATTAAAAGGTGTAAGCCGAATGGAATCACTGGAAATATTAATGGAGCTTGGAGAAATTAAGATTGATTCGGAAGAAGAAAAAATACGGTTGGCTACCTTAAAAAACGAATGGTACCGTGAGAATATATTGAAGATGACTCCCCAGGATATATTGCCCGGTGTTGAGCGCTTTCTGTCCGAACTCAAAAAAGCAAACTACAAGGTAGCGATCGGTTCGTCGAGTAAAAATGCAGGAACTATTCTTGACCGAATTGGATATGCCGATTTTTTTGATTCGGTAGTGGATGGGACAAAAATTACCCATTCGAAGCCAGAGCCGGAAGTATTTCTTAAGGCTGCGGATGAATTGAAGGTAAAATATGAAAACTGTGTTGTTTTCGAAGATGCACACGCAGGAATTCAGGCAGCACAAAAAGCAAACATGAAAACCATTGGAGTTGGAGATAAAAAGGTGCTTTACCTTGCTGATGTGGTAGTGCCTGATTTAAGTAACATCAATATTTCCATCTTTGATAAATTATATTAAGTAACTATAAAAAGATCTTGATAATGAACCAATATTTGAAACATGACGAATGGAATATAGTTGAAGAAGGATTTAACCCAAACAATCAAAGATCTTCTGAAAGTATATTTTCAATTGGAAACGGCCATTTGGGCCAACGTGCTAATTTCGAAGAACAATATAGCGGGGATTCCCTTCAAGGTAGTTATATCGCTGGAATTTATTATCCCGACAAAACAAAGGTGGGATGGTGGAAAAATGGTTATCCTGAGTATTTTGCCAAGGTGTTAAACTCGCCAAACTGGATCGGTATTAACATAAAAATTGGTAATAAAGAACTGGATCTTTCCAAAGTAAAAGTAACTGATTTTAAACGAATCCTGAACATGAAAGAAGGATATCTGCAAAGGTCATTTACTGCCGATTTTGAAGATGGAAATGTGGTAGAAGTAACTGCAAAACGTTTTATTAGCATAAAAGAAAAAGAATTAGGAGTTATCCACTACCAGGTTAAAGCCATAGAATTAAAAGATAATAAAATTAGTATTACACCATACATCGATGCGGATGTAATTAACGAAGATGCTAACTACCAGGAAAAATTCTGGCAAGAAATATCAATTGAAAGCCGCCCGGGCGAAGCATATGTTTCCGTAAAAACCAAAAAACTGGATTTTCATGTTTGTGCAAGTATGAAATTCCGGATTGAAAAAAATGGAAAAGAACTTACAGAAGTACCGAAAGAAGAACAACGAAAAAAATATCTTGGACAAACAGTAGTTACTGATTTAAACCCAAACGACACCATTAGTATTTATAAATATGGGTCCGTAACAAACTCTGAAGATCACAATAAAGATCAACTCACCATTGCAGCGCACAATGTTCTGCAGCGCGCTTATGAAAAAGGTTTCGACCAGCTTTTTAAAGAACATGCAACTGCATGGCAGCATAAATGGGAAGATAGTGATATTGTCATACAAGGTGATGTTGCAGCTCAACAGGCAATTCGCTTCAATATTTTTCAATTAAATCAAACCTATACGGGCGATGATGAGCGTTTAAATATCGGCCCCAAAGGATTCACCGGTGAAAAATATGGTGGAAGCACCTACTGGGATACCGAAGCTTATTGTTTGCCATTTTATTTAAAAACATCAGAAAGTACTGTTGCAAGAAATCTATTATTATACCGCTACCGGCATTTACAAAAAGCCATTGAAAATGCAGAAAAACTTGGCTTTAAAAACGGAGCTGCATTGTACCCAATGGTAACCATGAATGGAGAAGAGTGTCATAACGAATGGGAAATTACATTTGAAGAGATTCATCGTAACGGAGCCATCGCTTACGCTATATATAATTATACCAGATATACCGGTGATGAATCGTACCTGGAAGATTACGGACTTGAAGTATTAATAGCCATTAGTCGTTTTTGGGCTCAACGGGCTAACTTATCCAAAGAAAAAAATAAATATGTGATTTTGGGTGTTACCGGCCCCAACGAATACGAAAACAATGTAAATAACAACTGGTATACCAATACCATTGCACAATGGTGTTTGGATTATACCTTAGAAGTAATTACAAAAATTCAAACATCTGCTCCAGATAAATATCGTAAGTTGAAACAGAAAATCGACTTTAACGAACTGTCGGAAGTATCGAAATGGACAAACATTATTGATAATATGCATTTTCCCGAAAACGAAGAGCTGGAAGTATTCCTTCAGCAGGATGGGTTTATGGATAAAGAGTTGATTCCGGTAAGTGAACTTAGCGATGAAGAAAAACCAATCAACCAAAAATGGTCGTGGGACAGAATTTTAAGATCTTGCTTTATTAAACAAGCCGATGTATTGCAAGGAATTTATTTTTTCGAAGAAAGATATGATATTGATACTATTAAACGAAACTTTGATTTTTATGAAGCCATGACCGTTCACGAATCATCGCTTTCGCCTTGTGTTCATACGATATTAGCCAGCAAATTGGGATATAAAGAGAAGTCGTACGAGTTGTATTTGCGCACAGCCCGTTTAGATCTGGATGATTATAATGACGAAGTACATCAGGGACTACATATCACCAGCATGGCAGGAACTTATCTTTCTGTTGTTGAAGGATTTGGTGGAATGCGAGTGAAGGACGGAAATATTTATTTTAATCCTTTTATACCAACTCAATGGAAATCCTATTCTTTTATTGTAAAGTTCCGTGGTAATTTATTGAAGGTTGAAATTGACAAAGAAAAAATAACCGTTTTCAATCAAAACGAAGGAAAACAGAAAGTATTTATTAAAGAAATTGAATACGAAATTGAAGAAAGAAAATCCATCGAAATCTATTACAATTAATCAACATGAATCTGAAACTAAAAGTAACAACATTTTCAATCGTACTGATTTTATTTAACTTACTGTCAACCGGGCAAGTAGTAAAAAAAGTTGAACCCCCATTTTGGTGGACCGGAATGCAAAACGAGCAGCTACAACTAATGATTTACGGGGAGCAGATTGCAAATTACGATGTAGAAATAGACCGGGACGGATATTTACAAAGTGTGGAACGAGTTGAAAATGAAAATTATATTTTCTTAAATCTGATAATACCTGAAGAAACAAAACCGGATCGCTTAAAAATAGATTTTAAAAGCGATGGTAAAACCATTGAAAGTATTCAGTATGAATTAAAAGAGAGAAAAAAATCAAAAACCACACAGCAGGGGTTCGATCAGTCTGATGTTATTTATTTACTTATGCCCGACCGTTTTGCCAATGGCGATCCAAACAACGACCAGTCCGAAGAAATGATCGAAAAGTTAAACCGGAAAGATCACAATGGCCGGCATGGTGGTGACATCCAAGGCATTATTGATCATCTGGACTATTTCAATGATTTTGGTGTTACAGCACTCTGGGTAAATCCTTTACTGGAAAATAACCAGGAAAAGTATACTTATCATGGATATGCCATTACCGATTTTTACAAAATTGATCCGCGACATGGAACGAATGATTTGTATCAAAAATTCGTAGAAAAAGCACATGATAAAGATTTAAAAGTGATCATGGATATGGTGTTAAACCATTGTGGCATCAATCACTGGTGGATAAACGATTTGCCAGAAGCAGACTGGATTCACCAGTTTGATGAATTTACCCGGTCGAACTACAGAACGCCTGTACTACTTGATCCTTATGCATCAGAATTGGATAAAAAACTACAACAAACCGGTTGGTTTGATGTGAATATGCCCGATCTGAATCAGCAAAACAAATACCTGGCAAACTATTTCATTCAAAATACCATCTGGTGGATTGAGTTTTCAGGAATTGATGGAATCCGTTTAGACACTCAGCCTTATGCCGATAAGGATATGGTTGCTAACTGGGCACAGGCAATTTTTACCGAATATCCCGATTTTATGATTTTGGGCGAAGCCTGGTTACAAAAAATCCCCATTACAGCATACTGGCAGAAGTCGAGCAGAAATTTCGACGGATACTCATCGAATATTCCTGTAATAACCGATTTCCCTTTACATTACGCCATAACTCAGGCTTTTCACGAAGAACAAACCTGGACCGATGGGATGGCTAAATTATATTACGTATTGGCTCAGGATTTTATGTACGAGAATCCGGAAAACACATTGGTATTTCTGGATAACCATGATGTTAACCGAATTTATTCCAATTTAAACCGGAGTATGGACAAGCTAAAAATGGCCATCGCATTTCAGTTAACCACACGGGGTATACCATCAGTATATTATGGCACCGAACTACTGATGGAAGGATTTGAACATGAACCACATGGTAAAATGAGAGCAGATTTCCCGGGAGGTTGGAAAGATGACAAAACAAATGCTTTTACATCTGAAGGAAGAACCGACGATCAGAATGATATATTTAATTATTACAGCAAAATTTTGCAGTGGAGAAAATCAAAAGATGTAATTCATTCGGGTAAACTCATTCATTTTATTCCAGAACATAATGTCTATGTTTATTTCAGAACAAACGACAAAGAAACTGTAATGGTAATGTTAAATAATAACGAGCGTGCTGAGAAGATCAATACAAAAAAGTTTGCAGAGATTCTCAGAAACTATTCGGAAGGAACAGAAATTATTACCGGGGAAAAATTACCAAACCTTGAAAACATAGAAATCCCTAAAAAATCAGCAATGATTATTGAACTTAAATAAGAACCTTAAGATATTCAACCATGAGAAAACTATTTTTTTTATTTATCATCGCACTGCTTAGCAGTTGTTCTGAAAAAGAATTGCAATTTCCTGAACATTCTGAACTGTACGAAACAGCATCGCCGGTTTATGTGAGCGAAGACGGAACCGATATATATCTGAATGGCTATTTCAAAGAGATTCAAAAGATCGATTCGGTAAGTAACTCCAATTATGACATAGTACTTTCAGATGATATGAACTGGCTAAAAGTAACACCAACCGATCAGGCAAAAGCTGTTGAGAAATTGAGTGTTTGGATAAGTGGAACAGCATATGAAATCATTCTTTTACTTGATAAAAAAATCGAACACAGCTTTTTGCTTGATCCAAAAGGAAAAAAAATAGAATCTGTGCAAATTGCCGGAAGCTTTAACTCCTGGACTCCGAGTGAAAATTTCTACAAAGAAGAAAATCTTTGGAAATACATGATACGTCTGGCACCCGGTAAATACCACTATCAATTGGTTATTAATGGCGAATGGGTGCTTGATCCGGGAAATCCACAAAAAGAAAGTAACAATATTGGTGGTTTTAATTCGGTATTAAGAATAGAAGATCCGGCCATAAATGCACCCAAACTTTTAACCAACACGTATTCTGATGATGAGATTTTTATCTCTAACTCCGATACTACCGCAAGCATTATTGTGTTGTGGGAAAACTATTCCATTCCGTTTGATGAACACAATCAGAACATTAATATAGCAATTCCAACCGATGCGAAACAAAAGAAACGATCGTTTATAAGAGTGTGGGCTGGCAATGAGAATGGGTACTCGAATGATCTTTTAATACCACTGCAATATGGTAAAGTTCTTTCAGACATTTCGCTTATCGACCGGTTTGACAAGCACGCACAAGTACTATATTTTATGTTGGTCGACCGTTTTAAAAACGGGAATACCGAAATTGATCATCCGGTAAACGATCCGGAAATTGAAGAAAGAGCCAACTATTTAGGTGGTGATATTGAAGGCATAACTCAAAAAGTAAACGATGATTATTTTTCCGATTTGGGAGTAAGTATGATCTGGCTCTCCCCCATCACACAAAATCCATTAAGTGGTTATGTTGAATTTCCGGCTCCACACAGAAAGTATTCGGGTTATCACGGCTACTGGCCGGTTACTTTAACCACTGTTGATCATCGTTTTGGCAGCTCCGATGATTTGCATCAGTTGGTTCGCACAACACACGACAACGAGATGAATATCATTCTGGATTTTGTTTCGAATCACGTGCATAAAGAAAATAAAATATATCAGGATCACCCGGAGTGGGCTACCACGCTTGATTTACCCGATGGTACTAAAAATATCAGAATATGGGACGAACAAAGGTTAACCACCTGGTTTGATACCTTTTTACCTTCGTTGGATTTTGAAATTCCCGAAGTAGTTGATCTCATGTCCGATTCTGCTAAATTCTGGATTGAAGAATACCAGATCGACGGGTTCAGGCACGATGCAACCAAACACATTCCGACCCCTTACTGGACAACACTCACAAAAAAGTTGAGAGATCAAACCAATAAAGATTTCATTTTCCAGATTGGTGAAACATTCGGAAGTCGCGAATTAATAAGAAGCTACGTGGGAACAGATAAACTGGACGGGCAGTTTGATTTTAACCTGTATTTTGATATGCGCAGTATTTTTGCAATACAGGACGAGCCACTTACAAAATTGGCATCATCCTTAAACGAGAGCTTAAAGTATTACGGGCACCATTCTCTTATGGGAAATATTACCGGAAACCATGACCTTCCAAGGTTCATTACCCTTGCAAGCGGAGCACTTCGCTTCGACGAAGACGACAAAGAAGCAGGCTGGAACAGAGATATACAAATTGAAGATACCCTGGGCTATTACCGCTTACTTCAGGTTACAAGCTTTATTAATACCATTCCGGGAATTCCGGTTATTTATTATGGCGACGAAATTGGTATGCCTGGTGCCGGTGACCCGGACAACCGGAGAATGATGAAGTTTGATCATTTAACGGATCATGAAAAATGGGTAAAAGAAAATACAAGTAAGATAATTAAACTACGACGACGTAATCTTGAATTTATTTACGGAGATATTGTAATTCTGCATTCCGACAATGAAAGTATGGTATATGCCCGTAAATATTTTAATGAGATGAGTATAGTTGCTTTCAACAAATCATTGGAAGCAAAAGAAATAACAATTGATTTGCCATTATTCATGCAAGATCAAAACTGGAAAATAAATTTTAATAATTCAGTTATCATAAATGAGAATAACCAGCTGGTTATAAACTTAAAACCAGTGTCGTTTGAAATTCTCACTAATAATTAGAGCATTATTCAATAAAAAAGCCCCGAGTTTTCGGGGCTTTTTTATTTTAATCTATTTTAATCGCCAAAACTAATTCCAACACCACGTGCATTTCGCATTAAAGCAGTATCGTTCGTTACAAAATTTGGTTTCTTAATTGCTTCCTTAAACGGAACAGAAGTAATTTCGGGATGACGATACGAAACCATCTCACCAAATTTTCCTTCGAGCACCATTTCAAAAGCATGAACTCCAAACTGAGTAGCCAAAACCCGATCGTAAGCAATAGGTACACCACCCCGTTGAATATGGCCAAGCACTGCTTTACGCATATCGTGCTTTAAACCAGCATCTTTTAGCTCATTAACCAAACGAGTTGCAGCTCCTGATAATTTTGCGTTTGCATAACCAACTTCCTTATAGTCCACCTTCGATGAATCTTTTCCAACCGCTTTTGCTCCTTCTGCAATCACAATTATTGTAAATCCACGATCGCGAACAAAGCGTTCGTTAATTTTTTCAACTACTTTATTAATATCATATGGAATTTCAGGTATCAGACAAATTTCCGCACCACCTGCTACAGCAGCGTTTAAAGCAATCCATCCGGCATCGCGGCCCATTACTTCCAAAATCATAACACGATTATGGCTGGCAGCAGTTGTTACCAGTTTATCTACCGCTTCGGTAGCAATTTGCACCGCTGTTTGATAACCGAAAGTGCTATCTGTTGCCGATAAGTCGTTATCGATTGTTTTTGGAACACCAATAATGTTTAACCCTTTTTCAAAGAGTTGTTGCGATATTTGTTGAGATCCGTCTCCGCCAATATTAATTACCGCGTCGACACCCATGTACATCAGTTTTCTGATCATCTCTTCGGAACGGTCAACTGCCGACCACGAGCCGTCTTTGTTTTTAACAGGCCATGCAAATGGGCCTCCTTTATTGGTAGTTTCGATAATGGTTCCACCTTGAAAGTGGATACCGGATACAGCATGGTCATCCAGAATTTTTACTTCAGTAGGTTCCCACAAAACTCCGTTAAAAGCCTGTATACTTCCTAAAATCTCCCAATCCTTTTCCTGCGAGGCTCTTTTTACGATCGCTCTTATTACGGCATTTAATCCCGGGCAATCACCTCCTGCTGTTGCTACTAAAACACGTTTCATTCTAATTTCTTTTTAAGATTTTTTTAAATTTTTATTCTGGAAAGAAAACGCTCTCAAATCTTTAATTAGTGCGCATTTCATGCGTCTTTTTTAACTAGAATTTGTTATCTTTAAAGTGAAAAATAACAAAAAGTAAAAATAACAAAAACCTTGGTTTATAACAACTTTAAAGCTTTATTATTATAAAATTTAAAAATTATTTAAAATGAATAAAAAAACAAAACGGCCTATTGCTAACCTGTTGATTATATTAGGATTAGCAACAACCCTATTCGTTGGTTGTAAAAATACACCGAACGAAAGCATGCAAGTTTCTGAAAATAAAGGAGTAAAACATCCTGAGTGGAGCAAAAATTTAAGTATTTATGAAGCAAATATCAGACAATATACTCCAGAAGGAACTTTTAATGCATTTGCAGAACATCTGCCCCGATTAAAAGAACTTGGAACAGACATTATCTGGATGATGCCCATACATCCCATAGGCGAAAAAAACAGAAAAGGAACTCTTGGTAGTTATTATGCCGTAAAGGATTATCTGGCAGTAAACCCTGAGTTTGGAACCGAAGAAGATTTCCAAAATCTGGTTAATAAAATTCACGAGCTGGATATGTATGTAATTATTGATTGGGTTGCAAACCATTCTGCCTGGGATAATGAGTTAATTGAGAAGCATCCCGAATGGTACACAAAAAACGAAAATGGCGAAATTATTGCTCCGGTTGATGACTGGACTGATGTGGCTGATTTTAATTATGATGTACCTGAAATGCAGGCTTATATGACTGATGCCCTTAAATATTGGGTTAAAGAATTTGATATTGACGGCTATCGCTGCGATGTGGCTGGGATGGTTCCAATCGAATTCTGGAATAATGTACGGGCCGAACTGGACCAAATTAAACCAGTTTTTATGCTGGCCGAAGCCAACGAGCCCGAATTGCATGAGTATGCCTTTGATATGACATACGCATGGGACATGCACTTTTTATGGAATGATATTGCGCAAGGTAAAAAAACAGTTCAGGATTTGGTAAACAAGGTAAAGGAAGAAAAGAACAAATATCAACCTTCTGATTATAGAATGTATTTTACCAGTAATCATGATGAAAACTCCTGGAAAGGAACTGTTTTTGAAAGATTAGGTGATGCAGCAAAAACATTTGCCGTATTATCTGCAACACTGCCGGGAATGCCATTAATTTATAGTGGACAGGAAGCATGTTTAGATAAACGACTTGAGTTTTTTGAAAAAGATGAAATAAACTGGGAAAAAGAATGTGATTTTGATGAACTTTACAAAGCCCTTTTAACATTGAAAAAAGAAAACGAAGCATTATGGAATGGGGAGTTTGGTGGTAAGATGGAAATTATTGAAACAACTGGTAACAGCGTCTTTGCATTTAAACGTAGCAAAGACAATTATACGGTAATAACGCTCCTGAACCTTTCTGATCAGGAAGTTTCATTCGACGTAAACAACACGGATGAAGAAGTTAATTTAACTGAATTATTTACCGGAGAAGAGTTTAATCCAACGCAGAAATTGAGTAAGTGGGGATATAAAGTATTTAAATAGAGCCATTTGAAATTCATTAAAGAGCAGGTCTAATAAACAAGATCTGCTTTTTTTTGCTCTGCTTCAATAAGTACCACCGTATTTTTCGATTGCTTTGCTTCCATTAATGCAACCTCAGCCCTTTTTCTTATTTTTTCTGCATTATCATTTTTAAAATTACTTGTAATACCCATACTTATTGTAAGATTTACTTCATTGTTATCGATCTTAAAAGGGTGATAAGCAATAACTCTTCGCAAACGGTTGGCAATTTCTTTCGCTTCTTCCATCTCAACATGATTAAAAATTAAAGCAAATTCATCACCATTTTTATATCGAAAAAAGATATCGGATTTCCTAATAAAACCTTTTGTAATATTCACAAATTCCTGCAAAACCTGATCGGCTTTATCGTAGCCAAAATGATCATTGTAATTTTTAAAGCGATCGATATCTAATAGTATGAATGCAAACGAATGGTCGTTGTTGTTTTTTATCAATCGATTGATCTGGCGATTAATTTCACGGTGATTAAAGATTCCCAAATCATCGGAATAAGCCAGGTTTTTCAACTTAGTAATTTTTTTTCTGAATCGCCAGTAAACAAAAGCTAAGCCAGCTAAAACAACAAAGGTTAGGATTATGATACTGTTTATGTTGATATTTACCATTGTATTTAATGTTTAGCTTTATTTAAATAATAGCCTTTTTTCTGCAAATAATCGTAACGCATATTTTTCCCAGGTTCGTAAACCATAGCCATTATACTATCCTGTCCTTCTTTTATGGTAGCATAATCGGCAAAATCAAGTGTTCTGATTACCGCTTCAATTACACGCAAAGCACCCGAATGGTCTGCCAGTAACACTCGCTTCCCCAGATTTGATTTAACCAGTTCAACAAAACTACTTGCAATTCTCCAATCGGCTTCTATAAGAGACTCACCTTCAGGATAATGAAAAAATCTGTTTTTCAAGATTTCTTTAATCTTTTTCTTTTTATCATCTTCGGTCCCGTCCATGGTTTTACCGTAAATCTCGAGCATTTTTTGAGATACATCTTTTTTAAATTTGTGCGTTAATGCTCCGTATTTTTGAGAATTAATACCATAAACAGCATCAAAACGAATGTTGGTGTAACCAGCTTCCTGCAAAAAGTAACGGGCAGTTTGTTCCGTATTCTCCGATTCGCTGCCAAAAACCTGTATTGGCCTTTCTTTTGAAAACATCCATAATGGATATCCCTTTTGCTCGAGTGTTTCTACTAAAGTTTTAAAATCGCGGCCTAATTCGCGGGCTGTTTCAACCCCTTCGGGTTTTAAATTATTGCCAATGGCACCGCTTATTCTGCGGTTATTTTTCCAGATATCCCAATAACCTGATCCTACAAATTCGGGGTTATCGCCCCCCGACTCGTGTACCGACTTACCATGGCGAATTACTATTAATTGAGTTTGATTTAAAGGAACATAAGCCTGTGGATAAATTGGAATTCCTTTCCCATTAGGAAGCCATACAATACCTTCCTGCATTACCAATCCGCTGCCATCATCGAGTTGCCGGCCAACGGTTCGCATTTTACCTCCCGGATTAATTTGCATATCTTCTACTGCCAATACAAACTTTGATCGATAGCGGGTAAATGTTGCGCCAACAGAAGGAATATTTTTTGCTGCCAGCACATCACTAAATCTACTTAAAGAAAAGGTTTTTAAGAGTAATCTGCTAAAACTATCATTCTTGATTAAACCATTCCATGCAAGGAAGAATAAATGCGGACTACCACCCGGAATGTTATTCTGTATAAACTCGTACTTATATTTGATGTAAAACTGTGGCGATACGTCATCAACCATCGACAATAAGAAAAAATAGATATCTCGGCCAATTGCTTTCAGTTTATTCACAAAATCCTGGTTAACATCGTCAACCGATATACCCAATCGCTTTCCGTAAATCGACTGTAAAAATTCCACATCGTTTTTTACATCCTGGATACGGTATGAGTTATGAAATTCGGCATGTTCCCTTTGATGTCCCAATGTACTGCTAGGGGAATCAATCGGGTTACTTTTATTTTTTTGATGACTATCTTGTTTCTTAACTATATCTTTCTCCTTCGCCATATTACTACTCCTTTAATAGTTTCCCGGTATATATGTGATGCTTCGTATTCATCTTATAAAAATAGATTCCTTTCGGCACCGACGAACTGTTAAATTCTATTTGATTTTGCGATTCAATTTGATCAGTATAAACCAGTTTTCCTTGCAAATCGTAAATACTTAAGGTACCGGTTAGTTGATTATCTGTGAACCTGAAATAAAAAATATTGCTGGATGGGTTTGGATAAACCATGATATGATCATAATTCGAATGATTCAATCCTCCTGCCGATGCCGGAATATTTGGATCATAAAGCTTTTGTGAAGTATATAATCTGTACTCGCCAGCAACAAGACTTATTAAATCATCGGTATTAGTTACGTCTAATGTGTCTCCCGTATAAAACTCATACCAACTTCCGGCATAGGGAAATTGTGGGTTAATATCCTGTGTTACAATATCAAAGTTTCCTAAAATAACCACATCCATCTCATCACCTGATAGAATAAGCGATTTAAGCTTGCCGTTTTGTGTTAAAGTATAATCTGTCGTGCTAAAAACATTATAATTTGTTTTTAAATTATTCAGTTCTTTGAAAACATGATACAGTTTTTTTCTGTTCGAAGTAAAATAATCCCAACGAATGGGTTTATTGCAAACTCTGCAGTCGTAATCAATTGAATAATCGTACCCCAGCTCGCCAAACTGCCAAATCATTTTTGGCCCGGGAACCGGAATAAAGAAATTAGCAGCAAGTTCGATTCTTTTAAGAGCTGTATATAAATAAGTTATATCATATTCAGTATTCGAATTACCCCATTGTAAATTTTTATACATCAATCGTTCTTCGTCGTGGCTTTCCATATAACCTACTAAATGCGGATCGTTCCATGTTCGTTTTTTGTATGATATTCCGCTAATATCCGATGAATAACCCATGGATGCTTCTGCATATTCATGATTGATATTTCCCCAAAGCAACATTCCAAAATTAGCGAGATCCTTTTCTTCTGAATTTTCTGCCAAATGCTCAAGAATTACATAGGCATTTGGATTTACTTCCCAGATTTTAAGTGCCATTCTTTTTAGAATGTTTATCCGGGCATTATCATAATACCAGCCATCGCCCGGAGTATTTGTAAACCCCTTGGTAAAATCGAAGCGAAAACCATCCACCTTATATTTTTCCATCCAAAATCGGTTAACACTATCCACAAACTCTTTGGTATAATCACTTTCGTGATTAAAATCAAAACCCCATGAGTAGGTTTGATTTGGTGACTCTTCATTATACCATGGGTTTTCTGCTGTTGGCTGTCCGTAATCTCCGGCTGATGGATCAAAATACATACGTACCAGGGGCGATTGCCCGAACGAATGATTCAATACCATATCCATAATAACAGCTATTCCACGTCCATGGCAGGAATCGATAAAAGCCTTTAAATCATCTTTAGGACCGTAGTATTTATCTGGAGCAAAGTAAAAACTCGGATTATATCCCCAACTTTCGTTTCCTTCAAACTCGTTAAAAGGCATTAACTCAATGGCATTAATTCCTAAGCTATCCAAATAATCCAATGTATCAATTAAAGTCTTATAATCATGTTTCTCAATAAAATCCCTAATTAATAATTCATAAATGATCAAATTCTTTTTATCGGGCACCGTATAATTTGCGTTCACCCAATCATACTCCGTTTGATTTGTTTCCAGAACCGATGCCACATGAGTTGTTTTTGACTGCGGATAATCAATTAATCCGGGGTATGTTGACTCGGATATGTACGAATCGTTTGGGTCTGATGTTTTTTCGGTGTATGGATCCGCAACGCGAAGTTCACCATCGATATAATACTGAAAAACATATTCCTGATTTGTTGTTAAATTGCCCAGAGCAAGCCAATAATAATCGCCATCGGGTGTTTGATTCATTAAATAATCTTCGCTTATACGCCAGTCGTTAAAATCGCCAAGAACAAAAACAAACTCCTTGTTAGGTGCAAATAACACGAACCCAACCGAATCATCAGCTAAATAATTTATGCCCTTTACCCAACCGGCTGGTAGTTCAGCCTGATTGTTACCGCCACGAACAAAGAAACTAACCGAATCGGATTTAGATTCATCTGTAGTTTTGGCAGTTACCTTAATTTTGTGCGAACCACTGGTATTTTCGGTGTAAGAATAATTAATTTCAGCACCCGGTAATTCCAGTATTAAAACATCATCAATCAATAAAAACAAACTATCTGCATCGTTGGAAGATGCATCTATTTGAATGGTTTCGCCTGGTAATGCAATGTAATCGTTTACCGGCGAAGTAATATTCACATTCAAACCTTCCGGGTAAATATCATAAAATATATCACCACCATCTGCTTCACGCCCAACCTTTGAACCGTCGGAACTCCTGAACACGAAGGCTAATTGTAAAATCTCTTCATCTTCAGCAACCCCGTAAAACGATCGAACGTTTGGGCCAATTTCTAAACTATACAGATTTGTTGATTCTTTTGTAAGCTTTGCTTTTTCAGTATTTTCGGTCCACCCGGCAATAACATATTTCCAGTTACTAGTACTGGTACTTTCGTTTGTAATAACTCCGGTATGCGCATATATGTCGCCTGTATAATCCTTTAATTCCTGATTACCTTGGGTAGCATCAAAATATATTGTCACTGCATCACTTTCTGTTGGAAATTCAGGTTGTGCAGTTATAACCTGCCCCAAGCCAACATAAAATGCAAATAATACCACTATGAGTGTTGAAAATACCCATTTAAAATTCATACCCTATACCT
>CAYVEW010000064.1:0-19088 GCA_964450375.1 uncultured Bacteroidales bacterium
TTATTGAACAAGCCATGGTAATTGGAGAAAACGAAAAATTTGCCAGTGCATTAATCTCACCAAATTTAAAGTTCTTGCACGATTGGTGTTCTATTCATAAAATTCAATACCGCGATAACCAGGAATTGATTAAATTACCTGAAGTGCTTACCCGTTATCAAAAAGAAATGAATAAGTTTAACCAACAATTTGGAGAAACAGAAAAGATCAAGCGATTCCGTTTGGTATGCGAAGAATGGAGCCCACAAACAGGAGAGCTATCCCCTACTCAGAAACTGAAACGAAATGTGGTTTACGATAAATACAAAGATATTATCGCTGAGATTTATCAACACGATAAAAAAGAACAAAAAAGCAATGGAATCATATCCAAAATATCGGTAAGTAATATTGCGAACGGAATAAAGAATACGATCAAAAAAAATGCTCCCGATCTTTAGGAGCATTTTTTATTAAAATTGGAACGATAATCCAACAGTCGCATTCATAAACCATTTTGGCTTGTATCCTTGATCAAATCCAGATTCGGAATAGTATTTAAAATTTTCGGTAAGCAAATAGCTCACATAGGGCACTCCAATTATATTAAATCGCCATATCTTATAATTAAGTCGCAGTCCTGCATCCAATGTAGTTACAAACCGGCGTTCGGTGTGGAATCCTTCTTTAATCCAATCCACTCCATTAGGCGCTAGACGCATGTAATTTCCCGGTTCGATATACCCCAGATTAATTCCACCATAAAATTCACCTTGCCGGGGCATTAATCCTAATACCAGTTTAAAAAGTAATTCTTCAATTGTTTCAACCGTACCCCCAATGTAAAAATCCCGGTTAACTTTGGTTCTGTAAACAAAATGTAGAGGTACTTCGAAGAACTTACTTGTTCCTTCCAAATCATTGATATAAGATATACCCGTTCGAAATCCAAAATTTTCCAGGTAATAGTTCGTGGTATGCAAGGTGTATTTATTTCCAAGGTAATTTTCGTGTTCTGCTGAGTTTAAGGATGCCATTATTCCGTAGTCGAAACCAATTTCGTGAAAAAACATTTGTTGATTCTTTTCCTGAGCGTAGGAATTTACGAACAAAGCAATTAGCAGTAAAGTAAATAAGCTTTTCATCTTAACTCTGATTAATAAATTAGTATGTGGGAACTTTACAAATTCTGTACCAGGCAATTTAAACTTTAACTTTAATTGCATCTTTTTTACGAAACAACCACATACCCATAAAAGTAATAAAGCCATTTAAGATTAAGAGTTCAAATCCGAAGTTGTAACCATTAAATAATTGCTCAGAAAAAATGCTCAGGAAGTAACAAATAATGGGAGAAATAATTGAAATAACAGGTACCAGTTTATCGTTGGTTTGGTATTTTGTAAACATTCCAAAGGCATACATCCCCAGTAAAGGCCCATAGGTGTATCCTGCCACAGTAAATACGGCGCTAATTACACTTTCGTTATTAATGGCATTAAAAACCAAAATAACCACAACCAATAATGCTGAGATCCCAACGTGTACTGTTTTGCGAATCTTTTTAAGTTCTTCTTCGTTTTTATTTTTTGGATTTAAAATGTCAACAGTAAACGAAGTGGTAAGTGCTGTTAAAGCAGAATCGGCACTACTATAAGCTGCTGCCACTAAGCCTATTATAAAAAACACCGAAACAATGGGAGCTAAATACCCCTGAGTTACAATAATTGGGAATAAATCGTCGGTTCGTTCAGGAATAGCAATACCGTTTTTTTGAGCAAAAACCACCAATAAAACGCCCAGCGACATAAAAAGAAGATTTACAGGAACCAGCGAGATACTCATCCAGTACATATTTTTTTTGGCTTCGCGAATATTGCGGCAACTCAAATTCTTTTGCATCATATCCTGATCCAGGCCTGTCATAACCACTGCAATAAAAGCTCCTGCAAAGAATTGCTTAAAAAAGAAATTTACATCCCGAAAGTCGTTAAAGTAAAATAACTTCGAGTGCTCGCTTTCGGTAATTGTTTGAATTAACCCTTTTACATCCAGATTTAACTGGCGACTAATAATTACGATGGTAATACCAACAGCCAGCAGCATAAATAAAGTTTGTAAGCTGTCTGTCCAGATAATTGTTTTTATTCCACCTTTAAATGTATATAACCAGATGAGTAAAATGGTAATAACAACAGTAATCCAGAATGGAATTCCTAAGCTATTAAATACAGCAATCTGTAGCACATTTGCCACCAGAAACAAACGAAACGAAGCTCCGATTACCCTGGATAATAAGAAAAAAGAAGCTCCTGTTTTGTATGAATAAACACCAAACCTTTTGCCGAGATACGTATAAATCGAAGTAAGGTTTAATCGGTAATACATGGGCATTAACACGTTGGCAATTATAAAATATCCTAACAAATACCCAAAGATCATTTGCATGTACGAAAAATTGCTATCAACAACCCAACCCGGAACCGAAATAAACGTTACCCCCGAGAGCGATGCCCCAATCATGCCAAACGCCACTACATACCATGGTGAACGCCTGTTTCCCAGAAAAAATGCTTCGTTATTAGCATGGCGGCTGGTAAAATACGAGATGGTAATTAATAAAGTAAAATAAGCAAGAATGATCAATAAAATAAAAGATGATGACATCGCTACACAAATTAAATTACTAAATGCAAGGATAATAAAAACATTTAATACAAAAAATTGCTTTAAGCCTTTAATGATATTAATTTTGAGCTGTTGATTAAAGTAAATTATCGCACATGAACATAACAAATTTTACTTCGAAATTATTGGAAAGTGCTGTGGATGAGTTTTCAAAATTACCCGGAATAGGAAAAAAAACTGCCCTGCGCCTTGTTTTGCATTTATTAAACCAGGACAAAGAAGATGTAAGTCATTTTGGCGAAACAATCATTAAATTACGGAATGAAATTAAACATTGTAAAAGTTGTAACACCATATCCGATACCGAAATTTGCAATATTTGCAGTAACACATCGCGCGATTCATCAACTATATGTGTTGTTGAAAACGCACGCGATGTTATGTCAATAGAGAATACTCACCAGTTTAAAGGAATTTACCATGTACTGGGAGGTATAATTTCGCCTATGGATGGCATAGGACCAAATGATTTGAAAATTGATACTTTACAGCAAAAAATAGAAAAAGGTGAAGTAAAAGAAATTATATTGGCTTTAAGTACAACCATGGAAGGTGACACAACCAATTTCTATTTATTTAAAAAATTTAAGAACTATCCTGTAAAAATTACCACACTGGCTCGTGGTGTTGCCATAGGCGATGAATTAGAGTATGCCGATGAAATTACTTTAGGAAGATCATTAATTAACAGAACTTTGTTTGAATCTTCGATTTGATAATAGAAATTGTGAAAAATATTTCTTATTTTCACAGAATATTGCTTTGGTCTAAATCATTATAAGATGAAATATTTTCTTTTACTACTCTCTTTATTTTTAATGCTTAATACAAATGCATTTTCTCAGGCAGATGTAAAAAACATTGTCAAAATAGGAAATGAACTTATCGAACAAAAAGATTACGAAGGAGCTTTAGAAAAATTTAATGAAGCATTGGATTATTTACCCAGCTACTCTCCTGCTCTGGATGGCAAAGCAAATTTATTGATATTAATGGATGAGCATAAAGATGCTGAGAAATTAATTGTAAAAGCCATTGAAAAGAATTCTGATTATGCTCCATACTATTTAACACGCGGAAAAATTTATGTGTTAAGAGAAAAGTTTGAAGATGCCATTGACGACTTGAACCGGGCACTGGATTTAGGCAAAGGCGAATATGGAAATGAGTTTAGCAGTAAGGTGCTGGTTAACAGGGGCGCTGCGCATCAAAAACTGTTTAACTACGATGCAGCATTAAACGATTACTCCGAAGCAATTATGTTAAACCCAAAAAATTCTGAAGTTTATTTGTATAGAGGATTCTTATACTATCAACGCGAAGAATATGACATTGCGTTAAAAGATTTTAATAATACCATTGATCTCGACCCGGATAATCCGTTTGCTTACTACAACCGTGGTATGATTTATTTGAAATTACAAAAAGAAGATGAAGCTTGCGACGATTTTCATACATCATGTGAGCTTGGAAATATGAATGCCTGTAAAATGGTTGTTGGAACTTGTATTGATCTTTAGTTTACCCCTATTTTTTAAGCGCTATTCTAATAATAAGTTGAAAAAACTTACTTATTATCTTTCACTATAGAATTAAATCCCGATCAAAACAAAACAATAAAAAAGAGCTTCTGGAAAGTAATGAAGATCTATTTATACTTTCCGAAGCTCCAATAAAGTAAATATTAATTTTTCAGCTACAATATTGTTTTATTAAAAACTATATCTTACTGCTAATATCATTCTATGATTCATGGTAAATGCGTCTGTAGAAGTAAATCGATAACGAGCATCTGTATAATCAACATCTCCGTATTTTGCACCGGTTATCATATACTCAATTCCAATATCCACATTGCCTGATTTAAAAACAATTCGTGGAGAAACTCTAAAAATTGATTTTAAATCTTCACCTCTGGTATAGCCACTTAAGCTATAATAATCATTTGTTGCATTAATATTTGACGAAAAGCCTCCGAATAATGCTATTTCCATATTTGATTTAGCATATGAGATATCAGACCAAACAGACATGGTATTGATATTTGAATAGCTGTAATCATCAACTAAATCAGGATTTTCTGCTGCACCGTAGCCACCAATCATCACAAAATTTGTTAAATTTTGTCCATAAATACCTTCAACTTTAATCGTAACAGGACTAAATAACAATTTCAGATTTGCGGCTGTATTAAAGCTTCCGATCGTTTCGTCGGTTACTACATTATTATCTGTTACAAGTCGTGGTTTAAGAAATTTATACCCGGCAGTAAATGAAGCAAACATCTTATCCGATTTATACTTTAACTGCACTTGAGCATCGGGCAGTCCGGATTGTCTTTGCGCTTCGGCAGGTCCGGTACTTTTATGATAGCCATGCACTAACAAAGCTCCCATTAAAGATGTTTTCGGGCCTATATTTTTAGTATACCTGATTTGAGGGGCTCTGTTTAATACATGAAATGGAACACCTGCTCCCATTGAAATAGTTGCCGGAAAGCATTCTGTAACAAACATCGGATGCCATGTATGTCCCATTACAAGTTCTGATCCTGACCATTTTAAACTAACAAAACCATGTCGTAATCTTAGCATCCTGGTATCGTTTTGAGAAATGCCCAGAAAATCGCCCTCTAATACCCCGGAAACATCAGCACCAAATGCCTTAATGCCTTTTGCTGCAATTCTTGGACGAGCCTGCAGTCCAAGCATATTTATGTTGATGTTTTTGTTAATATCTTCTCCAAATGCATCTAATCTCTCTCTTAATGGGTAGAGATATACTTCGCCATCGCGGGTATCTGCCGACTCATATGTGTCAAATATAAATTCGTATCGAACATAACCACCTACGGTAACTTTTGGTGATACCTGCTCTTCCTGAGAAAAGACAAGAATTGGCAGAAACAGCATAAGTAATAAAGTTTGTAGACCTTTTTTCATAATTTACTTTTTAAATTAATTATTCATTAGATTGTTTACACAAGATACCATTTTATGATAGAAAATCCATTTTAAATTTTAATTAGAAAGATGATACAAAAACCAGTTTTTTTCGACACAATGCATAAGCCAATTGTTTTAAAGCCCCCAACTTATGTGTTTAATTCATTGAAAGCAGATTGCACTTTGTTACGAACATCCTGAATATTTATTGGTTTTGTAATATAATCAAACGCCCCTTTATCCATTGCATTTTTTATGCTCCACGAATCGGTTTTTGCAGATATGATGATTACCGGTAAATTAGAAAATTTATTTTCTTTAGCAATCTCTTCCAGCACCTTAAATCCATCCATCCCCGGCATCATAATATCCAGCAACATGACGTCTACTTTATTTTCATTCAATGTATCTATCACTTTTTCAGAATCGTCCAGAATGATGGTATCATATCCTTCTTCGTCTAAAATAGTTTGTAACAGTAACAAATGTGTTGACATATCGTCAACAATTAAAATAACTCCCTTTTTCATCCGTTCAAAATTTTGATTTTAGCGGTCATACCCTCCTGCCAAAGCTTTACATCCAGCAGGTATATCAAATTTATTACCATGGTTCGGTTCATTTCAATTAAATTACTCCAATTAATTCGCTTTCCTAGTGCGATTTTGCTCCCGCTAATAGCTCACTTAACTCTGGGTGCTCTCCAAGCCATTCCACCTCGCCAGAATCGAGATGGTACAGAGCTCCTACCACTTTCAATTTTCCTTCTTTAATTAAATCACAAGAAATCGGGCTCAATGTTAATAAATCTTCAATTGATTGCCAAATATTATTTCTAATTGATTCATCGAGAAGCTCTTGCCCAAACTCATTTCCATGTGTTTTCTTTGATTTTTCTACAGCTGGCACAATATTATCTACTAACTTGGGTATATTACCATGAACCTCATCGCCCCGACAAACGGCTGTAACCGCTCCACAATTCGTGTGTCCTAATACCACTAAAACCGGTGTATGTAAATGTTCTACTCCGTACTCAATCGATCCGGCTTCATTTATATCAACCACATTACCTGCTATTCGAATAACGAACAATTCACCTATTCCGGCATCAAAAATATGCTCTACCGGAACCCTTGAGTCGGAACATGCAACTATAGTAGCATATGGAAACTGGCCTTCTGATGCAGTTTGTTGCAATCTCTGTTGGTCCTGATTAGGAAATTCGCGCTGATTACTTGTAAAACGTTTATTTCCGTTAACGAGTTTTTCCAGAGCGTCTTCGGGCTTATTAATTTCGGCAAATGCAGTAGCCATTATTAACAGGATGAATGCTCCAAAAACCCTTAATTTACCATTCGAAAATCGATACTTTTTTTTCATTTTCAACAAGTTTTAATGAGTACTAGTATTTATTTGGCTAATTTAAAGAATGCAGGAACTTGAAGATAGCGTAATTATACCTGTTTTTAAAAATAATTAATAAAAAGGAGCCTCCCTCGGAGGCTCCCAACAACAAACTAATAAATAAAAGCTAATTATTGATTAACTTCATTTATAGCACGAATTTACTTAAAAAAACTCATTTTATGTGTGTTTATTTCCATTTTTAACATGATGTACAACATACTTATTCTCACAATATTAATCGATGGGTATAGTAAAATAGAAATTTGCTCCTTTTTCGGGTTCTGATTCAACCCAAACTTCTCCATTCATCAACTCAATAAGACTTTTTGTTATGGATAGTCCTAATCCGGTTCCCCCAAACATTCTGGATAAACTTTCATCGGCTTGCCGAAAGCGTTCGAATATTATATGTTGTTTTTCTTTCGCTATTCCTATGCCTGTATCTTTTACAAAAAACAAAAGCTTATTCTCTACCATTTGAAAACCAAACTCTACCTTTCCTTTATTTGTAAACTTAAATGCATTACTCAACAAATTTGTAATTACTTGTTTTAACCTTGTTTCATCTGCATGAATAAAAAACTCATTAACTTTCGGTTTAGTCAACTCTAATTTTAAGTTTAAATTTTCGTATTGAATTTTATTCTGATAAGTATAAAATAAATCATCTAACAGGTTTATAACATCCACCGAGTTGTAGCGTAGTTCAATTTGATTTGCTTCGATCTTTGAAAAATCAATGATATCATCAATAATTGTAATTAATTGTTTCCCGTTTGTGTTTATAATATCGATAAAACGTGTTTGCTTTTCAGCATCCAGTTTATTATTCTTTAACAATTCGGAGAAACCCAAAATACTGTTCATGGGCGTACGAATTTCATGACTCATATTTGCCAGAAAAGCAGATTTTAGTTTGTCGGCACTTTCAGCTTTTTCCTTTGCTTCCTTTAATTCTTTGATATTTTTTTCTAATTCATCATTAACCCAGTGTAACTCATCGTTAGCAGCTCTAAGTTCTTCTTCGGCAGCTTGTAGCTCTTCATTTTTTTGTTTAATGTATATTTCTGTTTTTTTATAATCTGTGATGTCTCTGAATATACCCAGGTTACCTATCACCTTCTTGTTTTCGTATAAGGGAGTTGCAGTGAGTAAAATATTCCTTTTAACCCCTTTTAAACTGGTTAAGGCCAGTTCGTATGTTGAGTTTTTACCTTTTTGGCGATTAAGGGTTTCTTCTTTTACTTTCTTAAACTGTTCTGTATCCATAAATTCGGAAAGGTTTTTACCAATAAGTTTTTCGGTATCCAATCCAAATACATCGGCACCGGCAGGGTTAATAAACATAATATTCTCATTCATATCCACCGTTGCAACTCCTTCGCCCTGATTTTCGATAAGCAGCCGGAATCGTTCTTCGCTTTCCTGCAATGCGTTTTCTGCAAACTTTTTTTCGATGATCTTACTAAGATTTTTAGCCACATAGTCTAACATTGCGAGATCATCATTATCATAGGCATTCTCATCCTGGTAATGCTGCACGGCAATTACTCCAAAGGCTTTGCCTTTTGCGTCGATTAAAGGAGCTCCCATCCAAACAGGGGATTTTTCTCCATATTCTATGATTTTACCTTGTTGTATCAATCTCTTGTCGAGATGCCTGTCTAACAGTAAAGCTTTTTTGCGCCTGCGCACAAGGTCTGTTATGGAATTGTTTAATTCGAAATACGCTTCAGGATTGTTATTATATTCAGTATCATACTGATCCACATGGTATGGAAATGAATATTTTTTTAAGCTTTGATCATATAGCGCAATATAAAAATTCTCAGTATTAAATAGTTTATTAAGTTCCATCCGAATAACAGATGCCAAATCCGGAATATCTTCGGATACAGTTGCTTGATTTGCAATACGTAATATGATATCCTTACTTAATTTTGTTTTCTTTTTTTCTGTAATATCCTCGGCAGTAAATGAAAAACCCTCTTCCAATTTCAAAGGTTCAACCGGAGCTATGCTAATGAGTACATCAATTATTTTTCCATCTTTTCTTTTCCATTTAACTTCAACTGAAGCTGATTTATTGGAATGAATAATCCGCACGAGCAAATCGCCCACTTGCTTATAATCTTCTTTATTTGCATAAAGTTTTTTTACATATTCGCCTAACAACTCTGCCTTACTATACCCGGTTATTTCACACAGTTTTTCATTTACATTGTAGAAAATCCGGTTCTTAGCGTAGCCAATACCAATGGGTGAAGACTGTAGAATGCTATTTAATTTATTCTCGCGCTGGCGGATTTCCAGCATGTTTTTCTTTTTCTCTTCTTCTAAAGCCAGTTTATTTAATACGAAACTTATTTCATTGGCAATTTCTTTAAACAAATTAAGAAACTCTAAATCGTCTGATAACTCCGGCGAAACGACCACATTCAAAAATCCAAAGAGAATTCCCTCATCTTTAATTGGCACAATACAGGTAGACAATGACTTTTTTTCTGAATAAATAGCACAAGTTGTGCAAATTGAATCACGATCGTTAATAATGTAAATTCCTTCTTTAAAACTATTTGTGAAACACCTGGGTAAATCTCCCTTTTTCAGGTTCTTTATAAAGTTTAAATGATTTTGTCCATATCCGTTCTGTGCTCCTGTGATGAACTTATTATTCTTGTAAAGGTTAATCATAGCCCCATTCAGGCCAAAATCATCAACCAGAATATTACAAACTCCTTCAATAAAGTTTTGTGGTTTTTTTTTCTGAACCTGGAGTTTATTAATGCTTCGAATACCATTTAAAATTTTATTTATTTTTGTCAATCGTATTTTTTGGTTTTCCTTTTCGGTAATATCATTAAAACTCCATGTTCGTCCTATAATTTTATTTTGCAGTAGCAGTGGCTCCGAATAACGTTCTATAACCCTTTCGTCCTTTAAAATTATAAAATCATTACTAACTGTATTCGTCTTATATAATGACTTAACTTTACGAATAAACTCTTCCGGATCTCTTAATTTATCTATAACTTTTTGAATAAGAATCGTATCATCTTTTTCATTTACAAAATCGGATGAAATCTCCCAGATATCAAAGAATCGTTGGTTATGAAATAATACCTTTCCTTTATTGTCGACTGCCAGTAATCCATTCGCAGTTGAATTCAATATAGATTTCTGTAATATATCTTTATGTATTAATTCATCTTTACTATCGGTAAGATCAGCCAGTGTTTTTTCGAGATGCACATTTTTATCGTGTAATTCTTCTATTAAGGATTGCATTTCTTCGTTTTGAGCAAGATATTCTTCATTTAAAGCACCATACTCTTCGTTTATGGTCTTTAAATCGGTTTCCTTTTCTTTTAATTTGGTGATTTCATAAAATAAGGCAATAAAGTATCCTTTTTCCGGACTAAATGCAGAAACATTATACCACTTTTTCAGATGCTCTGAATATTGTTCAATTTCTTCCCTTTTGCCGTGCAAAGCGACATTGCCAAAAAACTCAATCCAGTTAAAATGATCTTTTTGTATTTCGGGAATTAACTCCGTTAATCGTTTCCCGGTAACATGCTGTTTGTTTAAACCGGTAAAATACTCAAACTGGTGGTTAACTTCAATATACTCGTAATCAACAGCTTTCCCCTGTGCATTGGTAATGATCTTATGTAAAGCATATCCTATAAAAGGATTTTGCAGTATTAAATCGCGATATAGATTACTAATTTTAGTTTCCATACTTAAATTAAGCATTAAAGATATTTACATAGAATTGAGAATAACTCATTTACAGCTATGGGCTTGGAGATATAATCTGTGCATCCGGCGTTAATGTAATTTTCCCTGTCATTAATCATTGCGTGTGCTGTTTGGGCAATAATAGGTATTTCGGGATTAAACTCACGAATGGCTTTTGTAGCTTTATCGCCACTCAAACCAGGCAATTGAATATCCATTAGTATTAAGTCTAAGTCGGGCATCTCTTTGGCCTTTAAAATAGCGTCATTCCCATTTTGCGCATGATATAATTTCGCACCTGTAACCGAAATCGCTTCCGAAAGGTATTCGGCACTAAAAGTATCATCTTCCACAATCAGGATTACTTTGGAGCTCCAATCCAGTGTTTCTATCTTATTTAAATCCATGGTTTTATTTTGTTTCTCATTATTATTTTCGGTACAATATGGTATGCTTATATAGAATGTTGTTCCTCCGTTTTTCGCATTCTTATGATCGGGCAATTCGGATTCTAACCAGATTTCGCCATTTAATATATTTACCAAACCTTTGGCAATGGATAATCCTAAACCAACACCTCCAAATTCCCTGGTACTTTTTTGATCGGCCTGACGAAAACTATCAAATATGATTTTATATTTCTCGGGACTTATACCTATACCAGTATCCTGCACATAAAACAGGACCTGATCTCCAGACTCCCGGAGTCCCAACGTTACTGAACCTTTTTTTGTAAATTTAAATGCATTTTGAACCAGCAGATTTATTATTTGCTTTAGTTTCGACTGATCGGTGTATAGAAATTTTCCTTTAGAAAGCGCACCAATTTCAGTGTTAAAATCGAGCTGCTTACTATTTAGATCACTTGTTTTATTTAGAACATAAACATCTTCCACCAGTTCAATGATGTTGCACATTTCCGGTTTTACTTCCAGTTGTCCCGTTCTGAGTTTCGATATATCCAGAATGTTATCGATGGTTTGCATTAACTGATTTCCGCTGAATGAGATTATATCGAAGTACTCATCCATTTTCTCGGGCATATATTTTGCCTGTTTTATTAACTGAGTAAACCCTAATATTCCATTCAACGGAGTTCTTATTTCGTGAGAAATATTGGCTAAGAAATGAGATTTAAGCTCTTCCGATTCATTTGCTTTCTCGTTGGCTTGTTCCAGTTGATTATTCTTAGCTTCTAACTCAGCATTTAATATTTTTAACTTTTTATTTTGCGAATCTAATTCCTGATAATAATTTCTGACTTTTACTCTTGCCTGCTCCAGATCCTGGCGCGCTTCGATGTTAAATAATGCAAATGCCAGGTCGCTTGCCAGGGTATAAAGTAGTTCACTTTCATCCTGATCGAAAGCAAGTTTAGTATCCAACGAAACACATAACATTCCGTAGATCTGATTATTAAAAACCATTGGAACTGCCATATTCGCATTACCATTCTGCTTATTCCCCAAAATACATTTTTCGCATTCCATAACAGGATTGTAGTATACAGCAGAATCCTGTTTTTCTAAAAAATCACTTATACAGGGAAGAAACGGGGCTTGCTCTACATATTTTTTTTGAACGTGTTTATCGGAACAATAGAAATTGCTTATAGTTGTAGTGTTTTTGAACAATGTAGTAATCATAGCCAAGCTGTAATCCGGCAACTCCGCTATCATTTCGCAAGCCCTGTTTAGCAGTTTTTCTGAATCGTTTTCGTTTATAATGATATTATTTAAAATGCTTAATGCTTTCATCGCATTTTTTAAGCGTATGTTTTTTCTTTCGGCAATTTTTATTTCGGTAATATCTTTTGAAATGATGGTTATTCGTTTTTTGTTATGTGAATAAGCTTGTAAATAGTAATACTTATCCAATTCTTCCTGATGATACTCTAAAACCGTATCGTGATTAGATTTTAAAGCATCTGAAATCTCTTTTAAAATATTTAAATTAAAAGAATAATTTATGCCCGAACATTCGTTATCATGAATGGCAGTATCTTTTTCCTGAATAATGGATTTAAACTGATCGTTCAGATCACAAATTTCATAATCAATTAAATTATGATTCGCGTCAAAAATTAATTCAATCACAGCAAATCCTTCACTCGACTTTTCAATAAAGAAGTCAAGTTTATCTTTAATTTTTGTTCCGGTTTGAATTTGTTTTGAATATTGCATTTCGAAAATTAAACCTGTTAAATTAAAATCTGGTTAAGCTATTCCGGTTTTTGACTTAAATAATAACCCACATTTATTTTTTAAATCCTGGATATTGATTGGTTTTATTAAATAATCGGCAGCTCCTAATTCCATTGCCTCTTTGATTACTGCAGGTTTATTACTGCTGGATACAACTAAAACAGGAACATTTTTTCCGATCTTATGCAACTTAATTTTTTTAAGAAAGCTAAAACCGTGCTCTTTTGATAAAAATAAATCCAGGATAATTAAATCTGGCGTTTCGCTATCTAATATGGCATGAGCCTTTTCTAAATCTCTTGCTTCTATCACATCATAACCCTCGTTAGTTAAAATTCCATTAACTAATCTTAAAAAGGTTGCAGAATCATCTATTATTAGTATTTTCATCAAAGCAGATATTATTAATTCACTAACTCCTGTTTTTTAGTTGGTCGACAATTTATTGGGCGGAGAATTAATATCTCCCACCCAAAAATTGTCTTGAAGCTAACAACCAACTTTATAAGATACTAGAAGTTTTCATATTCATCATCTCTCGAATCGAAGGTTTCCAATTTAATTTCGGCACCTTTTTTCTTGTCGTTTTTTGAAGCAACCGCTTTATTAATTGCAGGCTTCTTATTCTGAACCGGAGTACTGATTTCTGTTAACCGGCGAACCTTATTATTATCAACCCTAAAATAAGAGATCATTTCTTTTAGCTGTTGCGCCTGGCTCGATAGTTCTTCTGCCCCGGTAGCCATTTCTTCAGATGCCGCTGCATTCTGCTGAGTAACCTGGTTTAATTGTTGTATGGCGTTGTTCACCTGGTCGGCACCAGAATTTTGCTCAATACTTGCTGCTGCAATTTCCTGAACCAGCTTGGCTGTTTTTTCAATTTCAGGAACAATTTCTGCCAGTTGCTGGCCTGCTTTTTCCGAAATGGCAACACCTGATTTAGATAATTGATCTATCTCATCTGCAGCAACCTTACTTCTCTCGGCCAGTTTTCGAACCTCGGCAGCTACCACGGCAAAACCTTTTCCGTGCTCACCTGCTCTGGCTGCTTCTACGGCAGCATTTAAAGCCAAAATATTGGTTTGGAAAGCAATATCGTTAATGATGGTAATTTTCTCAGCAATTTGTTTCATCGATTCAACCGAAACTTTCGTTGATTCGTTACCTAATTTAATTCCTTCGGTAGCTTTAACGGCAATCTTTTCTGTAGATTGAGCATTATCGGTATTTTGCTGAATATTTGAAACCATTTCTTCCATGGACGAAGAAACTTCTTCGGCTGATGAAGCCTGTTCGTTTGCCCCCTGCGACATTTGCTGCGAAGTAGAACTCATTTGCTGACTGGCAGAGGCAATGTTGTCGGAACCCGAAATAATATTCAGAACTATGTCTCTTAATTTCTCAACCATAGCTTGTAATGCTTTACCCAGGGCTCCAATTTCATCGTTTCGGTGCAGATACTGATCTTCGATATTTACAGTTAAATCGCCTTGCGAAACCATTTGGGCAAAACCTACTCCTTTTTTAATACCCGCGGTAATAGACTGGGTAATAGCATAAGCCAGTAACACTCCAATAATTAGTGCTGCAATAAGGCCAATAACCATAACTGCACTCGAAGATTTTAACAGATCTACGGCTTGGAGAGCAATATTATTCGTTTGTTCAATTCCCGCTAAGGAAACAGCTTGAGCATTTGCAAGCACCACATTTGCAACATCGGTTCTTTCGGCAGCAATTTGTTCTCTTTCTTCCCACGATTTTAGAAAATCTCTCATGGATGCAACGTAATTATTGGCAGAGTTCTCTACTGTTGTCAATGCTTCCTTGTCAGCATCTAAAAAAGTTATTGCTCTTAACTTCTGTAATTCTGCATCAATAGAAAACTTATCAATTGCTGCTTTGTATGCTATAGGATCTCTTGTTGCCTGTCCTTTAAAGTTTTCAATACGTAAGGTGTTTCCCTGATCAATGATATCATTAATCCAGGTAATTTTATTTAATCTTTCTTTAAGTGCTGATGCTGACACACCCTGATTTGCTTCCCGGTTAAAATTTTCGTTTTGAGATTCCAGATAACT
This sequence comes from uncultured Bacteroidales bacterium, assembly GCA_964450375.1. GTDB lineage: Bacteria > Bacteroidota > Bacteroidia > Bacteroidales > UBA12077 > UBA12077. Next base: position 15,052 of record CAYVEW010000064.1, read on the forward strand.
ATTGCAGTTCTGGATAAACATGGCAGCATTCTTATCCATTTCGGTGCGATCTTCTTCTAATCTTGCATTTAATTCGACCGTTTTATTAACTAAAGCTTCGTACTGATCCACAGAACTAGTTGTTTCATCAATGGCACCTTCTAACTTTACCAGTTGTGTTGATTTTTGTGCCAGTGATTCTGCATCTTTTAAATAGCTTTTTAATTTCTTTAACTCGTCGCGACCGGTATTTAAAAAGTTAACTTCTTCGGTAAAACCATACCCTCTCATATTAAACATAGTTAGCAAAGAATGGCGTTCAATATTATTTGCCACTTCTACTTCGGGCACGTATTCATTTGCCAAATAGTTCGACTGGGTTGAGATATTCGACATGTTTATTACGGCAATTATTCCTAAAATACCGGAAATGATGATTAGCAAACCAAAACCGATTGCTAATTTTTGTCCAATTTTGAAGTTTTTCCAATTCATGATCTTTCTGTTTTATTAGTTTAATTTGTTAATTCTTTCTGTGTTGTTTGTTCCTTTAACTCTGTTAGTTCATCTTCGGAGAAAGCTTTTTCCATATCCAGAAGCATAATAAAGCTTTCATCATGCTTTGCCATTCCGTAAATAAACTCTGAACGATATTTTGAGCCAATAGTAGGCGGGGACTGTATTTGATTTTGTTCGAGTTCTAAAACTGCTACAACTTCGTCGACTAAAGCGCCAACGTAAACTTTTTCGTTATCTAATTGAAGCTCCATTACTACGATACAGGTTTTTTCGGTATAAACCGTTTCGGTTAATCCGAATTTGATGCGGGTATCTATTACAGGAAGCACCATTCCTCTTAGATTAATAACTCCTTTCATATAGTAAGGAGCTTTAGGCACTTCTGTTATTCTTGTCATTTCAAGAATATTGAGAACCTTGCTCACATGCAATGCAAATTCTTCTTTATCTAGCTTAAAAGATAAATAAGAGTTTACATCAATTACTTTTTCGTCTTTCATAAGAAAATTTTTGGGTTAGAATTTAATTGTAATTTATATTCAAATGTACCTTCTTATGTTGTGTGCAAATAGAGCGATATTACCTGTTTATGGATTTAAGTATTTTTACCTATAATCCAAACAGCATTGAAAGCCATAATCCATTATTAATCTTTAATTTATTTAATGAGCTTTTTTTATCGCAGGAACTTTTCGGCGATTGCCCATTAATTAATATGGCTTTACAAGTGGTTTTACTTATGCTCTATTCGGAAGAACTAAGGGATTTTACTTTAGTTTATCTTTGAATATTTAATTGTGTAAGAATATTACGGTACGCTGCACCTTATGTGTATTCGATGTAATCTATCCGATAAATACTTCGGCGCACAGCAGATTAAATGCTACATAGCGATACATGTACAAAGTAGACCAAACGCGTTAATAATTGCACAAAGATAACTACATTACAGGATTGCTTTTATTTCTATCAGCAAGGTTTCTAAGGAAGGAATGTTAACAAAATTTTGTTGTAAGAAATAACCCGATCCCTGATTCTGTTTCATTTTCCAATCCACCCAAACTGTATTAGAATGGCAATCGGAATAAAGGTTTGCATAAGATGCATCCGCATTAAATGCAAACTTTATCTGTGAAAGAAAATAGCCATTGGAAATCAATTTTTCTATTAATTTCTCGAGCGATCCGGATTGTGCAGAAGCAATATAAATATGTAACTTATGTCGTTCGGATTCGGTAATATCAAAATAATCTATTTGTTTAAACATTTGCGCCAACAAGTCGGTTCCATTCTGATTGTAGATTGCATCATACGGACTTATGTGAGCCATGTAGGTGAATTTGCCGGGGTAACATATGGCCACAGCTGTGCATGTGGATATACCCTTTGTTAATAGAACAGCACTTGTATCTACCCTGCGATACTCATTCATATCAACAAGCTCTATTTCTTTTTTTACACCAACAGTTTCATTGCTTGCAATTGCACTTTGTTTGACTTTATTTAATACAATTGGGTAGTACTTTTCTTTATTTTTTACATATTCGTTGGTTAATACTTCGCTTTCATCAATTTTTGCAATAATCAGCCATTCACTATCTAAAAAGTTAAAAACTTCGAAAACGCTGTATGCTTTTTTGCCTCTGTAATCAACAACTACTTTTTCACCATTTCGCTCTTTAAATTTTGCATTTATATTTTCTTCAGGGAGTTGTTGTTTTAATATGGTCGGCTCAAGTGTAAACCTGGAGTCGGTTAATAAATAATGATTTTTATTAACCAGCAATACTTCGCCTGTTTTACCCAGATTTTCGTTAATTGAAAATAAACGGTTAATATCATTAACGGATAACTGCAACACAAACCAACCGATGGTTGTTCCTTTTTCTTTTACCGGTTCAATAAAAAAAGCAGATGGTTCGCCCGAAATCTCGTAAAACTGAAAATCAACAAAGGATTCGTTGGGGAAATCTTTCAATTTTCTCGACAGCCTGGTTTCCGCAAGTTCGTTCTGAAATATATTCTGATGATAATCTGCCTGCTTTTTTATGGTATAAAAAATATCACCGTTTGTATCAATAAAAAGGATATCATAAAAACTTTGGTAATTAATAATATAGTAATGATTGATATTTTCTTTTAATTTTTCAATTTGTATATCCAGATTTTCAGGTGTGGGTGCATTCTTCTTTAAGTGATAATAGTCCCTTTTTGTTTTAAAAAAACCAATCATATTCTGGTCGTTCTGTATTTTTTTTGCCAGTTGCAGCGACTCATTCATATAATTTACCAGATTTTCTTTTCTTTCCTTAAGAACATCCTGCAATAATACATAAACATTATCTGGCTTATTTTCCTTTTTATAATCCTGAGTGCAAGCACTTAAAACTGATATTGATGTTAGAAACAGAAGAATTCGCAGTTTACAATTCATGTTACTTTTATTTTACTTAAAACAATAATCAAAAATAATAAATCTGTTGATAAACTTTATTATACCTACTACTAAGATTTAAATTCCAAATACTGTTACATAACTTGCATTGGGAAGATTTTTTTGAGCAACATCAACATAGCCACCTAAATTTATTCGCTATTCAAACGAAATTAAAATTCTTCATCAACGTGAATAAAAAAATTTTGGGCGAAGAAAATATCTTCCACCCAAAATTTTTGAAAGCTAACAACCTAACCTAATATCTAGAATTTTTCATATTCGTCATCTTTTGAATCATAAGTATCCAGCTTTATTTCTGCTCCTTTTTCTTTAATCGGTTTAGCAGCAGTCTTGGTAGTAGTCTTTTTGTTTTTAACAGGTGCTGAATAACTTAATTGTCTTTGATTACTCTGATTATCAACCTTGAAGAACGAAATCATATCTTTCAACTGCTGAGCCTGGCTCGATAGTTCTTCTGCTCCGGTGGCCATTTCTTCAGATGCAGCTGCATTCTGCTGAGTTACCTGATTTAATTGTTGTATGGCATTGTTCACCTGATCGGCACCAGAATTTTGCTCAATACTTGCTGCTGCAATTTCCTGAACCAGCTTGGCTGTTTTTTCAATTTCAGGAACAATTTCTGCCAGTTGCTGGCCTGCTTTTTCCGAAATGGCAACACCTGATTTAGATAATTGATCTATCTCATCTGCAGCAACCTTACTTCTCTCGGCCAGTTTTCGAACCTCGGCAGCTACCACGGCAAAACCTTTTCCGTGCTCACCTGCTCTGGCTGCTTCTACGGCAGCATTTAAAGCCAAAATATTGGTTTGGAAAGCAATATCGTTAATGATGGTAATTTTCTCAGCAATTTGTTTCATCGATTCAACCGAAACTTTCGTTGATTCGTTTCCCTGATTAATTCCATCAGTGGCATTAATAGCTATTTTTTCGGTAGACTGGGCATTGTCTGTATTCTGCTGAATATTTGAAACCATTTCTTCCATGGATGAAGAAACTTCTTCGGCCGATGAAGCCTGTTCGTTTGCTCCCTGTGACATTTGCTGTGAGGTAGAACTCATTTGCTGACTGGCAGATGCGATAT
>CAYVEW010000065.1:0-18598 GCA_964450375.1 uncultured Bacteroidales bacterium
CTATAGTCAAAACATAACCAGGTTGTAATTCGCGCCCTAAACGCAATGATTTTAAACCAAATAAAGTACTTTTAGGCTCTCCTTTGTATCCAACATATTGCTCACCTAAATTTTCCATGTCATGAACATCTAATCCCATTAGATGCCCTGTTCCGCATGGGAAGAATAAGGCATGAGCACCGGCATAAACAGCTTCTTCTGTATTTCCTTTGGTAAAGCCTAAATCTTTTAAGCCATCAAAAATGGTTCGGGCAGCAATAAAATGTATTTCCTTGAAATTAATTCCGGGACGTAAAGCTTCAATGGCTGCATTGTGCGCATTTAGTGCAATCTGGTAAATTTCCTTTTGCCGTTGTGTAAATTTTGGCGAGACCGGAAAAGTGCTCGACATATCACCTGCATATCGTAGTTCGTTTTCTGCACCGGCATCTAACAAAAACAAATCACCTTCTTTTATGGTATTACCATGATAATGATTATGCAAAGTTTGCCCATTGATGGTGGCAATTATGGGAAAAGAAATATCGCCACCGGCAGCTTGAGCTACTTCATGAACTTTTGCAGCAACTTCATATTCCTTCATCCCGGGTTTTGCATAACGCATAGCTGCATGATGCATATCGGTTGTAACACTTACCACTTGTTCGAGTTGCTCAATTTCTTCGGCCGATTTTATATTTCGTTGTTCGCCAACTGCTACGATCAAATCGGTCGAAACATGTTTGTTGGTTTCATTAATTGGGATTTCTAACCAATTGTAAAGCTTTATTTGATGCTCAGGACGATAGGCAGGTAAAAAATGAATCTTTCGGCCTTTTTGATTTGCCGATTTTAAGATTTCCAACATCTGATTCATAGAGCCTGTATTTTCAATTCCGGCCTTCTCGCTTCTTTCTTTAATGGTAGGTTGTGATCCCATCCAAACAATGTGATCGATGGTTAAATCATCACCAAAAATGTAGTCTTTATCATTTTCGATATCTATTATTCCAACTAATCCTGGATAATCTAAGCCAAAATAATATAGGAATGAACTATCTTGTCTGAACCGATATGTATTATCCATGTAGTTCATGGAGCTTTCTTCGTTTCCTAAGAATAGTAAAATTCCAGTGTTAAAATTTGTTTTTAACTGTTTGCGTCGGTTTATGTAGGTTTCTTTTTTAAACATGGTCTTTTTATTTTTTTATTAACAGTCACTCTGAGCTTGTGGAAGAGTGATGACATACTTCGACGGGCTCAGTATGACAATACTTTTATCTTTATACTTTTTCCTTTTATCTTAATTTATATTTCTTCATGTTCTGTACGACGGATAATCTCATTTTGTAAATCTTCTCCCAAATCATTAAAATAATCGCTATATCCGGCAACACGGACAATTAGATCGGTGTGCTTTTCGGGATGTTTTTGTGCATCACGCAAAGTTTTTGCGCTTACCACATTAAACTGTATATGATGCCCATCCATTCTAAAATAGCTTCGAACCAATTGACCTAACTTTTCAATACTTTTCTCATCTTTAAAAAATGATGGAGAGAATTTCTGATTCAATAATGTTCCACCCGTTTTAAGATGATCAATTTTTGCTGCTGATTTTAGAACCGCTGTTGGCCCCTTTTTATCGGCTCCCTGAAAAGGGCTGATTCCTTCAGATAGTGGTTCGAAAGCTTTTCGTCCATCGGGTGTTGCTTGCATCACACTGCCGAAGTATACATGACTTGTAGTGGGTAACATATTAATTCTGAACTTTCCACCGCGGTATGTTGGTTTTCCATTGATGGCATCGTAAAACATATTGAATACATCAATAGCATGCATATCGGCATAATCGTCATCATTTCCATATTTGGGAGTTTCGTAAATTAAATCATGACGAAGCTGATCATACCCTTTAAAGTTTACTTCCATGGCTCTTAATAACTCATCCATAGTAATTTTTTTCTTATCGAAAACATTGAATTTGATGGATGTGATATTGTCGGTTAGGCTACCCAGCCCCACACCCTGAACGTAACTTGTGTTGTAACGAGCACCACCGGCATTGTAATCAACTCCGTTTGTTATACAATCTTCAATAATTAACGAAAGAAAAGGAACAGGAAGTTGCTCTGCGTAAAGCTTTTCAATAATATTATTTCCTTTTAGTTTGATATCTGCAAAATAATTCAGTTGCTTCTTATAAGCTTCAAGTAATTCATTTATGGACTTGAAATTTCGTGGATCACCGGTTTTTATTCCGATTTCTTTTCCTGTTCTGGGGTCGGTTCCATTGTTTAGTGTAAGTTCTAAAATCTTATTTAGATTAAAATAACCTGTGAGAATATAACTTTCTGTTCCGAACGCTCCTGTTTCAACGCAACCGCTAGCTCCTCCATTTCGGGCATCAACGATTTCTTTGCCCTGATTCAGAAGTTCTTGAATAATTGCATCGGTATTAAAAATAGAAGGTTGCCCAAATCCTGTTTTGGCGATTTTTATGGCACGCTGAATAAATTTGTCGGGATTATTTTTACTCAACTGAACCATTGAACTGGGCTGAAGAATTCGCATTTCTTCAATTACATCTAAAATAAGGTAGGTTAATTCGTTAACTGCATCGGTTCCATCTTCTTTTACACCTCCTAAATTGATTAATGCAAAATCAGTATAGGTATTGCTTTCCAGCGCTGTAACGCCCATTTTGGGTGGGGCGGGGTGATTGTTAAATTTCACCCAGAATGCTTGCAATAATTCAATCGCCGATTCCTTGGTTAATGAACCATTTTCTGTTTCTTTTTTGTAATAAGGATATAAATGCTGGTCTAATCGGCCCGGATTAAAAGAATCCCAAGGGTTTACTTCGGTAATTACTCCCAGGTGAATAAACCAATAGTGTTGTAACATTTCGTGAAATGTTTCTGGTGCATTTGCAGGAACTTTTCGGCAAATGCGCGCCATTTCAATTAATTCAGCTTTACGTTTTGAATCCTTTTCATCATTTGCGAGATTATCTAATTCTACGGCATGCCTTTTTGCAAAAAGAATAACTGCATCGGCAGCAATATCCATTGCTTTAAGTTCTTCAATTTTATTCTGATCAGGATTGTTCGAAGATTGAATTTTTTCTATGGACTCCTGGATTTCCATTTTCAGGTCGAGCATTCCTTTGTGGAATATTTTTTTTCCAGCAACAGTGTGTCCCGGAGCGCGTTGTTCCTGGAATTCGGTAAAAATTCCCGCTTCGTATGCAGCTTTCCATTCGTCGGGTAAACGATCAAACATTTTATCGCGTTGCGTATTGCCTTTCCAGAAAGGAATTATTTCGTTTTCGTAAATTTTTCTTGTTTCATTATCTACTCGGAACCACACTTTGGGCCTTTTATCAAGAACTTCTAAATCCTGCAAAGAGTGTAAACTTACTTCAGGATATGTAGGAGTGGCTTTTGGAGCTGGTCCGCGTTCACCAACAATTAGTTCTCCCTGGTTTATACAGATTTGCTTATTTTCTAAGATGTGTTTAAATGTCATTGCGCGTTTTACAGGAGTTGAAACCTGATTTGCAATTTCGCTTTTATAGAATTCTGTTACCAGCTTTGCGCGTTCTGCTGATAATTTATTTACAGCTGTTAAGCTTTCGTTTCTAAGTTTTTTTATTCTTGAGTTCATATTACTTTATTTGTTTTAAAGTGTCACCCTGAGCTTGTTGCAGGGTGCTTCCATACTTCGACAAGCTCAGTATGACAAAATTCTAATTGTTATCCTTTATCCTCCAATTCCAACTTTAAATCCTAAAGACTCAAATTCAGTTTTTAGCTTAAGCATATCTTCATCTGACAGTGGTTTGGTTTCTTTCATTTTATTCTCCATCTTAAATCGATTATATTTTCCATTTGATATATTATGATATGGCAATAAATCAATCTGGTTTATACTTTTAAATGATTGAAGAAGAAGTTTAATTTCAGAGATATTCTTTTCAGTATTTGTAATACCCGGAATTACAGGAAATCTTAAAACAACATGCTTATTGTTCTGATCAAGCCATTGAAGATTATCCAGTATACTATCAACTGGCACTCCAGTATATTCTTGGTGCAATTCATTATCTATTATTTTAATATCAAAAAGAAAACAATCCGTAAGTTCTGCAATCTTTTGAATAGTTTTTAACGGTGTAAATCCTGTGGTATCAACACAAGTATGAATATTGTCTTTTTTGCATAGCTTCAGAATATCATAAAGAAAACCGGCTTGCATTAAAGGTTCACCGCCCGAGAAAGTAACTCCACCAGTAGATTCTTCAAAAAATATTTTATCTCCTTTAATGACCTTAAGAAGATTATTTGCAGATATCTCATAGCCAATAATTTCTTCTTTTCTAAATACTTTTTCATCCAGTTTATTAACGCGAATAAAGCTTTCGGGATTTGGATTTTGACTTTCGGGGTTGTGACACCACCAGCAACTTAGCGGACATCCTTTAAAAAATATGGTTTGCCTAATACCCGGGCCATCGTGCACCGCAAAATGCTTTATATCGAAAATTGTTCCTTGCATTTTATTCTTTTTTAGTAACAAATATTGATTGCCGAGTAACAATTTTTGATGTAAACTTCTACAATCATATATCGTTAATCGTTGTTCTAAAATCAATTCTAAGTTTTTAACGTAATTACTAAGTGGTGATTAACTAAATTTTAAACAGAAAAGAAAAGTTAAAATAAGAAGAATCAGCAAATCCAGCACTCGAAAAGGCCTTTGCCAAAATTGTGGTATAAGTTATTTGAACAGAATGGATTCATATCAAACCATTTGACACAAATATAAGAGATTATAAATAGAAAAACCAATGAAGGTATCATTGGTTTAAATTTAAAATGTAGATACTAGTTAGATAAATATAATTATAAAGATACAATATACTTAAATAGCTCAATTATATCCTTTTCATTACGTAAATCAATATCATTTTCTTTTATAAAATTTTTAATTAAGTTTTTATTGTTCTTGAATAATTGATATAATTTGCGTTTAGCTATAACATAAGTATTACCGTTATTACAATCCAGAATGTAGAAACGATTAATTACATCGAACTCAACATCTTTATTGCTGATTTCATTTACTTTATTTACTCCTGTTGTTGGTTGTGTTACAAAATTTGATAGAGATTCTGTTGAACCTGTTACCGTACTCATTCCATATGCACCATTATTTTTATTAACCGATTCAGAATTTATTTCCCGGTGTTTTAAAATTTTGTATTTATTAGAATAGGCAATTGTCTCATAAATCATCTTATTTAATACAAATAAGTTGAAATTTTCTAATTCAATATATTCAACTTTTTCCAGATCCTTTAAAATAAAGTTTTGATTATTATTTTTATACCATATTTCTTGGAAAAAAACATTATAATTAATATCTGTTTTAATTACATCTCCATTTTTTAAGTGTATATAAGCATTCGTGTAATTATTAAATAAAAACTGGGTGCTATTCGTAAATCTATCATTTAGTGAAACACTATCTTGTGCAGATAAATTAAAATGTGAGAAGATTAATAAAAATAATAGAAGTGTTAATTTTTGTTTCATATTGTTCATTTTTTGATTTAACTTAATTAAACAAAAATTATACCATAAATACTTTTCGAAAAATATAATTTATTTAGGAATTCGTTTTGCAAAATGCTTTGAATCTCCCCATTCACCATAACCAATTTCATCGCCGGTAATTCCAATTCGCATTTCCATACAATTGGTACAATCGGCAGCTTCTTCGTCGGTACAGGGTTTATTTTCGTATAGCTTGTAGCTATCGCGGTACATTCCTGGAGTAACATTGGGCATGATGATATTTGCTCCCACTTTGATAGCTTTTTCTCTGCCAATTGGATCAATTGCTTGCAAAGCAGTGGCTGCGGCAATATTAATATCTTTCATTAATATTCTCAGTAATGCAATCATTTTTAATGTCAATGTAAATCGATCGTCAATGGGCATTAACACATCTTTGTATTTATATAAAGGCGTGTCAATATGCTCAATATATGGGCCCATTCCGCACATGTCAATGTCGAAATCGCGCATGAATAATAAATCATTAGCCAAATCTTCATAAGTTTGAAAAGGTAATCCAATCATAACACCTGTTCCGGTTTGATAACCAACTTTTTGTAATGATCTTAAACAGTTCAGTCTTGTGTCAAAATCGTGTTTCTTGTTTTTAGGATGAATTTTATAATATAAATCCGGATTTGATGATTCAATACGTAATAAATATCGGTGAGCTCCTGCATCGAACCATTCCTGGTAAACTTCTTCGGGTTGTTCACCTAATGAAATGGTTATTCCAAGTTCGTTATTTGAGATTTCTTTTATCTGCTTTAATAGATTTGTAATTCTTTTCGTGAATTTGGGAGATGTTATTTCTCCAGCCTGTAAAACGACAGATCCATAATTACTTGCGTGGGCAAACCTTACTGCGTCCAGAATTTCATGGTCAGAAATATCATAACGATCCGCATTTTTATTATCCATACGAATGCCGCAATAGTAGCAGTTCTTACTGCAAATGTTCGACATCTCTATTAGCCCGCGATAGTAAACTTTCTTACCAACATGATCTGCTTTTATTTTGGATGCATGAGTAAAAATTTTATTACGATCTTCTTTATTTGTTTGTAAAAGCAATACCAAATCTTCGTTCAAAAGATTTTCATTTTTTAAAATATCATCAACTAAAATACTCATTTAAAACGATCTGTTAATTTGTTCACAAAGGTAATAACATAAAATGAATAATAAATGCTTAATAAAAGACTTTTTTATCCCTTATTAAATGGCAAATAAAAAACGGGACAATGATTGCCCCGTTTTTATTTATTATTTATAATCCTTAAACCTAAAAATGAAAAGTCAAAAATAAATTTCCGTAATAATATGGAAAGTCGGTTGTTAACGACCAGTTGCTATAGCCTGGAGAACTCGGAATCTCTTCTTCAACATGTGTGGTTAATACCATTCTTTCTTGTGTTGAATACGATTGTCCCTTCCAGTATCCCATGTATTTAATACCAAACTCAACGCCAAGGCATATTTTGGGTAAAAAGTAATATTCGAATCCACCAAGAGCGCCAACGCCAATTCCATTTATAGTACCATCGATTATCTCCAGGTCGCGAGTGCCCAGGTTCCCCCAATGGCTGGTTGGTACTGGATTTAGTTCGTTCATTTGGTTACCATACTCGTAATTCTCTTTTTCTTTTGAGTAGAAATAGATTAAATCAGCACCATAGTATGCCCTTAGCCTGTTTCTATTGTGAAACATTTGATAACCAAGTTTTATTTCAAATTGTTTTTGTGAATATGTGTACTGGTCTTTAACTTGTTTCTGACTTAAAGGGTCTAAAAGTACAGCAGCATCGTCTTGTACATAATATTGATCTTCAGAGCCATTTGAGTTAATGCGAACGGCTGCACGTATAGCAGCATCATTACTTAAATAATAGCGGAAATAAAGTGTGTTGTCACTTAAATTCAAACTATTATTTTGGGTTCCATTAAACATGTTCCCAATGTAGTTTAAAATTGGCCTGGCTTCAAATCCAACTGCTATATCGCCTGCTTTTGGCAGGTTCTTGTGTCCTGTCCATTTTGCCAGGCTATCTTCTTGTGCAATGCTTGAAAATACAAGCACGCAAAGGGTTAATGTAATAATTATTTTCTTCATATGTAATATTTTATTATCCTAATTTAGTTTTATATTCTTTTAACAGCATTAGGTTTTTTATTCCCATAACGATCCTGATCCGAAACTAATCGTTTGTCTAACCGGGCTTGTTGAGCTTTGAGAAAAGTGATTTGTTGTGTAACGGTAATTTTTAGTTGTAACAGGTGCTGTGTTTAATGTTTTTGTAGTTTCAAAACGCAATGTAACATTCTCACTTTTAGGTAAATTAACTTCAAATTGTCCTGCTGCACCTACCGTTGTGGTTGTATAAAAATCATTATTGTAAATATGGATCACAGTGCTTGAAGGGATAAACTCATTGCCAGCATTTGTTTCATCTATATCAGCATAGCCTTCAAACTTTACATTAACTGTTTCGGTAAAGTTTTCGAAGGTTGAATAGGAGTTATAAGTAATTTCGTGAGTTCTTTCCTGACCTGGTTTTACAGTTGTTAAAGACCCCGGGGTGGTTGATTTGTATAACTTTTGGATAGTTGATGAATTTGAACCATAAGGTTGAACCTGATCGTAAACAAACTCGGCAGGAGTAAACGAAACGGTAACTCCCGAATTTGTAACAGGAACAGTTAATTCAATAATTCCATCTGTAACAGTGGCTACTGTTGTCCAGTTACCCGATGCCGATGGATTAAACGCACTATTAGGAATGCTAACGATTACTTCAGTTCCAGTTGGTGCAAATTCTAAACCTTGTGATGTTCTGTCTAACTCAGCATAAATAAATGCCTTTACTGTAGCCTCTTTGGTAAGGTCCAACGTTAAATCTGATTTTTCAATCTCTTCGCATGATGCTAAAAATAAGATGCATGCCACCATAAACAGGCATGCTGTTTTTAAGTTTTTCATAAAATTTGTTTTTTGAAAAGGTTAATAATTTTTTGTATAAATTCTAAACGGTAAGCGAAGTTATACTTTTTTTTAAAACAAAAAAGAAAATCACATTGAATTTATTAAAATATTGATAACTAGATTGAATTAGAGTGATAATTTGAAAATAATGATTTTCCCAATCTAGATAGAGTATAGCTACACATCAAAAGGATAAATCTTATTTAATTGCTTAAGAGATTTTCATGGGAACACAAACGAATTACTTTCTAATGGCCGGATTTATATTAAAATACCTGCTTAAATAAATAGGCAGGTATTTTAACTGTACACCTTAATTATTTTAATTTTGTTCGAATTATTTTAAGTTCAGATGTTTCTGAGTCTATTACACTTACAAATGCATATAATCCATCAGAGCTTATTTCAAATGTAGAGAATCTTGAGTTAATATCTAGTTTTAATTTGTCTGAATCTAGTTTAGATTCGCAAATGTATTTTCCTGCTTTATCGAAAACCAGAAACGAATTTCCTTTGTCTTTCGAGAATTTAAACACCAATACATTACCTTCTGGATCAGATTCTATTGAGTAAAATAATGGATAAGTTTCAGGATAAATGTTTGGGTTAGTCAATAGTTCTTTGTTTTCTTCATATAAATCTTTTTTAATAAGAAAATCTTTAACTCCGTTTAGGAACTTTTCTTTTTCTTCAGCAGAAGTTTTTGTTGCCGATAATTCAAGTTTTATTGTTTTTATCTTATTTCCTTCCGGACTAAAGATGTTTATGGCTGATTCCACATTATGGCTAACAATTAAATTACCATCAGCTGTTCTTTCAATAATTGTTTTATCGCGTAAACCAGAAGGACTAAATCCAAACATTCCACCATCTTTTGCTTTAATAGTTATTGGTTTTAGTTTAATTAAACTATTCATATAACTATCAACAATTTTTTCTTCGCCAGTTTCAATATCTTTAATTGAAACAATATATCTTGTGTCTCCATTGTATGCAACATGGCCAGCAATTGCAATTTTATTATTTTTCAAAGGGATAATCTGCAAAGGCATATAGTCAATTTTTACCATTTTTTGGAAATTACCATCTAAATCAAAAAACTGTATTCTACCTTGATGATCACTTGCAAATACATATTTATTGTCTAAAACTCCATGCAAGGTTGGTCTGTATAAGAATTCGCCTTTTTTACCACCTTCTTTGCCAAATTCTTTTAAAAAATTTCCTTTAGCATCGAATTTATAAATGTTGTATTTACTATAATTGGAAATAAAAAGCTCACCATTCGATGAAACGGCAAGACTTTTCATTTTACCTATTGGATTTCCATATTTTTCGTCATTTCTATCGTCAAAAATTTTATTCCAATCGGTGTTTTTGCCATACTCAGTGTCAGGAATTAAGTTGATTTGTCCTTTTTTATACACATCGAGTAATGATTGGGCTTGAATGCTATTAACACAACATAATATCACAACTGATAAAATTATTTTTCTCATAATTGTTTGTTTTAATTGAGTTTTAATCTGTAATAACCTGATGGTTAATAGGGTTACCTTTACTATCGTAGCTTGTTACAGTAATGCTATTTTCCTTCCAGGCATCATTTAAATCAGGGATATATTTAAAATATTCATAATCGTTAACCGGTTTCTGATTATCAATAATTTTTTGGGTAACAACAGTCGAAAAACTTATAAGTAGCCCAATACTTGCAGCCCAGCCTAAAATTTTTCTTCTATTATGTTTATTAAAAGTATACTTCTTATTCTTGCTGAAATCAGGAATTCTTGTAACATCTGGATTTAAACAATCTAATGTGTTTTTTACCAAATTAACTTCAGTTTCGATTTGGTTAAGGATATACCTGCAATCATCGCAAACATTTATATGTGCGTTGATTAGATCCATTTCACTCTTTTCTAATTCAGCATGAAAGTAATCAAACAACTTTTCTTTGGATAAGCACTTTCTCATGATCTGATAGTTTAATCTGGTTTGCTAATTTTTCAATTACTCTTGATAAGGTTTTCCCAACGGAGCTAAATTTTATATCTAAAATCTCGCTGATTTCTTTATAAGAAAAATCATCATTATAAAGATTTAATAACAATTGATCTTGTTCTGTTAATTTTGAAATTGCATCAAAAATTAATTCTCTTTTTTCGTTATTAATAAATTCTGATTCTACTGTGTTTTGTGAGTTTTTTCCATAACAAGCGATGTCATTTGTTAAGCATACAACTTTCTTCTTTTTATATATATTAATAAATTTATTAAGTGCGCATTTGTATAACCACGCCTTCACATTATTTGGCTTATTTTTATTTTCGATTTCTTTATAAAGATTTATAAAAACATCTTGCGTGATATCTTCACTATCTTGATGCGAAAGGGATAATCTATATACGAACGAATAGATTTTTAAATAGTAAAGATTATATGTTTCGTTAAACAACATTTATTGTTCTTTTCAATCTATGACAAACTTGCTAATATTTTGTGACAATATTTTTGGAAAATTTTAAAAGATATAAACATGTTGCAAAATATGTTTAATAATGTAAGTCCAGAAAAGATTAATTTTCTTGAACTTTAGTTTTGATTTCTAATTAATTTAATCAATCTACTTACAGATCGTAATCATTGTGTAGGCTTTTTTTTACTAAATTTGTGCTAATATCAAAAAATAGTAAAATAATATAATTATGATAACAAAACAGCTGTTAGATCCTAAAAGCATAGTAGTTGTAGGTGGTTCGGACAATATTCAGAAACCTGGTGGAAAGGTTCTGAAGAACTTAATAGACGGAAATTTTAAAGGCGATTTGTATGTTGTAAATCCTAAGGAAGACGAAGTGCAAGGTATAAGAAGTTATAAAAATCCAACTGATTTGCCTCAGGTTGATATGGCCATACTTGCTATTGCAGCTAAGTTTTGCCCTGATACAGTTCGTGTATTGGCAGAGCAAAAAGGAACAAAAGCATTTATAATTCTTTCTGCTGGTTTTAGCGAAGAAAACGAAGAAGGAGCAAAGCTTGAACAGGAGGTTGTTGATATAGTGAATGCAAATGGTGCTTGTTTAATTGGCCCGAATTGCGTGGGTGTTTTAAATCAAAATCACAATGGAGTATTTACAACACCAATTCCAAAATTAGATTCACAAGGTGTTGATTTTATTTCTGGTTCAGGAGCTACTGCCGTATTTATTATGGAAGCAGCCATGCCGAAAGGATTAAAATTTTCCAGCGTTTATTCGGTAGGAAATAGCGCTCAAATTGGTGTGGAAGAGATTGTAAAATATCTCGATGAAAATTTCGATCCCGAAACCAGCTCAAAAGTTAAGTTATTATACATTGAAAGTATTGATAAACCTGAGATGCTGTTGAAGCATGCATCTTCATTAATACGTAAAGGATGTAAAATTGCCGCCATAAAATCAGGTAGTTCTGAAGCTGGAAGTCGTGCCGCATCATCGCATACTGGTGCTCTAGCGAGTTCAGATGTAGCAGTTGATGCATTGTTCCACAAAGCAGGAATTGTTCGCTGTGCTGGTCGTGATGAGTTGGCTACAGTAGCTTCCATTTTTATGCATCCTGAATTAAAAGGTAAAAATATTGCAATTATTACTCACGCAGGAGGCCCTGCTGTGATGTTAACAGATGCTTTATCCAATAATAAACTGGAGATTCCACACATCGAAGGCCCTAAAGCAGATGCTTTATTGGAAAAACTTTTTCCGGGTTCTTCGGTTGCAAATCCAATCGATTTCTTAGCAACTGGTACTGCAGAGCAATTAGGACACATTATTGATGCATGCGAAAATGATTTCGATAACATCGATGCAATGGCTGTTATTTTTGGTAGTCCTGGTTTGTTCCCTGTTTACGATGTTTACGATCTGCTGGATGAAAAGATGAAAACTTGCAAAAAGCCGATTTATCCTATTTTACCTTCGATTATCAATGTAAAAGACGAGATCGATGCATTTATTGCAAAAGGAAGAATTAACTTTCCTGATGAGGTTGTTTTTGGTAATGCTTTGGCTAAAGTTTTTCATACCGAAAAACCAGTGCCGGAAACTATTCAAATGCCAGATATAGATCATTCAGCAATTCGCAATATTATCGATAAGTCTGAAGATGGTTATATTTCGCCCGAAAAAGTACAAGCCTTATTAGATGCTGCCGGAATTGCAAGGGCAGGAGAAGCTGTAGTTACTTCTCGCGAAGATGCTGTTAAAGCTGCTCAGGAATTAGGTTTGCCAGTTGTAATGAAAGTGGTTGGACCTGTTCATAAATCAGATGTGGGCGGTGTTGTATTAAATGTAAAGGATACTGAAACTGTTGCTGCTGAATTTGATAGAATGATTCAGATTAAAGATACTACTGCAATATTATTGCAACCGATGTTATCGGGGACAGAATTGTTTGTTGGAGCAAAAGCTGAACCTAAATTCGGACATATGGTTCTGTGTGGATTAGGTGGAATTTTTATAGAAGTATTGAAGGATGTTAGTGCCGGGTTGGCACCAATTGCTGCAGATGAAGCCTTAAAAATGATTCGTAAGTTGAAAAGTTATGGAATTATTAAAGGAGTTCGCGGACAGGAAGGTGTTAACGAAGAAATGTTTGCCGAAATAGTTACCCGTGTTGGAGCATTAGTAAAAGTTGCTCCTGAGATTGCCGAAATGGACTTAAATCCATTATTAGGAAAAGCCGATAAGGTGGTTGCTGTGGATGCACGAATTAGAATAGAAAAATAAACAATTGATGTCATTCCGGGCTTGACCCGGAATCTACTATTTAGATTCCCCGTTAGATTAGGGAATGACAAATAAGAAATGAAATGCGAAAGTTTAAGGATTTAAGATTTAACGAGAAATTATTGATTGTTCTAACAATAATGCTTTTAGCCGGAGTTATTATAAAATGGCCACAGGTAAAAGAAGGATTTGTTAAGGGCTGGGGATATTTTGGTTTTTCAACCACAGAAGAAGTAAAAGAATAATGAAAATACAAGGAATCTTATTCACAGTAATTCTCCTGGCAAATAATGTTATTGCTCAAGAAGTTGCAGAAAAGAAAATCAATTTTGAATTGTCTGGATTTGTGAAAAGCGATGTGTTTTTTGATTCCAGGCAGAATGTTGAAGCTTTAGAAGGCTTATTGTTAATTTTTCCTAAAGATGAATTATTAGATGAAAATGGGGAAGATATCAATGCAAAAAGTTCGTTGGGTATAGTTGATATTTCCACCAGGTTAAGGGGTAAGATAAGCGGGCCTGATTTATTGGGGGCAAAATTAACCGGTTTGGTCGAATTGGATTGGACTGGCATAACAGGAACTTATTTTACAAGCAGAGTGCGTTTGCGTCATGCATACTCTAAACTAAACTGGGAGAAAACAGAAATCTTATTTGGCCGCGAATGGCACCCGCTATTTGTTAAAGAAGTGTATCCATCGGTTATGTCTTTAAATACAGGAATTCCTTTTCAACCTTTTAACCGTAGTCCGATGTTACAAGTTTCTCACGTAATGGGCCGGTTTAAAGTAATTGGAGCTGCTATTTCTCAAAGCGATTATGTAAGCTCAGGGCCCGATGGAAAATCAGCCCAATACATCAAGAATGCAACTATCCCGAATTTACATTTACAGTTGCAATTCAAGCCAGGAAATTTCTTATTCGGTGCAGCTGTTGATTATAAATCGATTATGCCAAGAGTCTTAACCGAATCATTAATAGCAGAAGATTCCATTTTCGTTACCGACGAAAAAGTAAACTCGTTTGCTTATATGGGATATTTTAAATATCAAAAATCCAGATTGGAAATAAAGGCAAAAGCCATTTATGGACAAAACCTGTCTGAAAGTGTTATGCCGGGAGGTTATGGAGTAAGTGCACTTGATAGTATAACTGGCCACGAAGAATATGCACCATACAATCATTTTTATGCCTGGGGAAATATTATTTATGGTGATCGAACGAAATTTTCTCTTTTTGGAGGATTTACCAAAAATCTTGGAGCAGATGAACGAATGATCGATCCGGAAAGAGCCTATGGTATGGCTTTAAATGTTGATTATTTATACAGAATAGCACCAACGGTATCGCATAAAATCAATAATTTTTTAATGGCTGTTGAGTTGGAATATACCGTTGCGGCCTATGGCGATATAGTCGATTCCTATGGAAAGTATATTACATCACACGAAGTGTCCAATACAAGAATTATGTTTTCAGTTTTTCACTTTTTCTAAAGTTTTATTTACAGAATGAAAAAACAGGATTTAATATTCACAGTCTTATTTGTAGCATTGTTTCTACCATTTTTTATTTCCGAAAAAGTTTTCAGTTTTTACGATACTTTCAACAAAGATCATGGTATGATAACCAGCTTCATTAAGTTTGCAATACTTGCAACCATGGGCGAAGCAATAGGATTAAGAATAAGAAATGGTGTTTATAACAGAAAAGGTTTCGGCCTCTTACCCAGAGCCATCGTTTGGGGTTTTCTTGGTTTAACTATTAAAATGTCTTTTGTGATTTTTGCTACCGGAACACCAAACTTTCTGGCTTACTTAGGTTTCTCGGAAGCCGTGGAAGCTATGAATGGTTCATTTTCAGGAATAAAGCTTCTGGTTGCATTTTCCATTAGTGCAGCAATGAATTTAATTTATGCCCCGGTAATGATGACTTTGCATAAAGTTACCGATACGCATATTGTAAATAATGGAGGCACAATAACAGGTTTTTTTAGTAAAATAAAATTTGGCGAGATCATGGTACAAATGGACTGGTCGGTGCAATGGAATTTTGTGTTTAAGAAAACAATACCTTTTTTCTGGATACCGGCTCATACCATTACTTTTTTATTGCCGGCACAGTATCAGGTCTTATTTGCTGCAATACTGGGCATTGTACTTGGTATACTGTTAGCTATTGCAAGTTTAAAGAGTGAAAAATAATTGTATATTTGTTAGTGCACAAATCATAAAATAAAAACAGATGAAAAAGTATCTCTTTTTTAAAGTGTTTATGTTGCTAACTGTGAGCAGTTTCAGTCAGCAATTAAAAGATGCAGTTCATCTTAAAAACGGCGGATTAATTTATGGATCGATTTTAGAAATTATTCCTGATTCAACCATAAAAGTTCAAACAGCTGAAGGTAGTATCTTTATCTACAGGATGGATGAAATTGAGAAGATTACGAAAGAACAGATGCAAAAACCTGGGATGAAAGATTCTGTACCTTCCAATGAAATACTAAGAGGTTATAAAGGTTTTTTTAATGTATATAAAGGATTGGGGGCAATGGATTTATTAGAGTTTAATACATCTCATGGCTTTCAAAAAACTCCCTATTTTTATTTAGGAGGAGGGATTGGATTATTCTCTATTGATAATGAAAATCTAATCTTTATGCCTTTGTTTAACACAAGGCTTAATTTAACGAAATCACCAATTACACCATTTGTTGATTTAAAATTGGGATACGGCATTTCGGCAAGGGGCGGGTTAAACCTAAATCCTTCATTGGGATTTAGATCGGGAGGCCCTGGTGCAGCTATCATCGTTTCTGCCGGTTATGTGTATAACGAAGGAACATCGTTTCTTACAAATAATGATCCGGATAATTTCTCGGCACATTTGTTTTATTTGGGAGTAGGTTGCGAATTTTAATTTTAAAAGATTATAATAAAACTTAATATAAATATTTATGAAAAAAATTGGATTATTTTATGGACCACTTGGTGGCTCAACAGAAAGAGTAGCAAAAAAAGTTGCTGCCGCATTAGGTAACGAAAACGTGGAGCTAATACCGGTAAAAGGCGCTAAAGCTTCTGATGTTGAAAAATATGAGAATATCATTTTCGGAATGTCAACCATTGGAAAAGAAACGTGGGAATCGGATAAACCTGCAAACGACTGGGATGTTTTTTTACCTGAAGTAGAAAAGGTTGATTATTCAAACAAGGTAATAGCAATGTTTGGTTTAGGCGATCAAATTACTTACGACCTGCATTTTGTGGATGCTCTTGGTATTGTTGCTGAGAAAATAATACCTAAAGGAGCTAAACTGATCGGACAGGTTGATACCGAAGGATACGACTTTAGAGAATCCTTAGCATTGAAAGATGGTAAATTTATTGGATTGCCTGTAAATGAAGATTTTGAGCCTGAATTAACCGACGAGAGAGTGAATAACTGGGTTAAAAAAATAACACAAGAATTCAAATAATAGTCAAAAATTAATCACCCCAAAACAGATCATTTATATGAGTGATATCAAGTTAAAAAATACACCAATA
Source organism: uncultured Bacteroidales bacterium (assembly GCA_964450375.1). GTDB lineage: Bacteria > Bacteroidota > Bacteroidia > Bacteroidales > UBA12077 > UBA12077. Next base: position 16,900 of record CAYVEW010000065.1, read on the forward strand.
GATTATCAGGTTGTTAAAGACAAAATTGAGCAAAGTGGATTGGAGAGTGTCGGACTGGCATCAATTCGTGAGTTGGTTCGACTGGTAAACGAAATTGAAAAGGAAACCGGCGAAAAATATATTCGCATGGAAATGGGTGTTCCCGGATTGCCTCCTGCACAAGTTGGAATCGATGGAGAAATTGAAGCCCTTAGAAATGGTGTAGCTTCAAAATACCCAATGATTGAAGGTGTTGATATTTTGAAAAAAGAAATCTCCAGGTTTATAAAAAATTTCATGAATGTTGATGTGGATGAATGCAACTGTATTCCAACCGTAGGTTCAATGCAGGGAGCATTTGCTTCGTTTCTTGTTTCATGTCGCCGCGATGTAAAAAAAGATACTACATTGTTCATCGATCCGGGGTTTCCTGTTCAGAAAATGCAACATAAAGTATTAGGATTAAAATACGAAACCTTTGATGTATACAATTACCGGGGCGATAAACTCAAGGAAAAACTGGAATCCTATTTACAAAAAGAAAATATCTCAACGATTCTTTATTCTAATCCGAATAATCCCTCGTGGATTTGTTTTACTGAGAAAGAATTACAGGTAATTGGCGAACTGGCAACAAAATATGATGTGGTTGTAATGGAAGATCTGGCCTATTTTGCCATGGATTTCCGTAAAGATTTATCAAAACCAGGCGTACCACCTTATCAATCAACTGTGGCGAATTATACTGATAATTATATATTGTTGATTTCCAGTTCGAAATCGTTCAGTTACGCTGGTCAGAGAATTGGAATGATGGCAATATCCAACGGATTATTTAACCGAAAATTCCCCGATTTAAAAAGATTCTATAAAACAGATCAGTTTGGCTATTCAATGGTTTATGGAGCCATTTATTCTTTATCTTCAGGTACCAGTCATTCGGCACAATATGGCTTAGCAGCCATGTTAAAAGCTGCCAACGACGGAGATTTTAACTTTGTTGATAGTGTGAAAGAATACGGAGAACGAGCCAAAATTATGAAAAAGATGTTCACCGAAAATGGGTTTAATATCGTTTATAATATGGACGAAAACGAACCATTGGCAGACGGTTTCTATTTTACTTTTTCGTACCCGGGTATGGACGGAATGGAATTGCTTGAAAAATTGTTATATTATGGCATAAGTGCTATTTCGCTAGCGACTACAGGTAGCGAAAGAATTGAAGGTTTAAGAGCATGTGTTTCTCAAATTAGCCGAAACCAGTTAAACGACCTTGAAGTAAGACTTAGAGCGTTTAAACAGCATCATGCATAGCATAATACTGTTGAACAACAGGCGATCAATATAAGATTTTAAAGCTAAAAAATCTTATCTTTGAAAGCGTTCAAAAAACTACTATAAAAACTTAAATTTATAATAATGGCAAAAGTAAAAGGAGCAATAGTTGTTGACATCGAAAAATGCAAAGGATGCGAAGTTTGCATACCTGCATGCCCGACAAATGTTATCCAATTATCGGAAAATGTAAATGGTAAAGGATATCATTATGCATACATGGCTAATCCGGATGATTGTACCGGATGTGCAAATTGTGCAATCGTATGTCCCGACGGTGTTATAACAGTTTACAGAAAAAAAGTAAACGAATAGTATTAAATTTTTAAAAGAACTATAATAATGAAAGAATTAAGATTAATGAAAGGCAACGAAGCGATAG
>CAYVEW010000066.1:0-18523 GCA_964450375.1 uncultured Bacteroidales bacterium
TTGAGCTGGTTAAAATCAAAGCCTATCCGTTAAAAGATATCATACTTGAACCATTAAAATTATTTTGGTTATCAATAGCTATTGGTGGCTTACAAATATTTTACGGAATGTTTATAAAGGCCGCTAATCAAATCAAGCAAGGTGGTTTAAAATACGGATTGTCAACTATCGGTTGGATTTTACTAATCGTGGTTGCCGGTGTATTTATTGGATTAGAGCAAGCCGGAGTTAGCTTCACTGGTTTTGCAATTGCCAAAAAGATAGCTTATGGAATTAGCGCTGCTTTGATTTTACTTTTTGCAAATCCTGAAAAGAATATGATTGTGAGTGTTTTTTCAGGGCTATATGATGTTTACAATATGATTACCGGAGTATTTGGTGATTTATTATCATACATTCGTTTGTTTGCACTTGGAATTTCCAGTGCAATTCTAGGATTGGTATTTAACCAAATTGCAGCTCAGTTTTTAGGAGGCAGCTTTTTTAGTTACATACCTTTTATTATTATTTTAATAATCGGCCATGGATTAAACATTTTCCTTGCCAGTCTGGGAGCTTTTGTTCATCCATTGCGTTTAACATTTGTAGAATTTTATAAAAACGCCGGCTTTGTTGGAGGCGGCAAGCAATATAAACCTTTTTCAAAATAGAAAAATAAAAATAATTAATAGGAGACAATTATTATGAACACAGCAATTTATTTAGCTTACGCAGGATTAGCAATTATGATCGCACTTTCAGGAATTGGTAGTGCAATTGGAGTATCAATGGGTGGTAATGCATCAATCGGTGCTTTGAAAAAAGATTCGGAGAAATTTGGTAATTACATGCTTTTAGCGGCTTTACCGGGAACACAGGGCCTTTATGGATTTGGTGGTTATTTCGTAATCGACAAATTATTTAACCTGATTACTCCTGAAATGCCAATTTTTAATGGTATTGCCATTTTATCCATGGGATTATTCTTAGGATTTGTTGCGCTATTTTCGGCTATTAAACAAGGTTCAGTAACATCGAATGGTATTGCTGCCATTGGTGGTGGTAACGACGTGTTTGGTAATACACTAATCTTAGCAGTATTCCCTGAATTATATGCTATCATTGCGTTTGCTGCAACTTTCTTAATTAGTGCAGGATTAGCAGGCTAATAAAGAAACAATAAAAATATTTTTTCGTAATAAAGACAGTGCAAATTTGTTTGCGCTGTCTTTTTTTTAGTATCAGTAAGTAAGTTTACTTTTTATTCATTAAATTTGTATGTAAGCAAACCTTATTTTATGCACAAAATCCTACTAAATATTTCGATTGTAATTGGCTTTGTTTTTTTAACCAACATCAATGTAAATGCAATTGAAAATGCATCAAGTGAGGAGCCGGAACAAACCGAACACACCGAAAAAACAAAATTTAATCCAGGAACTTTTATTTTTGACCACATTAAGGACAGTTACGGCTGGCATTTATTTACCTATCAGGGTCATCATGTATCTATTCCTTTGCCAATAATTTTGTATAGCGAGAATCAAGGCCTGGTTTCTTTTTGGTCATCTAAACTCGAACACGGGCATAGCCATAAAAATTTTACAATAGCACACGAAGGGGAATACACCGATAAAATTATTGAAGTAAATGAGCAGGGAGAATTTATTGCCAGGCCATTCGATATATCGATTACAAAAAATGTTGCTGCTATATTAATTAGCGCGGCATTTATGCTGTTTGTGTTTATATCGGTGGCAAAAGCTTATACCCGGAGAGAAGGTTTAGCACCCAAAGGGATACAGTCATTATTAGAACCGGTTATCCTTTTTATTCGCGACGATATTGCCAGAAATAGCATTGGTGAGCATCATTACGAGCGATACACTCCTTTTTTATTAACGATATTCTTTTTTATTCTGATCAATAATTTAATGGGATTAATACCTATTTTCCCGGGAGGAGCGAACGTAACAGGTAACATTACTGTAACCATGGCGCTGGCCTTGTTCACTTTTATGGTAACTACCTTTACCGGAAATAAAAATTACTGGAAACACATTTTTAATTCGCCCGGTGTACCCTGGTGGTTAAAGTTACCATTGCCTTTAATTCCATTTATTGAACTGATGGGGGTTATTATTAAGCCATTTGTTTTAATGATTCGTTTATTCGCTAATATTTCGGCAGGGCATATCATTATTTTAGGTTTTTTCAGTTTGATATTTATATTTGGAAACATGTCACCATCATTAGGATATGCCGTTTCGCCTGTATCTATTATTTTTACCATTTTTATGTCGTTTTTAGAATTACTGGTGGCTTTTATACAGGCTTATGTTTTCACCATTTTATCAGCCATTTATTTTGGAATGGCATCAGAAGAAGGACACTAATATTCACTTAAAATTAATACTATGTTTACACTGGGTACAATTTTACTGGCAATTGAAGGAGCAGCGATAGCAAAAGCAGCTGCCGGTTTCGGTGCTGCAATTGCTGCATTTGCAGCAGCTATCGGTATTGGCCGAATTGGTGGTACAGCCATGGAGTCTATTGCACGACAACCCGAAGCTGCTGGCGACATTAGATCAAATATGATTGTTGCTGCTGCACTTATCGAGGGGGTTGCTTTCTTTGCAATTGTTGTTTGTTTCCTTATTTTATTTGTTTAAGGATTATACTTTACAGTGCAGCGGTTGGCTGCCTGTAAAGTTTTTTATGATTTAAAAATAAGTATTATGGAACTGATAAAACCTGATCTCGGACTTTTAATTTGGATGTTATTATCTTTTGGAATAGTACTATACGTGCTAGCTCGATTTGCCTGGAGGCCAATTCTAAAAGCCATAAAAGATCGCGAACGATCTATTAGCAAGAGTCTGTTGGCTGCCCAAAGAGCTAAAGAAGAAATGGCTAAAATTGAGTTTGGGAACGAAAAAATAACAGCGCTGGCAAAACTTGAGCGTGATAATCTTTTAAAAGAAGCCAAAGAACTTAAAGAAAAAATTCTGGAGGACGCAAAAGAAGAAGCTAAAGCAGAAGCAAAAAAGATTATCGATCATGCAATACAAAGTGTGCAGAAAGAAAAAAACGAAGCAATTAACGAAATTAAAAATCAAATTGCAGCTTTATCAGTTGATATTGCAGAAAAAATCTTAAAACAAAAATTGGGCGACGATAAAAAGCAAAAAGAATTACTGGAAAATTTAATTGATAACATAGATCTAAATTAATCTCATCTTTTATGTATCAGGGGCAGATCAATGTGCGTTATGCTAAATCTTTGTTTCAACTGGCTAAGGAAAAAAAACTGTCGGATGAAATTAAAAAGGATATACAGTTCATTTTAGAAACTTTTCAAGAGAATGAGCATTTATATACGATGTTGGATTATCCTGTAATTAAGATATCGAAAAAGGCACAGATTTTACAAGAACTATTTAAAGATAAAATCAATCATTATACTTTATCGTTTTTAATGCTTATTGTTAAAAATAAGCGCGAAAAACACCTTAAAAACATTTGTTTAAATTTTCTGGATATCTACGCCAGAGAAAATGGAATAAAAAAAGCTGTAATAACTACAGCAGTCGACTTAAGCAGAACACAAATAGAAAGTATTAAAAAATCAATCGAGAAGAAATTTAAATCGCCTGTTGAGATGGAAACAAAAGTAGATCAGGCATTAATTGGTGGTGTGATCATTCAGGTGGATGATAAACAGCTCGATTTGAGTGTTTCCAGGCAGATTGCCAATTTAAGGAATGATTTTCTTAAAATTGATTTTAACAATAAAACAAAACAAAAGCAAATAAAATTATAAGCTATGGCAGGAATAAAACCCGGAGAAGTTTCTGATATACTAAAAAAAGAGTTAGAAGGCTTTACCACAAATTCTGATCTGGAAGAAATAGGAAGTGTACTACAGGTGGGCGATGGCATTGCAAGAATATATGGATTAACAAATGTTCAATCGAACGAGTTGATCGAATTTGAAAATGGCCAAATGGGAATTGTTCTGAACCTGGAAGAAGATAATGTGGGAGCGGTACTCCTGGGTTCTTCAGAAGAGATTAAGGAAGGGGATAAAGTAAAACGCACAAAGCGAATTGCCTCAATAAATGTAGGCGAAGGATTATTAGGCAGGGTTGTGAATACAATAGGAGAACCATTGGATGGTAGAGGCCCGATTTCTGGCGAATTATTTGAAATGCCGCTGGAACGAAAAGCTCCGGGAGTAATTTATCGTCAGCCGGTTAACGAACCCATACAAACCGGAATTAAACCAATTGATGCTATGATTCCGATTGGCCGTGGCCAGCGTGAGCTAATTATCGGCGACAGACAAACCGGTAAAACAGCTATAGCAATAGACACCATTATCAATCAAAAGGAATTTTACGATAAGGGTGAACCGGTTTATTGTATTTATGTTGCCATAGGACAGAAAGGATCTACTGTTGCAAACATTGCAGAAACACTAAAGAAATACGGAGCAATGGATTATACTGTAATTGTTATGGCCACAGCTTCCGACCCTGCAGCTTTGCAGTTTTATGCTCCCTTTGCCGGTGCTTGTATTGGTGAGTACTTTAGAGATACCGGCCGGCCCGCGCTAGTAATTTACGATGATTTATCGAAGCAGGCAGTTGCATATCGTGAAGTATCTCTGTTACTTCGTCGCCCACCAGGACGTGAAGCATATCCGGGTGATGTTTTCTACTTACACTCAAGATTACTTGAAAGAGCAGCTAAAATCATAAAATCTGATAAAATTGCTGCCGAAATGAATGACCTGCCGGAATCGTTAAAAGGAAAAGTAAAAGGAGGTGGATCCTTAACCGCTTTGCCAATTATTGAAACACAGGCCGGTGATGTTTCCGCCTATATTCCAACAAATGTTATTTCTATTACCGACGGTCAAATATTTTTAGAATCGGATTTATTTAATGCCGGTGTAAAACCTGCAATTAACGTGGGTATTTCTGTCTCGAGAGTTGGTGGAAATGCACAAATTAAATCGATGAAAAAAGTAGCCGGAACTTTGAAGCTAGACCAGGCTCAATACCGCGAGCTGGAAGCTTTTTCTAAGTTTGGTTCTGATTTAGATGCTGCTACCATGGCGATTTTAGATAAAGGTGCTAAAAACGTAGAGATATTAAAACAAGGACAGTACAAACCAATTCCTGTAGAGAAGCAAATTGCCATTATTTACTGCGGAACAAAAGGGCTTTTGCAAGATGTGCCGGTAGATAAGGTGAAGGTTTTCGAAAAGGAATTTCTTGATTTAATGGAAATGCAACATAACGATGTGTTAAAAGCGTTAAAAGCTGGTGAGTTAACAGATGAGGTAACCAATACACTTGAAACAGTTGCTACTGAACTTGCTGTAAAATATAAGAAGGATTAGAATTAAGGAGTATTTTATATGGGTAATTTAAAAGAGATACGAACCCGGATTGCATCGGTAAAATCAACCAGACAAATTACCGGTGCCATGAAAATGGTTTCTGCAGCAAAGCTTAAAAAAGCACAGGATGCTGTTATCAATCTCAGGCCCTATGCAGGAAAATTACATCAGATATTATTTCGCATTAATCAAACAATAGAAAACGACGAAGAAAATATCTACTCAAGAAAGGAATGCCCGGAAAAGATATTAATTATTTCAATTACATCGAACAAAGGACTTTGCGGTGCTTTTAATGCTAATGTAATTAAGCAGGTAACAACATTAATTAAGGAAGATTATGTTGGAGAATACAAAGAAGGTAACGTGTCTATTTTCTCCATTGGTAAAAAAGGATCAGAATTTTATAAATCAAAAGCTTACGGTAACGTATTTGTACACAACGATATTCTGGATAATCTGACTTTTAACAATGCCGCACCTTTGATTGAAGATATCATGAAGGCTTATGTAGAGAAAGATTACGACAAAGTAATTTTAGTGTACAATCGCTTTAAGAATGCTGCGGTTCAATTGTTAACTCAAAGCCAGTTTTTGCCCATAGAATTACCTCAGGATGTAGATATGGATGAGAACCTTGATTATATATTTGAGCCAACCAAAGAATACATCGTAAAAGAGTTAATCCCAAAATCATTAAAGATTCAATTTTACGAAGCTCTTCTGGAATCTGTTGCTGCAGAGCATGGTGCACGAATGACTGCAATGCATAAGGCTACCGACAATGCGTCCGATTTGATCCGTGAGTTACAGTTGAATTACAATAAAGCACGGCAAGCGGCCATTACCAACGAAATTTTGGAAATTGTAAGTGGCGCAGAAGCTTTAAATAATTAATTTTTTATTTCTTCAGGCTTTTTTATCTTCGCTACAGATTTTAGTAAAAGGTAATGAGCGAATCTATTTATCATTTAATTAATCAGGGCGAGCATCAAACACAGGATTTTAAGCACTCTATCACTGATTCAAAAAAGATAGCCAGATCATTGGCTGCTTTTGCAAATACTGATGGTGGTAAGCTCTTGATTGGAGTGCGCGATAATGGCTCAATTGCAGGGGTACAAAGCGACGAAGAATTTTATATGGTGCAAGCTGCTGCCGACATGTATTGTAAACCGGCAGTAAGTTTCGAAACCAAAGCCTGGAACCTTGAGGGTAAAACAGTGCTCGAAATTACTGTTCCTAAAATGGAAACGGATCGTTTAATTTCTGCCCCATCAAAAGAAGGAAATTATAAGGTTTATATTAGGGTAAACGACCAGAACTTTATCGTTAATAATATATATCTGAAAGCCTGGAACCGAAAACGTTTTGGTAAAGGTGTTTTAATTAGGTACGATGAACCGGAAAAAGTCCTTTTCGAATATTTGGAAGAAAATGAATCCATTACCTTTTCAAAATTTGTAAGAATTACCAAACTATCGAAAAAGAAGGCCGAAAATATTTTAGTAAACCTGTTAGCATTGGATTTAATTAAAATACTATTTAACGAAAATCAAACACGATATAAACTGGTTTAAACAGAAAATAACATGAAATTGAACCAATTAATGTAACATATTGTTAATAATTGACATATGTATTAAATTAAATCTGAAAAATATTTTATAATTAATATCGTTTTTATATTTTTAGAGCCGGTTTTAAGAAACAGAAAATAATTTAATCCTAACTAAAATTTTATAACCATGAAATTCAAATTAATGAGCAAACTAACTGCAATGATTTTTTTACTGGGTTTTGCAGTTCATGTAAGTGGCCAAACGGCAGCAGAAGCTGTTGATGCGCTAAAGGACGGTGTTGCTAAATCGCAGGCAAAAGACTATGTAGCTGCGATTGAATCTTTTAAAGAGTGCGTAGAGATTTACGAACAAATTGGCGAGTCGGAAAATGAGAATGCCATAACTGCTGCAAGTCAAATTACAAGTATTCAGTATAAATATGCAATTAGTTTGTATAAAGAAAAAAAATATGATGAGTCGATTGCTGCTTTTAAAAAATTAGCAGAGTATTCAGAAACATACAACGATCCGCAAAACCTTAAAAAAGCAAAGTCAACCATTCCTAAATTGTACTATGCTCAAGGTGCAAGCTTATTGCAATCGGAAGATTACGAAGGTGCTTTAACTGCATTGGATAAATCATTAGAATTAGATCCAAACTACGCTATGACATATGTTCGAAAAGCGCAGGTATACAAAGAACAAAACGACGACTCAAACTTTAAAGCAGCCATTGATGGCGCTATTAATGCTTCAGTGGCAAAAAAAGATTCTAAAACCGAATCTGTTGCTAAGGAACTGGCATACAAATATTACCTGAGTGCAGGTGTTGATGCCATAAAAGGAGAGAAATATAACGATGCAGAAAGGTATTTGAATAATTACATGGAATATCAAGATCCAGATTCAGATATTTACTATCAGTTAGCTGTTATTTATAACAAGCAATCGAAATGGGATGAAGCTGTTGAAGCATCTAATAAAGCGCTGGAATTATTCACCGATCAGGGAACAACTAAGGATGCAAAAATTTATTACGAATTAGGAAACGCTTACTACGGCAAAGGAGATAACGCTGCTGCATGCGATGCATATTCAAAAGCAAACAAAGGCGATTATGCCCAGGCTGCAGAATATCAAATAAAACATGTTGTTAAATGTCAATAGGAATGATTATTATATAAAAAACAGGGCTGCAATTTTGCAGCCCTATTTTATTTCTTCTTGTTTAGTTTTTCTTCCAGTTCTTTTATTTTTTCATCGGCAGAATCCAGCTTAATTTGCCATACCACTTCACGTTCCTCAAATTCGGCAACCTTTTCTTCTATTAGTTTAGCCTGTTGCTGCGATTGCTCCAGAAGTTTCTCTACTTCTGCATTCTTTCTGGAAGATTCTTCTTGTGTTGCTTGTAACTCTTCCATATTTTGTCGCATTTCTTCTTCTTGTGCAGCCATTTCTTCGGCTTGCTGTTGCGATTTTTCCAAAAGCTCAGTTGTTCGAATGTTAATGCGAACGGCAGAAAGGGTTGAAGCAATGCTTTCGGCTAATTTTTCAACAAACTCAATTTCGTGTGGTTCAAAAACATTAAACGAAGCAATTTCTAGAACACCCAACACATCATCTTCGAGTTTTAAAGGAACGATGAGCAAACTACTTGGGTTTGCTCCGCCCAATCCGGATGTTATTTCGATATAATCCTGGGGTATATCGGTCATAAAAATGGTTTTCTTTTCAACCCCGCAAATACCAACCAGGCCTTCCCCCAGCTGAATGTGTTTTTCGAGATACTTACGCCGGTCGTAAGCAAAAGCAGAAAGAAGTGAAAAATGAATATTTTCTTTATCCTCATCGTTCAGTATAAATAATCCCCCCTGATTTGCCTTTAAATAGTCGATTAAATTCATTATAATCTCAGTGGCAAGGTTTTCCAGATTGTCGTTGTTTTGACGCAAAATATCGGCGAATTTGGCTAATCCTTCGTTTGCCCAACGGCGTTTTTCATCTTCTATTTTGCGTTTCTCTTCGTCTTTACGTGCTATTACCAAACTGTTTCGCATTTCAAGCAGAGCTGAACCCAGAATATCTTCTTCGCTAAGCATTTCGAACTCGTGTTTAAGATTTCCCTGTTTAATTTGGTTGGCAAATTCTACTTTTTTTGCTAATCCTTCTACCGATTCATTCAATGCATTGGCCATTTCTTCAATCTCATCACCGGTGTTCACATTCATTTTCATTTTGGAATCGATGTGTCCTTTGGATAGTTTCTTTAACAATGCAGTAATTTTCGATAATGGATTGGTTATGCTTTTACTAATAATTGCAATCACGAAAATAATTATTAGTATACCAATTATACCCACTAATATAGATATTCTAAAATTGCGGGTGGCAGTTTTCATTATTGTTTTAATAGGAACCGAAATTGCAATCGACCAGGGAGTATCTGTATAAATCACTTTTATAGGAGCATATGTATAATACATCTCGACTCCAGATTTATCTTTACTTATATAATTAAACGGCTTTCCTTTCTTAATATTTGATTTGATTTTATATTCCTGATTATCATCTGGGAAAACTTCTTCAATAGGAATATTAAGAAGTTCTTTATTTGGATGTCCGGAAATTATTCCTTCATTGGAAACAAGATAAGCATAACTTCCATCAAAAGGTTTTATTCCTTCCACTAATTGCTGAAATTGTTCAAGGGTGATGTCAAATCCAACAACAGCAATAAATTCTCCATTATTAACTACGGGAGACATTAAGCTTGTCATTAAAAGAGATTCTCTACTTCCACCAGATACAACATCAAAATAGGGCTCGTTAATAGATGGATTCAATTTAGTTTTCGTTACTGAAAACATCGGAGAATCACCATCTAAACTTCTTAATTCGGTTTGCTCCTTATAAGTACCGTTTTCTCGCCAGAATGTATGTGATACCCTTCCATAGTCATATTCCCATTCAGGATCAATCTTACTTAATTCCCAACTTGACCACAAAGCATAAATATTTTTATTTTCCTTAAATACATTGGCATACATTTTATGAACAATATCCTGCCATTCGTCTTTTGAGAAATCTTCATATATTTTAAAAGCATCTGTTAGCGCCACAGCGGCACCTAGTTCTGCATCCAGCCTTGCCTTAACATCTTTTGCCGTTTCATTTGCGAAACTGTTGGTTTTTTCTATAGCATCATCAAAAGCCATTTTCCTAGCACTTAGGCTAATATAACCAACTGCAACTACATATATAATGATTGATACGGTAATAATAAATAATTGTATTTTTTGTTGTATCCGTAATCTGATTTTCATGGTATTTTACAGGTGTTTAGATTGTTATTTATGTTGAAAATCTGTTATATTGTTTGATATTTTTAAAACTTTATAAACATCACCTTCCATGTTTCTTATGGGAGTATATGTTTCGGCAAAAAGGTATTCCTTATCTTTAATTTTTACCTTGCTTGTTTCTTTCATTACCTTTCCATTACGTAGTTCTCTCCAGAACTTTTCATATTCTGCTTTTTGTGCATCTGTAAATTCCATGTTACCCGAATGATGTGTTCCAATCACTTCTTCACGATTAAGACCTAAAAGGTTAAGGTAATTATCATTTACATTTTTAATTATCCCATCGGTATCATATTCAATTACATAACTCGAAACGTTTAAAGCTTCCACTAAGCCTTCCATTTCGGCACTCTTTCGGGTCGACTCTTCCTGAGTTGCTTGCAGTTCTTCCATATTTTGTCGCATTTCTTCCTCCTGTGCAGCCATTTCTTCGGCTTGCTGCTGCGATCGTTCCAATAACTCGTTTGTTCTTATATTAATGCGTACCGACGATAAGGTAGATGCAATACTTTCGGCCAGTTTCTCAACAAATTCTATTTCGTGTTTTTCGAAAACATTGAATGATGCAATTTCTAAAACTCCCAGCACATCATCTTCGAGCTTAAGCGGCACGATTAATAAACTGCTTGGGTTTGCTCCTCCTAATCCTGAAGTTATTTCAATATAATCCTGCGGGATATCGGTTAAGAAAATGGTTTTCTTTTCTATTCCGCATGTTCCGATTAAACCTTCACCAAGCATGATTGTCTTTTGCAAGTATTTACGCCGGTCGTATGCATATGCAGAAAGCAATTTAAAGTGAATATTTTCTTTATCATCATCATTTAAAATAAAAACTCCACCCTGGTTTGCTTTTAAATATTCTACCAGATTCATGATGATTTCTGTGGCCAGGTTTTCCAGATTATCATTATTCTGGCGAAGAATATCTGCAAATTTTGCTAATCCTTCGTTTGCCCAACGGCGTTTTTCATCTTCTATTTTGCGTTTTTCATCTTCCTCATCGGCTTTTATCAGGCTGTTGCGCATTTCAATCAGCGATTTACCCAACACATCTTCATTGCTTAATAGTTCAAAATTATGGTTCAGCTCGCCTTTACCAATGTGATTAGCGAAATCTACCTTTTTGTTTAATCCGGTTATTGAATCATTTAAAGCATTGGTCATTTCTTCTATTTCATCACCCGTTTCAATTTTAATCCGCATTTCATCATCAATATGCCCTTTTGCCAGAAGGTTAAGCAAATGTGTGATTTTGGTTAATGGATTTGTTATATTTTTACTGATTAAAGCAATAACCAAAGCCAATAAAAGTATTCCAATGATGCCCACAATAATGGAGATTCTAAAGTTTTTATTTGCTTTTGCCATGATCGTGCTTTCGGGAACTGAAATGGCAATGGACCAGGGGCTTTTTGTTTCACCTATATAAATTGGAGCATAGGAATAATAGGTTTTTGTTCCATCTTCTGATTTTGCTGTATAACTATAAGCTTCTCCTTTTTTTATCTTTTGAGTAATCTGATGGATCTTATTGTCTTCAGGGAACACATCATCAATTTTTTGATTCAACAATTCCTTATTCGGATGTCCGGCAATAACACCTTCGTTCGATATTAAAAAAGCATTACTTCCTTTAAATGGTTTTATTTGCTCTACCAACTCCTGAAAACGGTCTAAAGTAATATCTACTGCAACAATACCAACGTACTTACCACCCTCCATTATGGGGGCGTTTAAGCTGGTCATCAGGAATTTATCTGCTTTATTCTCTGTAAATACATCTTCGTATGGTTCCCAAATGGAAGGAATCGTTTTTTGTTTAATGGCGGCATATAATTCGGGGTCTCCATCTAAGCTTCGAAACTCATGATTGCTTTTTATAATTCCATTTTCGCGCCAGAAAATAATTACAAATCTACCGGTTGGTTTATCCCATTCCGGGTCAATGGCATTTAACTCCCAGCTATCCCATAAACTATAAATGTGTGGGTTGTTTCTAAACACTTCGTCATACATTTTGGTAAATAAATCTTTCCATTGCTCTGCGGGAAGGTATTTGTAGGTATGAAAAGCATCTGCCAGCGTTTTAACCAAAGTTAAATCGGCGTCGAGTTTAGCTTTAATGTCTTTTGCTGCTTCGTGTGCATGCCGGTTCGTAACTTCTGTTGCATCCTTATATGCCATTCTGCGGGCATTAAAGCTAATGTATCCAACGGCAACAAGATATATTACAATGGATGATGTAATAATAAACAGTTGAATTTTCTGCTGTATTTTGAGCTTAAATTTCATGATTTAAGGTTATTTAAAATTCAAAATCGGTAATTTCATTCGCTATTTTTAAAATCTTATGTACCTTTCCGGTTTCGTCGACAATTGGCGTATACACTTCCAGAAAAACAATCTTTTTGCCATTCACAATGTATTTGGTTTGCTCTTTTCGGGTTATTCCCGATTTAAGATCTTTCCAAAACTTATTGTATTCTTGTTTTTGCTTTTTTGAAAATTCCGTTTTATCGGAATGATGCACTCCCATTACTTCCGAACGCTGTAAATTTAAAAGCGCTAAGTAATTATCGTTTACTTTTGTGATGTGTCCATCGGTGTTATATTCAACTACCGCACTTGATTTTTCTAGGGAATGAATAAAGTTTTCCATTTCTGAATTTTTTCGCGCGGCTTCTTCTTGTGTAGCCTGAAGCTCTTCCATGTTTTGACGCATTTCCTCTTCCTGTGCCGACATTTCTTCGGATTGTTGCTGGAATTTTTCCAACAGCTCGTTGGTTTGTATGTTAATTTTTACGGTGGATAAACTCGATGCAATGTTTTGAGCAACTTTCTCTACAAACTCAATATGATATTTCTCAAAGGTATTAAAAGAAGCTATTTCCAAAACACCGTAAACCTGATCTTCCATCTTTAAAGGGACAACCAGCAGCGAACTTGGATTTGCGCCTCCTAAACCGGAAGTTATTGTGATATAATCATCCGGAATATCTTCCAGGTATGTGGTTTCTTTTTCGATTGCAACTGATCCTACAATTCCATCGCCGTAATCAATTCGTTTTTCGATGTGCTTTTTGGTATCGTATGCAAAGGCGGCAATCAGATCAAGGAAGATATTATTTTTATCTTCATCATTCATTAAAAATAAACCTCCCTGGTTAGCATCTAAATAGTACACTAAATTTTTAATTATAATGTGCGAAAGCTCCTGTAAATTATCATTGTTTTGTCGAAGTATATCGGCAAATTTTGCCAGGCCTTCGTTGGTCCATCTTCGCTTTTCGTCTTCTTGCTTTCGTTTTTCTTCATCGGCTTGCGCTTTTTTAAGGCTGTTACGCATATTTACGAGCGCTTTCCCCAGATCATCTTCATCACTTAATAATTTAAAATCATATTCCAGATTACCTTTACCTATGTTGTTAGCAAATTCGGTTTTTAAATTTAAGCCTTCGATGGATGTTTCAAGGGCTTTGGTCATTTCTTCAATTTCATCACCCGAATTCACATCCAAGTCGAATTTACTATTGGTTTGTCCTTTAGCCAGCTTTTTAAGAAACTCGGTTATGTTCTGTATCGGATCGGAGATGTTTTTTGTAATAACATAAATGGCTAAGCTTAATAAGAATACGCCAAACAACCCAACTAAAATGGAGATCATAAAATTACGATCGGCTTGTGCCATAATTGAATTAACTGGCACCGATACGCCTAAATACCATGGAGTGTTGGTCCTTCCTATTCTGATAGGAGCGAATGCTACATAATTGCTTTTTTTATTTTCATCAAGGGTAATAATGGAAAAGACGTTGTTTCTTTCCATTGCCTTCATCAAGTCAAAACTCTTGTTATCTTTTGGTACAAAAATAGCTGCCTGATTTAGGAGTTCTGTTTCGGGATGGCCGGCATATTTGCCTTCTTCGCTTAATAAAAAAGCATAAGATCCCGGAAATTGTTGCATTTCAACGGCTGCTATCATTTCCTGAAATTTCTCTAAAATTAAATCGATACCAATTAACCCGACATATTCATTATTAATCAGAATAGGGGATACCAGGCTGGTCATTAATTTAACATCTTCATTATCATCGGTAAAAACATCAAAATACAGTGGTAGTACTAATTCTTTTGCTTTTGCTTTTATGTAAGCGTATATTTCTGCATCACCATCAATACTTCTTAAATCCTGCTTGTGATGCACCTGTCCGTTTATACGAGAAAAAACATTGGCAATCCGGCCTGTAGGTTGGTTCCATTCCGGGTCAATTTTGTTTAACTCCCAGCTATCCCAAAGCTTATAAAAATCGGGATTGTCGCCATATACATGACCGTACATATCAATAAATAACGAGTCCCATTGTTGGCGAGGCATATCTTCATATACCTTAAATGCTAATGCTAAAGTTCTTACCACCGACATATACGAGTTCATATCGCTTTGGATGCTTAATGCAAACTTCTCGGCATTGGAATTTACCAGGCTTACCGAATCATTATAGGCCGTTTTTTTTGCATTAATACTGATATAACCTATTGCAATGGCATAAATAGCAACTGATAATGAGATCAGAAACAATTGCATTTTATTTTTTAAGCTCAGCTTAAGTTTCATAGTATAAATTATTTTAATCTTACCTAATTACATACGTATCTTTCAGCATTTGGTTTATTTATAATCTTTCATATCCAATGCTAAAAGCAAAATCTTTTCGATTTTATCGTTTACAAAAACCGGTGTAAAGGATGAAATCAACTTAAACTCTTTTTTATCTTTCGATTTTAGAAGAGTTATTTCCTGATGGGAGCGCCCCGCTAAAACAATATTTATAATCTTCTGAAATTTTTCGATATCCTTGTTGGAGACAAACTCTTCTGCTTCCATCCCGACAATTTCTTTCATTTTATACCCGAACTTTTTCAAAAAGTTTTCATTGCCATTTTGTAAAGTGAAATTCAAGTCGAACTCGGCTTTAATCAGAAAATGATCAATGGCATCCAGGGTTCCTATAAACTCATCGCTTCGTCTGGATGATTCTTCCTGGGTAGCTTGCAATTCTTCCATATTCTGGCGCATTTCTTCTTCTTGTGCAGCCATTTCTTCCGATTGTTGTTGCGAACGCTCTAACAACTCTGCTGTTTTGATATTAATTTGTACCGAGTTTAACGTAGATGCTATACTATTGGCAACCAACTCAACAAATTCTATTTCGTAATTTTCGAATGCTGTAAACGAAGCCAATTCCATTACTCCCAATACGGTATTTTCCGATTTTAGGGGAACCAAAAGCAAGCTTTTTGGATTTGCACCTCCCAGTCCGGATGTTATTTCAGCATAATCTTCAGGGATTTCGGTTAAGTAGATGGTTTCTTTTTCACGTGCACAGGTTCCTACTAATCCTTCTCCTAGCTCTACCCGCTTTTGAAAATATTTTTCGCGATCGTAGGCAAATGCCGAAACTAAGTTAAAAACCGGGGGATTCGTTTCTGAATCATCTTGTATAAAAATTCCTCCCTGATTAACCTTCAGATACTGAACCAGATTTTTAATAATGTCGGTAGATAAGATATCGAGGTTATCGTTGTTTTTTCGCAAAATGTCGGCAAATTTTGCCAGGCCTTCGTTAATCCATCGCCTTTTTTTGTCTTCTTCTTTTCGAATTTCTTCTTCTTCTCTTGCTTTCCGCAAATTGTCGCGCATAGTTAATAATGACTTTCCAAGTACATCTTTTTCACTTAGTAAATCCAACTCCGAATTAATTTTTCCTTCGCCTATAAGATTTGCAAAACGGGCTTTCTTATTTAGTCCTTCGATGGATGTATTTAGCGCCTGAGTCATTTCTCCAATTTCGTCCCGGGATTTTATGTGTGTTTTTAAGGAGTTGTCTATTTCGCCTTCTGCCATATTTTTTAGTACCTGCGTAACTTTAATAATGGGGTTGGAAATGTTTCGGGCAATTAACCAAATTACTATGCTTAACACCACAAACCCTATCAAGCAAACCAATAAGGCGCTGTACAATATGGCATTAGCGCTTGATGTAATGATTTTGTTTGGAACTGAAATAGCTAATGACCATGGGGTTTCGATGCCTTCCACCTTGATAGGGGCAAACACATAAAAATCTTTTTCTTTATTCGCCTTTTGATGCGTGAATGAAAAGGTTTCACCTTTTTTAATGTTTTCATCAATGTTATACTGGTCGGTTAACTCGGGATAAATTTCCGCAATAAACTTTCCCATATATTCAATGTTGGGATGAGCAACCATGGTTCCATCATACGAAACCAAAAAGGCAAAGCTGTTTTCGAATGGTTCAATGCTGAGGATTACTTGCTGGAATAAATCCAGATCAAGGTCTAATCCAGCTAATCCTACAAAAGTATTTCCCAATTTAATTGGAACGGAAACATTTGAGTTAAGGTACTGATCTTCGACTTTTCCGGTGGGCGAATACAAGGTAGGATCAACGATCATGGATTTGCCCGATATTTTCATTTTATAATAATTTCCTGCAATATCGTCTCCATCGGTGTTGAGTGTAGTTTCGAGTTGTGTTATTTCGCCATCTTGATTTCGAACCCATCCATTTAAGTAGCGGCCATGCGGTTTATTCCATTCGGGATCAATAAAGTTTAACTCCCAACTTGTTGCAACAGCTAAATAGTTGGGATTTTCGGTAATTACATGTAATTGTTGTTCCAGAAATATTTTATTCCATTCTTCCCATTGGGCAGAAAAATATGCTTGTCCGGTTTGTGCTAAGGTTTTGGCAACGTTAAAATCCGAAGCCAATTTTGATTGAATTACATTGGCTTGTTCGTGGGCTGTTTTTGTTGCTAATTCTCGGGCTTCGTTTAATGCAAGATTTCTTGATTTAATAGTAATATACCCTAACGAAATAATAAAAATCAACATGGATGTTGACAGGATATATACGAGCATTTTAGCGTTAATCTTCATGTGTTAGCAAGTGTTATAAATAACCTCTAAACTTACATCATTTTATATAAAAATCAAACTCTGAATTTACAATTATTAGTAAACTGGGGATATTTGAGCTGAGCGTAAAACAATTATTAAAAATCAATCCGGTATTTTCTTAACTCCTTCGACAGTTTTTTTGAATCGGTGAGAATGGAATCCATTAAACTCCAAAAGCGGAGTCCATGATTTTTTTCAACTGTATGGCAGAGTTCGTGAATAATCACATAATCAATCAGGTGAACAGGTAAACGAACTAGATGCAGATTTAGATTGATGTTGTTTCTTCCGCTGCAACTACCCCAAAGTGTTTTATTGTTTTTAATAAAAATCCTTTGGTACTTAAAGCCGTATTTTTGTGCCAGGCTTAAGGTTCTATCGGGTAAAAAATCCTTTGCTTCAGCACGTAAAACCTTGACTATAGCTTGCTTTATAATATCTTGTATTTCATGGCTTTGCACCGAAGTCATTTCTGGATAATAGATGTGAAGATGCTTATCATCAATTTTTGTTTTAACAAAATCGAGCGAGTGCGACTGAATTAGTAATCTTCGATGCATGGTATTAAAAACCGTGGCCTCTGTAAAAACCGTTTTTTTCAGTTCGTAGGCTTTTATTTTAGGCAAATGTTTTTCAACCCAATCTCGTTTTTTCTCAAGAACTTCCAAACCGTAAGCGTAACTCAGAAAGTAGGGAATGGTAACAGAAACTCCCTTCGATGGCTTAATGGAAATGCTTACATTTTTTGATCTTTTGTTTTTTCGTAAGATCACCGGGCCAATATTTTCGATGTAAACAGTTTTATTCGGCATTTTGCAATATTACTTAAAATTAAGGATTTGTTAAAGAACTCTTTTTTTAACTTATATGCTTGTTCTTATTAAAAAAGAAGTTGATTTGCCAATTATAATTAATTGTTTTTATAAATTTGATCTTTATTTAACCGAAATATTCAGATCATGAAAAGTAATAGTTTATTAAAATATTTATTAATTGCAGCCGTCGTTCTCATTATTTTTGCTGTAGTAGGCAAAAAAGCCGGATGGTTTGGCGGAAAAGTTGAAATAAAAGTATCAGTAGAACAGCCTGAGCTAAGAACTATTACTGAAATTGTTACTGCCAGTGGTAAAATACAACCCGAAACAGAAGTTAAAATATCGCCTGACGTATCGGGAGAAATTGTGGAGCTTTATGTGAAAGAAGGAGACGAAGTAAAAAA
>CAYVEW010000067.1:0-18441 GCA_964450375.1 uncultured Bacteroidales bacterium
AAAACAAGCAGAAAAAGCTACAAATGTTCAAATAATGAAAAATGGCCCGCTAATTATATCGGGTAATTTTTCCATTACAGATATTCACGGTAATAAATTGGCAAATGCCGATACAGTTGCACTATGCCGCTGCGGCAACTCATCCAATATGCCATTTTGCGACGGAACCCACAATAAGATTGACTTTAAGGAAAAGAGAGATTAAGTGAGTAGAGTATATAAACATCCTAGAAACAAAATCACAAAATATATTCTGGCGGCAATAGGATTAATTTTCTTAGGACTAGGCATTATAGGCATTTTCCTGCCATTAATCCCCACTACTCCTTTTTTACTTTTATCGGCAGCATTGTTTATGAAAAGTTCACTCCGCCTATACAACTGGTTGATGAACCATAAATATCTAGGAAAACACCTGCAAAATTACATATTGCACAAAACCATCCCTGTTAAAACAAAAATATCATCCATTAGTATACTCTGGGTAACCATTTTAGCGACAATTGTGTTTTTTACAGAAAAATTATTCGTTATAATTGTACTTTTGATTATAGCTACAGCGGTAACATTACATATATTATCGTTTAAATCGAGGATAGATAAATGATAACAGTTTTAGTTTTAATGACAGCAGGCATTGCAATTGGTTGGATTTTACACCATAAAGAAAAGTTTATTAAAATCAGTAATGAACTTACCAACTGGGCAATTTATCTACTTTTGTTCCTGTTGGGATTATCGGTTGGAACCAACGATAAAATCATTAATAATTTTGATCAAATAGGAATTCAGGCCATTGTTATCACTTTATTTGCAGTCGCTGGAAGTGTTTTGGTTTCGTGGTTAACCTATATCGTATTTTTTAAAAAGAATGAAAGGTAGTATCATCATATTAGCATTTTTTGCCGCAGGCCTTTTTGCCGGTATTTATAATTTCTTGCCAGATTTTATGCTGGAAAATGATTATAGTTTATATGCTTTATATTTACTCATGTTCCTGGTAGGGATCGGTATCGGAAGTAATAAAAAATCAATTGATGTAATAAAAGCAGTTAACTTTAAAATAATTCTTGTTCCCATCTCGGTTATTGTAGGAACCTATATCGGTGTAAGTATTTTTTCTTTAATACAGAATGAGCTTAGTTTTATTGATTCCATTGCAGTAGGATCCGGATTCGGTTATTACAGTCTTTCCAGTGTATTAATAACCGAACTTTCGGGCGAACAGCTAGGTGTAATCGCATTGCTGTCTAATATTTTACGTGAAATTATTACCTTATTATTTACCCCGGTTTTTGCAAAGTATTTTGGCAAACTAGCCCCTATCTCATCTGGTGGCGCAACATCCATGGACACTACCCTGCCAATAATAACCAAATATATTGGTGCCGATTATGCCATTATATCTGTATTTAGTGGAATCGTATTAACCATTTTGATTCCTTTCCTTATAGCATTCATTCTTTAATGCTTAATAACATTTAAGCAATTATTCATATGCATTTATACAATAAATTGGATAACAATTCATAATTTTACATACTCAAAAATAGGTAAATTACTGTTAAACAAAATATTACAAATTTTATGGCTGGAAAAATGAATATCAATGTTCGTTCTGAGATAGGCGAACTGGAAGGGGTAATACTTCACACACCAGGCAGTGAAGTAGAAAACATGACGCCAAAAAATGCCGAAAGGGCACTTTATAGCGATATTTTAAATCTTGCAGTAGCTCAAAAAGAGTATTCACAGTTAAGTGGAGTATTGAATAAATTAACAAAAACTTTTCAGGTTAAAGATCTTTTAGCTGACATTTTAAAAAATGAGAAAGTAAAAAATGATCTGATTGGTAAGATTTGCAAATATGAACACAAATGTGACCTCAACAAGCATTTGATGAACCTTGACTCAAAGGAACTTGCCAATCAATTAATTGAAGGCGTAGTTGAAGAAAAAAACACCTTAACAAAATATTTAAATAGAGAGCGATATTCATTGCGCCCCTTGCATAATTTCTTTTACACGCGCGATGCAGCCATGTCGGTTCTTGATGATGTACTTATCGGACGCATGGCGAATACGGTGCGCGAACGCGAATCCATGATTATGGAAGCAATTTTTGATTATCACGAGCAATTTTCAACTAAAACTGTTAATCCTCTAAACAGTCCTAATTTTACTCAGGAAACATCCATCGAAGGTGGCGATGTGCTGATAGCGCGAGATGATATTTTATGTATTGGAACCGGGACACGAACCACATCGCAAGGAATTGACTTTATTCTGGAGCGCTTGCGTGCACAAAAAGAAAAAAACCGCCATATTTTAATACAGGAGCTTCCTTACAAACCGGAATCTTTTATTCATCTGGATATGGTATTTACTTTCTTAGATGTAGATTCTTGCATGGTTTACGAACCACTTATTTTAGAAACCAATAAATATCAAACCATCCACATTAAGATTGAAGATGGTAAGGTGTCGTCGATTAAAGAAGAAGATAACCTGGTAAAATCTCTTAAAGATTTGGGTATGGATTTAAAACCGGTTTATTGCGGTGGACGAAAAGACCCATGGGTTCAGGAACGCGAACAGTGGCATAGCGGAGCCAACTTTTTTGCTGTTGGGCCAGGTAAAGTAATTGGTTACGAACGCAACGAGTATACCATTGACGAAATGAACAAAAATGGTTTTGAAGTGATAAAAGCCAACGATGTAATTAAGGGAAAAATTGATCCTAAAACATATAAAAAATATGTAATTACGTTAGAAGGATCTGAACTACCACGTGGTGGTGGTGGTGCCCGATGCATGACCATGCCTGTTCGAAGAAAGCCGGTAAAATAGTAAAAAATAAAAAGGATGTCTGACCGCAGACATCCTTTTCTTTTTATATGCTATTATATTAAACTAGTTTCTTAACCAAATCTGCAGCTTGTTGCAAAGTAATTGCCGAATATACTTTTAAACCCGAATCATCGATCAGTTTCTTACCTTCTTCTGCGTTTGTTCCCTGCAAACGTACAATTACAGGAATATTGATCGAGCCTATTGCTTTATAAGCATCAACAACACCCTGTGCAACCCTGTCGCAACGAACAATACCGCCAAAGATATTAATTAAAATGGCTTTTACATTTTCGTCTTTTAGAATAATCCGAAAACCCGCTTCAACCGTTTCGGCATTTGCTGTTCCACCAACATCCAGAAAGTTTGCAGGATCACCGCCTGCCAGTTTTATGATATCCATTGTGGCCATAGCCAATCCGGCTCCGTTAACCATACATCCCACGTTTCCATCCAGTTTTATAAAATTCAGATTATATTTTCCGGCTTCAATTTCTGTAGGATCTTCTTCTGTTAAATCACGCATTGCTTCATATTCTGCATGACGATACAAAGCATTATCATCCAGATTCACCTTTGCATCTGCAGCAAAGATTCTATTGTCGGAAGTTTTAAAAACCGGATTAATCTCAAATAAGGAAGCATCACTTTTTTCATAAGCAGAATATAGAGCCATTACAAATTTCACCATCTCCTTAAACGCTTTCCCACTCAACCCCAGATTAAATGCAATTTTTCGTGCCTGATATGCTTGAATTCCAACTTTGGGATCAATTTCTTCCTTAAAAATAAGGTGTGGTGTTTTTTCTGCTACTGTTTCAATGTCCATACCTCCTTCGGTGGAATACATAATAATATTTCTTCCGCTTGCTCTGTTCAGCAAAACACTCATATAAAACTCCTGAACTTCGCTTTCGCCGGGATAATATATTCCTTGCTCTATTAAAACTTTGTTTACTTTTTTTCCTTCGGGCCCGGTTTGATGTGTTACCAGGTTCATTCCAATAATATCTTCGGCATATTTTTTTGCTTCATCTAAAGATTTGGCAATTTTTACACCACCGCCTTTTCCCCTACCACCAGCATGTATTTGTGCTTTTACTGCCCAGGTGCTCATACCTGTGTTTTCTTGTATTTTTTGGGCAGCATTAACTGCTTCATTTGCATTTTCTATTACAATACCTTCCGGAACAGCAACACCAAATTCCTTTAAGATACTTTTTGCTTGATATTCGTGGATATTCATAGGATGTCTTTCTGTTTGATTTTTATACGCACTAAATTATTGATTTTTTTATACATTTGACCAACTTTTCGAGTATAATTTAACCTTATTGTAAAATGCGAAAGTTAAAAAACAGCGAACTAAACAGATTAAATATCAAAGAATTCAAAGAATCGAAAAAGACACCAGTTGTTGTTGTGCTTGATAACATACGCAGCTTAAATAACATCGGTAGTGTTTTTAGAACTTCGGATGCATTTTTAGTAGAAAAAATTTATTTATGCGGAATTACAGCAACACCCCCACATAAAGACATTCATAAAACCGCTTTAGGTGCAACAGATTCTGTCGACTGGCAATACCTTAACGATACCAAAGATGCAATTCTTCAATTAAAACACGAAGGATATCAAATAATTTCGATTGAGCAGGCAGAAAATGCAACACTACTGAATGAATTTACACCTGAAAACAATAGAAAGTATGCCATTGTGTTTGGAAATGAAGTAAAAGGTGTTCAACAATCAATTGTTAATATGAGTGATTTGTGTATTGAAATTCCACAATATGGCACCAAGCATTCTTTAAATATATCGGTAAGCGTTGGCGTAGTAATTTGGGATTTTTTTCAAAAGCTAAAACTCTAATAAAATATATGGGTAATAAAAAACGCGATCCATTCTCAGGATCGCGTTTTTTATTCGTTCGTTTTTATCTTAATTATTCAACAATTGTTTTGAAAGTTTCATTTTCAAAATAATTTCTGAATTCCAGGTCAGTTTTAGCCATTTCTTTAAGATCAGCATCTTTTTCAATTGCAGTTCTTAAGTTATTCATTACAGCACCTTCGTCACCAATTCTTGCATTGATAACTGCTTTTAGATAGTAATTTTTAGGATTTTCCTTTTCAACTACATCAATTGTTTTGTTTGCTGAATCGTTTTTACCAGCTAATAACATTGCTAAAGCAGTGTTGAAAGTTTTATGATTTTGGAAATAGTTAACAGCAGCTTCATATTCGCCATCCATTATCTTAATAATACCCATGTTATAGTCTACTGAATTTCCAGCATCAGTTGCATTTAAGAAATGTTTTTGAGCTGTTTCTTTATCACCTTCCATTAAAGCAATAACACCTAAGTTATTTGTAATGATTGCATCACCTTCTTTTAATTCGTTTGCTTTTTCTAAAGAAACTTTAGCATCAGCAAGGTTGCCCATTACAATTTGAGTATAAGCTAAGTTATTGAAAGCTCTGAAACACTTTTCGAAATTTTCGGTAGCTTTTTTGTAAATAGCAGCTTTTTCTTCCATGCTTTCTACAAGAGTTGCTCCGTATAACATCTCTTCAACATTTAAAGTATCAGGATTATTAGCAATCAGGTCAAGAATTTCTTCATCACTAAACCCAACTTTATCAACTTTAACAGTAATGTCTGATCTTCTTAACTGAGGTAAAATATCATCAGCTAATACTTTGTAAGTAGCAGAAATATTTTTGATTTCCTTCTCGCGTACAACAGGATCTGAGTACATAGAAAGAACTCTTAAGATTAGATCTTTATCTTCAATTGTAGAAGCTTCAACTAATTTCTTGAAACCATCCCAATCTTCTGCTGTTGATTTTAAGTTGTATAATGTTTGAGCATCTTCATTGCTCATTTTTGTTTTACCAACAACTTTTGCAAGATATTGATCAGCAGTCTTTTTTCTTTGCTCAGATAATCTTTCGTTTAATTTCTCTGGTCCGTCTGGAGAAGCATAAGCAGAAATTTCAATTCCTTTAAATTCTTTGTTTTCTTCTTCCATTGTGGCTTTCACAAATGCTTCAAGTTCTTTGATGTCTTCTGAATTTAACTCAGATCTTCGAACACTTGATTGTTGAATTACATAATGAATGTCCGCGTCTTTTGTTTCAGAAATAACTCTTTCGAATTTATCCTTTGCAGCAATTGGCATAGGATCAACCATTACTAATAAAGGAGTAGAAATAATACCATCAGCTAATTTGTACGATACCAGGTCTAAGCTTTTATCTTTAATAGTAGCTAAACCTCTCATTTCAAGTTCACCAACACGCATTGCTTCGTTATAGTCAAATTCGCCAGCAAACTCAACTGAACCACCAGTTTCAAATGCAATTACTTTATTGTTTGCTTCAACACTTTCTCCTTGCAATGTTTTAGATTCCAGAACTGCTTCTCCACCATCGTATTTGTAAGCAGGAGTTAGTTCAACAATTGCTTTTTTATTGAACCATTCGGCAGGAATATCTCCTTTGATTTCGTATTTTACTTTACCACCATGTACTTCAAGCACTTTAGGTGTAACATTGTACTGTAGATTAGAAGCTTCTTCTTTCATTTTGTCTAATCCACCACAGCTACTTAGTAGCAGTGCAGCAATTAAGAAAGATGCTAAATAGTTAATTCTTTTCATAGTCTGATTAATTATTTGTTTAAAATTATTTTAAATATCTTGTACCTTAAAGTACAAACTTAATAATGTTTTAGTTAAAAAAAAAAAATAATGGGCAAAATATGTATTTTACAAGGGTTTAAATGGTAATTCGATTGATTCCTTTTTTGTATTCTTTATCAAAAATCAAGCTCTTAATCCTTGAGTAATCTTCCTGATTACCAACAAAATCCATATTATTTGTATCGATTATTAAATATGAAATATCGTTTTGCTGCCTAAAGAAGTCGAAGTAGCCGTCCTGTAACTTATTTAAATACTCAATACTAATTGCCTGTTCGTATTCGCGCCCGCGTTTGGTGATATTATTTTTAAGATTCTGTACATCCACATGCAGATATACATAGAGATCAGGCTTTGGTATCGATTGGTAAATAATATTAAATATCTTTCGATACAAATTATATTCATCTTCAGACAAGGTAGCTTTTGCAAATATCAACGATTTCATAAAATAATAATCTGCAACGGTAAAAGAGCGAAATAAATCTCGTGATGTTAAATCCTTGTTTAATTGATGATAACGTTCAGCAAGAAACGAAAGCTCCAATTGGAAAGAATATTTATCCGGATCGTTATAAAATTTTGGTAAAAAGGGATTGTCAGCAAATTGTTCCAAAATTAATTTAGCATTATACTCCCTGGCTATCATTTTTGATAAGGTAGTTTTTCCGGCTCCTATATTTCCTTCAATTACAATATAATTTAAATCCACTGACATTATCTATTAAAAAACTGCTTCAAAGATAAACTTCAAAGCAGTTTTGTTTAAGAAAAAAAATCATTTTTTATAAACAATTTACCTCAAGTGTTAATATTTTACATCTACAGACATATTATAAAATGCAAACGACCACTTGTCAGCAGCTTCGTTAATTCGCATAGCGGTTGATTTTCCTGCACCGTGTCCGGCATTGGTCTGTATTCTTATTACAACCGGATTATTACCATTATACTTTTCTTGCAATGTGGCAATGTATTTAAACGAATGAGCTGGAACCACCCGATCGTCGTGATCTCCTGTAACAACCATCACTGCAGGATAATCTATATCGCTGCTAATGTTATGTATCGGTGAATAGTTATATAAATTTTCAAAATGAATGGAATCATCGCTTGATCCATATTCGTTAACCCAGGCCCAACCGATTGTAAAGTTTTGAAATCGAAGCATATCCATAACACCTACTTCGGGAAATGCCACCGCATATAAATCGGGACGTTGATTAATTACAGCTCCTATTAACAAACCTCCGTTCGATCCACCACGAATGGTTAATTTTTCGGGTGATGTATATTCATTTTTAATTAAATACTCCGAAGCTACAATAAAATCGTCGAATACATTCTGTTTATTTAATCGTATGCCGGCCTTATGCCAGTTTTCGCCATACTCGCCACCACCCCGAATGTTTGGCATGGCAAATACTCCATCGTTTTCTAACCAGATTAGCCGATCAACTTTAAACGATGGCAAATTACTTACATTAAAACCACCGTATGCATAAAGAAGGGTTGGATTTTTACCATTTAGCTTTAATCCCTTCTTATGCACAATAAACATCGGAATTTTTATGCCATCTTTACTTTCATAAAAAACCTGTTTGGTTTCATACTGAGTTGCATCAAAATCAGTTTCCGGAGCAAAAAATACTTCGTTCTTGTTTTCTGAAAGATCGTATTGGTAAACCGTTGGAGCAATTGTGAAGGATTTAAAAGTATAAAACAACTCATTTGACTTTAATGATCCATTAACCTGGCTTACACTGCCTATAGCAGGTAGTTCTATATCATACAAGTATTTTCCTTTTTGGTTGTACACTTCCAGTTTTGATTTTGCATCCACCATATATGATGTGATGATTTTATCACCGGCTAAAACACATGATTGCAGAACATAGCTTTTTTCAGGAATTAAATCAATCCAATTCCCCACATCTAATGAATTTACATTAATTCGAACGAGTTTATATTTGGGAGCCTGGTAATTCGTAAGTACAATGAGGTTATCTCCAACCTGATCCAGAACCCTGTAATCGTAATTAAAGCCTGTTGTTAATTTTCTAAAACCATCTGATTTCTTATTGAGATTCTGAACGTAAAGATTATTCCCATTTGTTGATTCGGTTTCATACACAAATAAATACTTTTCATCGCTTGAAACATCGGCTGTATATGAACGTAAAGGCTCTTCGTTATTTTCAAAGATAACTTTATCCTGCTCAACGGGAGTTCCTATCTTATGATAATAAACTTTGTGGTTTTTATTTTTCCCGGACAGCTCATCTCCTTCTTTTGGTTCCGGATATCGACTATAAAAGAATCCATCCTGATACCAGGCAATCCCCGAAAATTTAACCCATTTTATTTCGTCATCTAGTTTTTTCTTCGATTCGATTTCTAGTACATGTATTTCTTTCCAATCTGAGCCTCCACTTGAAATCTGATACGCCAGAAATTTTCCATTTTCAGATATTGCAATATTACTACTCATGGCAACAGTACCATCATCCGAAAATTGATTCGGATCGATTAACACTTCTGCATCAGCATCGGCATTCTTTTTAATATATAAAACATCCTGATTCTGGAGTCCGTCGTTTTTAAAGAAGAAGTAGGCATCACCCACTTTTTTAGGCGATTGCATTGTTTCAAAGTTCCACAATTCTTCCAGTCGGTTTTTTACTTTTTCGCGATAGGGAATATTTGCCAGGTAATTAAAAGTAACTTCGTTTTGAGCTTTTACCCAATTTTCGGTTTCTTCCGACCTGTCATCTTCCAACCAACGATATGGATCTTCAACTTCAACACCAAAATATTGATCAACCTGATCTACTTTTTTTGTTTCGGGATAATCTAATTTATTATTCGTACACGAAATAAACCAGGTTGCAAATAGCAGAATGATGATAAAAACAATGTGTCTCATAAACTTTATTTTAATATGTATATTTCCCAATTATATAATAAACCGCTTGATTTGACAATCAGTAAATTTATAAAAGAAATCAAAGTTTTCAAAATAATAAATAGCAATTGAAAAATATGATAAAAAAAAGAGTTTGTACTCGATCTGACAAACTCAACAAACAAACTTATGACCCACAAAGTGTTAAACAAAGGATATTAAAAAAGGGGCTTAACAACAAGCCCCTTTCAGTTATTTTTTTTCACCTTCTGTTTTATCGGAAGGTTTATCATTCTTCTCGGGTCGTGGCAATAATGCTTTTCTCGAAAGTTTAAGTTTTCCGTTTTTCTTATCGATTTCGATTACTTTTACTTCCAGCTCATCACCTTCTTTTAATACATCTTCTACTTTCTCGATGCGTTTCCAGTCAATTTCTGAAATGTGCAGCAATCCGTCTTTACCTGGCAGAATTTCTACAAAAGCACCAAAAGCTAAGATCGATTTTACTTTTCCTTTGTATACTTTACCAACCTCTGGTACCTCAACTATACTGTTAACTCTTGCCAAAGCTTCATCAATGGCTTGTTTATCTTCAGCAAAAATATCTACGATACCTATATCGCCTTCCTGAGTAATGGTAATGGTTGTTCCGGTTTTTTCCTGAATATCCTGAATAACTTTACCACCCGGGCCAATAACAGCACCAATCATGTCTTTTGCAATGGTTATCTGAACGATTCTTGGGGTATGCGGTTTATATTCAGTGCGAGGTTCCGAAATGGTTTCGAGCATTACATTCAGAATGTGCAGGCGGCCTTGTTTTGCTTGCTCCAGAGCTTTCTCCATAATTTCAAAAGAAAGTCCTTCGATTTTAATATCCATCTGACAAGCGGTAATACCATCCTTTGTTCCGGTTACTTTAAAGTCCATATCACCCAGATGATCTTCGTCGCCTAATATATCAGATAACACAGCATATTTACCAGATTCGATATCTGTTATTAATCCCATTGCAATACCTGAAACCGGCTTTTTCATTTTTACACCTGCATCCATTAATGCCAGTGTACCGGCACAAACAGTTGCCATGGATGATGAACCATTCGATTCTAAAATATCAGATACCACACGAACTGCATACGGATTCTCTTCTCCATCAGGGATCATTCCTTTTAATGCTCTAAAAGCCAGATTTCCATGGCCAATTTCACGACGACCAACACCTCTATAAGGACGGGCATCACCTGTTGAGAAAGGCGGGAAGTTATAATGCAATACAAATTTCTCTGTTCCACGAACCAACACCTGATCAACGATTTTTTCGTCGAGTTTAGTTCCTAAAGTAACCGTGGTTAAAGATTGTGTTTCGCCACGTGTAAAAACAGCTGAACCATGTGCAGCTGGTAAGTAATCCACTTCGCACCAGATCGGACGTATTTCATCTGTTTTACGGCCATCTAAACGAATACCTTCATCTAATATCAGGTTACGAACAGCAACTTTTTGAACGTCATGAAAATAACGAGCAACTAACATTTCGTTTACTTCTTCGTCCTTACCTTCCAATTCAGCCTTTAATTTCTCAACATATTCTGCTTCTGCAGCAGCAAAAGCATCCGAACGCTCATGTTTTGCTTTTTGAGTTTTAGCAATATTATAAACCTGATCATATAAATCAGCGTGAATTCTTTTACTTAATTCTTCGTCGTTTGTTTCGTGACAATATTCTCTCTTAACAACCTTAAGTTCTTCGGCTAATTCGTTTTGAGCCACACACTGCATTTTGATTGCTTCGTGCGCAAACTTAATTGCCTGTAACATTTCCTGTTCCGAAACTTCATTCATTTCACCTTCTACCATCATAACATTATCAATGGTTGCAGCAACCATAATGTCGATATCTGCTTTTTCCAACTGATCAAAAGTTGGGTTTATCATATAATGTCCATCGACCCGTGCAACACGAACTTCTGAAATAGGGCCATGAAAAGGAATATCAGATATACTTAATGCAGCAGATGCTGCTAAACCAGCTAATGCATCAGGCATGATATCTTTATCAGCCGAAATTAATTGCACATTAACGAATGTTTCTGCATGATAATCTTCCGGAAATAATGGGCGTAAAGCTCTATCAACTAAACGTGAAATTAATATTTCGTAATCTGATGGGCGTGCTTCACGTTTTAAGAATCCTCCCGGAAAACGGCCAAATGATGCGTATTTTTCTTTATATTCTACCGACAAGGGCATAAAATCAACATCTTCTCTTGCTTCTTTAGCCGAAACAACGGTGGCTAAAAGCATTGTGCGCCCCATTTTTACAACAACTGACCCATCGGCTTGCTTTGCCAATTTTCCTGTTTCTATGGTAATCTCTCGTCCTTCACCCAGATCAATTGTTTTTTGTACTACTTTATACATACTCTGTTTTTTAATTTAAATAATCTCCTAAAAATATATTAAAAAAGGCAATTTTCAAATTGCCTTTTTTTATAATTTATTTTCTAATTTTCAGTTCTTTTATTAGCTCTCGATATTTTTCAATATCTCTGTCTTTAAGATAATCTAACAAACGTCTTCTTTTACCAACTAATCTAAGAAGAGCTCTTTGTGTGCTATAATCTTTTCTGTTAGTTTTAAGATGGCCTGTTAAATGACTAATACGATGCGTAAAAAGAGCAATCTGACCCTCGGTTGAACCTGTATTAGTTTCTGACTTCCCAAATTCCTTAAAAATTTCTTGCTTTTTCTCTGCTGTTAAATAGCTCATACTATACGATTTATTTAATAATTCTATGATATACACTTTAAGACGTGCAAAAGTATTTATTTTTTTTTATATAACAAGACAAAACAGTAAAAAAAATGTTGTTTTTCGTGTTTTAATGCCCGGCTTTAATCCTCACACCAACATTCAATTCGAGACGAAGCAATTACTCCATTCGCCACTATACGAAAGTAATATCCCTCCAGTACTGGCTATATATATTTTCACCTTTTAATAAATCGTCGTGTGTTCCAGACTCTTTAATTAGCCCATTTTCGATAATATAAATCCTATCGCTTATTCGTTTTAAAACATGCAAACGGTGTGAAATGTAAAATACAGCAATGTTTTGCTTAAGCCTGTTTACTAAATCAATGGTAAATTGCTCTGTTTCTTTGTCCATTGCTGCCGT
This sequence comes from uncultured Bacteroidales bacterium, assembly GCA_964450375.1. Lineage (GTDB taxonomy): Bacteria > Bacteroidota > Bacteroidia > Bacteroidales > UBA12077 > UBA12077. The sequence continues at coordinate 12,644 of CAYVEW010000067.1, forward strand.
GGCTTCATCAAGAATAAGTATCTGGGGTTTTTTATAAAGGGCTCGTGCTAAAGCAATAATTTGTTTTTGCCCACCAGACAAGTTAATGCCTTCTTCACCAATAATTGTAGCAAATCCCTGAGGCAAAGCATTAATATACGTTGAAAAACCATAATCATTCAAAAATTTTAATACCAGTTCTGCTTCTTTTTGCGAATCTCCTAAACATATATTATCTATAACAGTTCCATTAAAAATATGAATATCCTGAGAAACAACACCTATTATATTTCTCCAACTGCCAGTATCAACATCCTGTAAAGAACTCTTTTTATTTATTATAATAGTTCCTTCTTCGGGAATATAAAACTTCTGCAATAAGTACCCCATAGTCGTTTTACCACTCCCACTTTCTCCTATTAATGATATTAACTCACCTTTTCTGAGTGTGATATTAATGTCTTCTAAAATTCTTTTTCGCCCCGGAAAACGGAATGACAAATTCTGAATATCCAGCTGCTCGAAATTAATATCTGACAACTTTCCCTGACTTCTCGTTTCGGGCTCAATTCCTGCAAATTCGTACATTCTGTTAAAAGCTACTTTTGCTTCATTTAAAGGAATGGCAACCAATGCTAAATTACCTATTGCCGGAAGCAAAGTAGACGATATGCCTAATATAGCCATTAAACCTCCTAAAAGCATTTTATCGGCATAAACCATATAGGCATTATAAATAATTACAGTACTTAAAAACATTACTCCGGTAACACCGGCAACAAATCCCAGCCTGACATTAATTTTACCCAGTTCGAACACCCTGCCTTGAAAAGCTCCATAAATTACTTTATTCAGTTGAGCAAAAAACGATTGCTTATTAAAATTTTTTATTTCAGCTATTCCTGATAAAGTACTAATATAATTACTTTCGCTATGAGCATATCCTGCCATCACTTCTTTTTGAGAATCAATAATTCTTTTATTAAACCGAAATATAATCGCGAAGTAGAAAGGCATACTCAGCAGGGCAATAGCACCTGTTTGCCAGGAATAAACAAATAAAAAAGTAATTGCAGTAATTGCAGTTAAACTATCAATTATATAATTTCCAGCCAACTGTGTGATTACTCTCTGAATTCTTGCTGTATCGTTTAAGCGGGCTATAAGATCTCCTTTCTTTCGGGTATCAAAAAAGGATTTGGGAAGATATAGCAAGGCATTATAAAAGAATTCTATAATTCGATTATTAAATAGTTTGCTTTGGGTAATAAGCAGAAACTGGCGTACAGCCACGAAACCAGCCCTAATTAGCAGCAGTAACGTGACCAAAACAATACTCAATATTAATTTTTCCAGATTTTTTGATGGCAATATCTCGTCGATCAATTTCTGAGAGAAAACGGCCATAATCATTCCTAGAACAGAAATAACCAAACCGATAAAAACACTCACTAACAATATTTCCTTATCTTCTTTTATTAAGTTCTGAAACCATTTTTTCTTTTCAGTCTTAATATTTTTTACTTTTTTGAAAATTTCATTTGGTTCAATGGTTAAACAGGCTTTTGAAATCCATATTTTTTCCAGTTCTTTTTTCGTGTATTTTATAATGCCCTTTGCAGGATCACCAATTACAAATTTTTCATTTTCGTATGTATAACAAATCACATAATGTTGTAAGCTGTTATCTATGGTAACATGCAAAATTACCGGCTTACCATGTTCAATAACCGACTGAACATCGGCCTGAAAACCTTCTGCTTTAAAACCAATTTGATTTGCAACCTGGTATAAACCCAATAAAGTGGTTCCTTGTTTTGATGTACCACTTAACTCCCTTAATTTTTCGAGCGAAATATCTCCCCCGTAATATTGGACCAAAGATTTTAAACAAGCCACCCCGCAGTCGGACTGATCGTGTTGGAGCTCGAAAGATTTTATAAATCTTGATTTAGGCACTCTTCTATTTTTAGGGTTAACTTTTCAACTTTCATCTCACCAGCAATCTCCTTTATAAAGGCTCCATCAGAATCAAATATTAGAGTGGAAGGAAAACCTTTAATATCAAACAAATCAATAACATCAAAATTGGCAGATGTTAACTTATATTCTTTCCCTATTTCAAGTTTAGTTTTATATAAAAATAAATCCAGTGAATCATGCATTTCAACAATAACAATATGGTTCACATTTCTAAATAAATCAGAATTATTATAAATGTCTTCTGCCTGAAACTTACAATGACTGCATTCTGCAGATAAAAATGATAGTATTATTGGTTTTTTATATTCTAACTCATTTCTTAAGTCAATATCTGAAGTGTTTATGCCTTTTAAAATGATATTTGGTAAAACAACTTCTTTTTCAGTTGATATTCTTTTTTCGTGTTTAATAAAAAACATAGTGGAAATCAATAAGCTAAACACACCAAGAATTACTATTATTAAAATTATCCTTTTCATATTCTAACTAATCATTATTAATACTAACATTGAAAGTAATATCCATAAAAACAGCCCTATGCTAAATGCCTGAGCTGTAATCTTTAAACTCACCAAATATTTAATTTTTTGCTGTTTGCAAAGAAAATAAGCTAATACAAACACATAGAATATCGTAAAGAGATTTACGGTGTTTACTGGTATCCTAAAATATATTTCTAATTCTGAAATATCAACGTAAGCTGCTATTGAATCCCAATTAAAATTATAAAATTCCTTTAATGTGTAATCATCTTTTATTAATCCAAACCAAAGCAACCTAAAAAGCTGTTTAATAATATAAATGTACTCAGCAAGGATTGTGATACTTACAATCCGTATAAAACTATATCTGACATTATAAAAAAATAGCACAACCGAAACAAAACTTGCAATTGCAATAAATCGAAGAAAATAATAAATGACCGGTATAATAATTTGTAAAAAAGTTACTTTCTTATAATTCTCTATTTTATCCGCAACGCTTGACTCAGTAAAATCATCTGATAAATGTTCATACAATAGGTATTCTGATATATAAAAATTATTGATAATAATTTGAATAGAGAAGAAGACTGCAATAAACAAAAAGAAATGAAATATAGCTCGCTTGTAAATGTTCATTTTAAAAACCAAAAAAGAAATAGTTAAGAGTAATTTTGAATAGAAGAATTCCAATAATTATAAGGCCATATGTTCTAAAAACTATATTAAACCCTTTTTTATATGTGGTGTTGAATATTTGAGCAATTCCTAATGATAATATTATCCAATAAAACAGTTCAAAGATGTTTGCCAGCTTTAAGGGATAATAATATGTTACATTTAAATCTTTTCGTTCAAATAAACTAAATAGTGAAAGTGGTGTAAAATGTTTTCTGTCATGCATTTGAAGATCATTCTGCACAATTAAGAGCCAAACTGCCTTGGCTATATCTGCAAAAAGCATACTAAACTGAGCAGTAAGCACTAGTAGGAATATCATTTTAATATCCGACTTTACTTTTAATACATTATCAATCCCTTTTTGAATTATTTTAGCAAGAATATAGATTTTAACATACTCGTAAAAAGGAGAAAGAAAATACATAACGGCAGTAAAAATATTATAAAACTTTATTGTTTTAGGGCTATCTCCAACATATGCAATTGGATCAGCAATAATTCCATATAACACATAAAGAAATAATCCATTAAATAATGCATATACTAAAAAATAATCTCTTTTATTAATGTTTTCGAGTGCTAAAAAATAATTTTTCATTTACTATTTTCTAAAAATTGATTCTCAATGGATTGTTCCTTGCTAAGCACTTGTTTGGCTTTAATAACTTCTTCCTGAGTGTATAAAACATTAAAATCATCCCAAAACTCTTCATTATAAGTAAACTCCCTGTTATACAGCAAGTCGTTTTCATCTTCCTTCTCGCGCCATTTTATTCGTTTAAAATCTCTGCTTTTAGGTATTATTTCATTCATCATGAGAAAACTGTGGCGTATATACCAATTTTCTTTATCCGGTTTAAATCCCTGGTCCCCAACTATGCCTATATACTCCAAAAGATATGGGTAATATTTATCATCTAATTTCTTATACCATTTAATTTTTCTCTGATTTGCGGATTTATCTGTTCCTAATATCTCTTGGAATTCAGGCGTTATTGTCACATTAAAATCATCTTTTAGAATGGCATAATTATCTGTGTTAATATAAATCTTATAATCATAAATAAAACCTGAGCGCTGAAGTTTTGGAATAAATCTTACCACATAAACCGCTTGCGTGTCTAAAAATTCTATATTTTCAAGTGAAACACTATTTTTTTCCAAAAAAGTTTTGAAAAAATCTTTCCTACTTAAATCATATTCATTATACATTTCCAGAACTGGATTTTGTAAGCCGCCAAATCCCAAACGAATGATCCACTCCATTTTTTTATCGGTTTCAATAAAATTTTTTGAATTCCTCAATTCATCAACCCTGATTTTAACTTCTTTAGCTGTTTGTACACCATATTCCTGCAAAGTTATGGCTGCTTCTGTAATACGAGCCACTTCCTGCTCTGCATTTATTGCGTAATTATAAACAATATCCTGAAAAAATGCTTTGGCCTGATAACCTGTTCGCGGGTAATTCCTACCATAATTCCTGATAACCTGCTTTATTATTTCGTCGGCTGTTGGGGCATTATTTATAATAACAGCTGCTTTAAGCTCATAATTAGCTGGTTGCAAATAAAAAACAGTATCGTCCCTATTCAATTTATTTATGGCTACAGAATAGTTATGAAACCCTATACTTGAAATTAAAAGCGTATCATTTTTGTATATAGAATCAATAATAAATTTAAAATGACCCTTTTCATTTGCGCAAGTGCCAATGGGTTTGTTTTTTAATGAAATATGTGCAAAAGAGATACCCGTTGAATCATGAGAATTTACTACACCTTCAACTATTCTTTGAGAATAAACATTCAGATATATAAAAAATGAAATTAATATGATGATTTCTTTTTTCATAAAAACATATTATTTATCATACTTTAAGGCACTTAGGATGATAAACACCCTAAGTACTCTTATATCTATCTACAATACTTAACATATAAAAATCCTATATAGCCTCCTACTTGATTAGGATCTTTTAAGGAATTAATATAGTCCATTCCTCCTAAGCCATCAATAGCTCTGCACCAATCTTCTGTACCACCTCCACCTTGTAATTTTTCCATTTGATTCATTTCTAATTTTTTCATCATTTTAAAATTTAAGTTAATATTAAAAAGTTATCACACCAAAGTTTACAATAACTTTTTACGTGCAATAGCAATAGTTAAACTACTTTGTAAACAGTAGTTTATTGCCAATGAGCTGCATCCTTTTACGAATGAACGCAAAACTTCTCAAGCAATTCTTTATATCTCGAACGGCTAACAGGTAATTTTGCGCCTGATGTAAAAACAATTTCTAAGCTACCATTTTTACATATTTCGTGGCAGTGGTTTAAATTTGCTAAATAGGTTCTGTTAATTCTATAAAAATTAGCATCTCTTAGCTTTTCCTCAATATCTTTTAAGAGCTTAGATGTCAGGAAAACAGTTTCATCTGCAAAATAAATCTCTGTATAAGCTCCATTAGCTTTGCAGTAGATGATATCATTAACAAATACTTTTTTGTATTTATTCCCGGTTTTAATGACAATAAATTTTTCCATTTTTTTTAAACTTGGTTAATAAAGCGTGTTCACTTATTTATTCCAGAATTTTAAAAAGGTGACCCCTTATTTATTAGTAACTTGGCAACAACAAACAACTCACCTAAAAAAAATCCCAATAGCAC
>CAYVEW010000068.1:0-18161 GCA_964450375.1 uncultured Bacteroidales bacterium
ATGTTAAAGGCGTTCAGTTTCATCCCGAATCTGTATTAACCGAAGATGGAGAGCAAATAATTAGGAATTTTTTATTCTCTAATCAGTCAGGCGAGATAAACTTACCTGCTGTCGATTCTGAAGGATTCGAAGTTAATAGTGTTACATCCAAATTAATGTTTTGCTAAGATGTTGATTCTAGTTGATTTATTATGATTTGAAAAAAAGGGAGTCCAAAAAGTAAAAAATGTCATTCCCATGAAAATGGGAATCTTTAAAAAGAATTGTACTACTGTTACTTATGAGATCTCCGATCAAGTCGGAGATGACAGCATCAGACTTTTTGGACAACATCTAATAACTTATAAAAGAAAAATAAAATAATATGAAAAAAATATTGAATAAATTATTTCAGAATCACACCTTATCACGCAATGATTCAAAGCAAATCTTACTAAAAATTGCAAAAGGAGAATACAACCTTTCGCAGATTGTGGCCTTTTTAACCGTTTTTCAGCTCCGAAATGTAACGCTTGATGAATTGCAGGGCTTTCGGGATGCCTTGCTTGAATTATGCATTCCTGTCGATTTTTCAGATTTTAACACCATCGATTTATGTGGAACCGGCGGCGATGGAAAAGATACCTTTAACATATCCACACTGGCTTCGTTTGTTGTAGCCGGAGCAGGAGAGAAGGTCGCCAAGCATGGAAATTATGGCGTGTCGTCAACCTGCGGTTCTTCGAACATACTGGAATATTTCGGATACGAATTTTCGAATAATCAGGACAAGTTAAAAAAAGAACTCGATCGGGCAGGTATTTGTTTCCTGCATGCTCCTAAGTTTAACCCGGCAATGAAAAATATTGCGCCCATAAGAAAGGAATTGCAGATTAAAACCTTTTTTAATATGCTGGGCCCGATGGTAAATCCTTCATCGCCAAAAAACCAGTTAATAGGGGTTTTTAATAATGAACTGGGCCGAATTTATAATTACATCTATCAGGATTTGGGTAAAAACTATGCCATTGTGCATAGCCTGGATGGTTACGACGAAGTTTCTTTAACCGGTGATTTTAAATTGCATACACAGTTTAGTGATTCGGTTCTTTCTCCTGAAGAAATAGGTTTTTCAGCGAATAAAGCAATCGAAATTGCCGGTGGAAAAACAGTGAAAGAATCGGCAGATATTTTCTTTGGTATTCTGGAAGGAAAGGGAACTAAAGCTCAAAACAATGTGGTACTCGCCAACGCCGCGATTGCAATCCAGTGTTTGTATCCAAAAATGCCAATCGAAACTTGCCTGGAAAAAGTTAGTGATTCACTTTATGGGAAAAAAGCCTTGCGGAGTTTTAAAAATTTAATGAATTAAGCTATGCGTATTTTAGAAAAAATAATAGCCAATAAAAGGGCAGAAGTTGAAGAAAGAAAGTCGCTGTACCCTGTAAAACTGCTCGAACGAAGCATTTATTTTAACACACAAACCGTTTCGCTAAAAAAGTATTTGCTACGAAGCGATAAATCCGGAATAATTGCTGAATTCAAAACCAAATCGCCATCGAAAGGAATTATCAATTCATCCGCTGCCATCGAAAGAGTAAGTGTTGAATACATGCAGGCGGGAGCATCGGCTTTATCGGTGTTAACTGATCATAAATTCTTTGGCGGAAGTTTTGAGAATCTGCAGAAAGCCAGGAAATACAATTACTGTCCGATTCTTCAAAAGGACTTTATTATTGATGAATACCAGGTAATTGAAGCAAAATCTAAAGGTGCTGATGCTATTTTGCTTATTGCGAATGTGTTGAGCAAAACTGAAATTGACCGGCTCGCAGCTCTGGCAAAATCATTGCGACTGGAGATTTTAGTTGAAGTACACGATTCGTCCGAACTAAACAAATTAAATCCACTCATCGAAATCGTGGGCGTAAACAACCGAAACCTGAATGATTTCAGTATCGATTTACAAACTTCGCTTAAGCTATCGAAACGATTACCCGATCATTTGGTGAAAGTTTCAGAGAGTGGAATAAACAATGCTCAGGATATTATTCTCTTAAAACAACAAGGCTTTAAGGGTTTTTTAATAGGCGAAAATTTTATGAAAACCAGTCACCCGGGAAAGGCTTGTAAATCGTTGATTGATCAAGTAAATAAAATGCAAACAGAATTGACTTATGAAACTGAAAATATGCGGATTAAATAATCCCGAAAACATTAAAGAAATCATACAGTTAAATCCAGACTTTATTGGGTTTATCTTTTATGCCGGTTCAAAACGCTATGTTGCCAATAACATTGAATTCTGCGATATCCAATATATACCTGATTATGTGAAGCGTGTAGGCGTTTTTGTAAATGAAGATATGGAATTGGTCGAACTGATCTGTCGCCAATACAAATTGGATTATGTACAATTACATGGTACAGAAGATCAGGCATATTGTGCCAGGTTATTTCTTAAAAACATTCCTGTAATTAAAGTTTTTCATGTTGATGCACACTTCGATTTCAGGCAATGCGACCCATTTGTACCTTTCTCTAATTATTTTCTGTTCGAAACTAAAGGTGAAGGATATGGTGGTAATGGTAAAAAATTCGACTGGAAAATAATCAGTAGCTACGATTTAAATACACCATTCTTTTTAAGCGGCGGAATCGGTTTGGACGATGCAAATCTAATTAATAAGCTGGAATTGAAAAGATTAATGGGCGTAGATGTTAACAGCCGGTTCGAAGTACAACCCGGTATTAAAGATATTCAAAAACTTAAAGATTTTATAGAATTACTAAAACCTGAAAAAAATCAAGTTATATGAAGATAAAGATCAATAAAGATGGCTATTACGGCGAGTTTGGCGGGGCTTTTATTTCCGAAATGATGTATCCGAATATCGAAGAATTAAAGAATCATTATGTAGAGATCATTTCAAACCCCGATTTTGTAAGCGAATTCAAATCTTTATTAAAAGATTATGTAGGCCGGCCAAGTCCTTTGTATTATGCAAAACGTTTATCGAAACATTACAAAGCAACTATTTACTTAAAACGCGAAGATCTAAATCACACCGGATCGCATAAAATAAACAACACAGTTGGCCAGATTTTGTTGGCCGAAAAATTAGGTAAAAAACGGATAATTGCAGAAACAGGAGCGGGGCAGCATGGCGTGGCAACGGCAACAGTATGTGCATTAAAAAACATGGAATGCATCATTTATATGGGAGCAGAAGATGTGCAGCGTCAGGCGCCTAACGTTGCACGAATTAAGATGCTCGGTGCAAAGGTGGTTCCGGTGCATTCGGGTAACAAAACCTTAAAAGATGCCACCAACGAAGCTTTGCGCGATTGGATCTTTAATCCCATTGATACGCATTACATTATTGGTTCTGTGGTGGGGCCGCATCCTTATCCCGATATGGTTGCTCGTTTTCAGTCAATTATTTCCGAAGAAATGAAATGGCAGTTAAAAGAAAAAACCGGAAAAACAGATCCGGATTATATTTTGGCTTGTATAGGTGGTGGGAGCAATGCAGCCGGAGCATTTTATCATTACCTGGATAGTCCAAAGGTTCAGCTAATTGCAGCAGAAGGTGGTGGAAAAGGCATAAGCAAAAACGAACATGCATCATCCATCACCTGTGGTTCTGTTGGTGTTTTGCATGCCAGTAAATCTTTGCTGTTGCAAACCGACGACGGTCAGATTATTGAACCTTATTCTATCTCTGCCGGATTGGATTATCCGGGTGTTGGCCCCATGCATGCTCACTTAAGTGCGGTTAAACGGGCAAAATACATTAGCATTAATGATGATGAAGCTTTGGATGCAGCCTTTTTATTAACACGCAAGGAAGGGATTATTCCGGCATTGGAATCAGCGCATGCATTGGCTTTATTGGAAAAAATGGAGTTTAAACCAACCGATACTGTGGTGGTTAATCTCTCAGGCCGTGGCGATAAAGACTTAGAAACTTATTTAAAGTATAATAAATAAAAATTAACCGTGAACCTGCATGTTCAATGTCAATATCTTGGTAAATATGTTAAAATAGAACGCTGATAACACGAATTTTTAAGCGCCGATTAAAACAGATTATTCATTGATCCGCGTAAATCAGTGTTACTTGTATCAGTTTAATCTGCGTTCAATTCTTAACTAATGGATATTGACTTGCTGATTGGCAGGTTAGTTGTAAAAAAAAGATGATATGAATAAAATAGAACAATTATTGAATAAAAAGCAGGATAAGCTCTTATCCATGTATTTCACGGCCGGATTTCCTGCGTTAGAAAGTACTGTGGAAATTATAAATGAACTGGAAAAAAATAGGGTGGATTTAATTGAAATCGGGATTCCATTTTCTGATCCGGTAGCCGATGGACCGGTTATTCAACAAAGTAATACCATATCCATTGAAAATGGAATGACATTGAAAAAACTTTTTGAACAATTGGATCAGATAAAAACAGTAAGTAGGATTCCTAAAATTATGATGGGGTATTTCAATCCAGTTCTTAAATATGGAGTAGAAGAGTTTTGTAAATCTTGCCAGCACACAGGTATTGATGGAGTTATTATTCCAGATTTACCCATTTCGGAATTTGAAGAGAAGTACGCAAGCCTTTTTGAAATGTATGGAATTCATTTTATTTTTTTGGTGAGCCCGCAAACATCTGTTGAGCGATTACAAAAAATAAATAACTTATCTAAATCCTTTGTCTACGCAGTTTCCACAAATTCAACAACAGGTGGCGCCATTAACTTTGATGCTCAGCAAAATTATTTCCGGAAATTGCAAGAATCATTAAGCTGTCCCTTCTTAATTGGATTTGGGGTAAAAGACAAAAATTCGTTTCGCTCGGCTTGCCAATATGCCAATGGTGCCATTATTGGAAGTGCTTTTATTAAGGTTTTAGCCGAAAAAGGAGACATGAAAAAGAACATCAGGAATTTCATTCATCAAATAAAAAACTAAAATGATTATTCAATTAGAAAACAGCATTACACCAGATACGAAAATACACGTACTGGAAACTTTATCGAACAATTCATTTCAACTAAAAGAAGTGAAAACACAGGTTTCTGAATATATTGTTGCCATTGGCAAAGCCGATTTTGATGTTCGAATCATTGGTAACATGAGTGGTGTAAAAGACATTCACAAAGTAGATGATAATTACAAGTTGGTTTCATCGAAATGGAAAGTTAAACCAACGCAAATTAAATTGGATGAAGAGATTTCCATTGGAAGTAATGGTTTTTCGTTGATGGCTGGGCCATGCTCCATTGAGAACGAAGAGCAAATAAAAATCACTGTCGATTTTTTAGTGGAAAACAAGATTCAAATTATGCGTGGCGGAGTTTTTAAACCGCGCAGTTCGCCATACTCTTTTCAGGGAGTAGGTATCGAAGGCTTAAAATTGTTTTATACAACCTGCAAAAGCAAGGGAATTAAAATTATTACAGAAGTAATGAAGCTGGAGCAAATTGATGAGATGTACGATTATGTGGATATTTTTCAGGTAGGTGCGCGTAACTCACAGAATTTCAATTTGCTCGATGCACTGGGGCGTGTTGATAAGCCAGTGATGATTAAACGGGGTTTGTCTGGCACCATCGACGAATTGTTGCAATCGGCTGAATATGTTTTTTCGGGCGGAAACGAAAAAATTATTTTGTGTGAGCGCGGAATCAGAACTTACGAAACGGCTTATCGAAATACTTTTGACATAAACGCAATACCCATACTTAAAGAAAAAACCCATTTGCCTGTTATCATTGATCCTTCGCACGGAACCGGCTTACGCTATTTGGTTGAACCAATTACCTTAGCAGGGATTATGGCCGGAGCTGATGGTGCAATCATTGAAATTCATCAAAACCCTGAAAAAGCCATGTCGGACGGGCAGCAAAGTCTGGATTTTCTCGAAGCCCGGAATCTTTTTGGTAAAATCAACCAAACAATTGAATTAAAAAAAAGGCTATCGTGATCGATAGCCTTTTAGATTAGATGTTTAATTAAACTATAAAGGTTGTAAAATAATTTCGATATTATTTCCTTGCGATAACCATTTTTTAGCCGCTTTTTGTACCTTCTTAACAGAAATTGCATTCACTGTAGCATTGTACTGATCATGATCTAAAATATTTTCATCATGTTTTAAGTTGAATGCTATGGAGCTCGACCAGAATCCATTTTCTTTTAATGCATTTTCTCTGTTTTTTAAGAAGTTTTCTTTCGCTTTATTTAAATCAACTTCAGAAGGGCCTTCTTCCTTGATCTTCTCAATTTCTTCGTAAACAATTGCTTTTAACTTTTCTGCATTGGCTGGGTCGCAATCGAACGAGATGTTTAAACCAAAATCTTCAACTGGATATTCCGATGTACTAATTCCAACTCCAACACCATAGGTGCCACCTTCTTCTTCTCTGATTCTTTCTGTATATCGAATATCAAGAACATGCTTAATGGCTTGAAGCAATAGCCTGTTTTCAAGATTGTATTCTAAATCGCCATTTAAATTAATAAAAATGGTATTTTTTTGAGTTTCAAGTTCTTTCTCAATAAGTTTTGTTAGTTTACCATCAGGATATCTTACATTGTTATCTTTCCAGTTTTCGCTTCTGTTAACCGAAGGCAACGAAGCCAGGTATGTTTCGAATAATGGTTTTGCTTTTTCAACATCAATATTTCCTGTAAAAATGAATGTAAAGTCACTGGCATCAGCAAAGCGATCTAAATAAATTTCTTTTGCTTTTTCAAAATTCACTTCTTGCAAACGCTCAGCACTTAAAGGTTCTTTACGTGGATTTCTGTTGGCTAAAATAAACGAAACAGAATCGCGGAATGTGGCATCCGGATTTAATGCTTTATTTTGCAGGAAAGCTCCTAATCGCGACATAAAAGCATTTGTGGCTGCCTGATCGAAGCGCGGACTGGTAAAATACATATTAATTAACTGTAAAGCTGTTTCTAAATCGCCGGGAGCACAGTTTCCGCTAATACCTTCATACAAGTCTTCAATGTAAGGATTTACACGAACTACTTTTCCGGTTAACATTTTTTCAAGCTCAATTAATGAAAAATCGGCAATACCACTGCGTCCGACAACCGTTGTTGCAAACTCAGCCGAAGGAAGGTCTTCAACAGAATAAAGCGATGATCCTCCCTTACTAAATGCATTGATTAAGATTTCGTCTTCTTTAAATGTTGTTGGTTTAATAACTACTTTAACTCCGTTCGATAATTGCCATTTGGTAATTCCCAAATCCTTATCTTGTGTTTCTTCCGTAACTTTACCAGCAGCTGGAATAGTTTCCATCAAAGGTTTATCGCTTACTTCATCAACATAAGCTTCTAAATTCATCGATTTTACGTTCGAAATAATTTCCAGTACTTCTTGTTCGGTAGGTACTTTAAATCCTTCTTTTTCCGGCCCTGTAATGGAAATAACCATATTGTTATCTGTAATCCATTCGTTTGAAAGCTTATTTACTTCCTGCAAAGGAATCATCGGAAGAACTTGTTGGGCAAAATCATATTCGAACGCAGCACCCGGAGTAGGGTTGTTTGTGCTGAAATGATTGATAAATTGAAAAGCAAGATTTCTGTTTTGTTGCTGGTCTTTTTCTTTGTAAGCTTTTTCCAACTGCCTTAATAGGTCTGTTTTTGCTCTATCGAATTCACCTGCAGTAAAACCATGTTGTTTTACTCTTTGGTTCTCTGTTAACAAAGCGGTAAGTGCATTCTCAATATTGTTTGCACTTGCTCCCAATGTATATGCATCTTTATTACCGGCAAAATTTCCGTAGTAGTTATATGCAAAAATAAAAGGTGGATTTTCTTTTTGTACCAGTTCATTCAAGCGCGTATTTAACATGCTTGTATATAAAGCTTCTGCATAAGAATTAACATAGTACAACATGTTTTTTTCTTCGGGCTTAATATAGTCGTGTTTATAATATACACTGATATTGGAGTTTTGTGCTTCCTTATCTGTTGCAATGGCTACAATCGGTTCTTCATTGTTAGGAACATCGTATGTTGGCCGTTCTGGTGCATTTTCTTTAGCAGGAATCTCAGAAAAGTAGGTTTTAATTTTTTCTTCAATCTGATCTACGTCAATATCACCAACAACAATTATGGCTTGTAAGTCGGGTCGGTACCAATCTCTGTAAAAGTTCCTTAAGGTTTCATACTCAGAGTTGTCAATAACATCTAAGGTTCCGATAATATCACGTTCTGCATATTTCGATCCTTGATAGATAATTGGCATTAGCGTAGTGTTTAGCCTGAAATTAGCGTTTCTTCTTGTTCTCCACTCTTCGTGAATTACACCACGCTCGTTATCAATTTCTTCTTCTTCAAACGAAACATAATGCGACCAGTCTCTTAAAGTCATAAGAGCGGTATCAATAATACCTTCTCGTGTTACCGGTGTATGCATTAAGTAGTAATTGGTCATATCTTTACCCGTACCGGCATTTATGTTTCTTCCAAACTCCATTCCAATGGTTTCGAAATAATTCAAAATACCCTTTTCAGGAAAATATTTTGTTCCATTAAAACACATGTGTTCGCAAAAGTGGGCTAATCCATTTTGCTCATCGGTTTCGAGTATTGCACCCACGTTGTTTGATAAATAGAATTCTGCACGTTCTTCTGTTTTATCGTTGTGCTTAATGTAGTAGGTTAAACCGTTTTCCAGTTTACCATAGCGTACTTCCGGATCGAGTGGAACCGGCTGTTTTAGTTGTTCTTGTGAAAAAGAAAGTCCAGGCAAAAGAATAGCAATGGCTAAAAATGCCTTAAAAAAATTTGATCTAAAAATTTTCATGTTTGATTTTTAAAAGGTTAATAATTTTTAATAAACGTTATATGTTATCATATATTATGCCTAAAATTATAAAAATTAGTATGTCAATAAAATAAATAAGACCGAAACTTTTGTGTTACATCTTAATTTGTTCGAAAATGGAACAAGTGTGTACGAAAACAAACAATATGTTTTCGAATACTTAGGTTAAGCTATCCAAAATGTATTTTATGATAGGATTTGGTTCAACCGGCTGTATAAACGATCTGGTTTTGTATTTTGGCGGAAGAAAAATTTTACGCTCAATCATTTCTTCAATAATATCCTTATACTTTAAGGATGTTTTACCGATAAGCAAACTAAGCACATGGTTGTTTTGATTGTAATATTTAAGAATATCTTTGAATCCTTTCAGGTATAAATGATCTTTGGTAAAGCCACCACCACGGTAAATTCTTGCTGTCATAAAAAACGCCTGGTTTTCATTTAACAAGCCCGTATCCATGAGATAATGAAAGGTTTGGTTAAAGTCAAACCCTAAAAGCATTTTTTCTATTGTTTTAACTCTAAGAGCAAGTATTTGTAAACGACTAATTGAGATATTACCTGATAAATATTCACTCAAAATGGCTAAGCCTTCTTGTGCATGCGTATTTAAGGGAGTTCCCAGTCTGAATATTTTTAATGGCTGTAACCTTGAGTTGATGGTTGTAAGCATGTGTACACCAATTTCGTGCTCGGCCAGTGCATGCAACGATTTTTCTGAGAAGTAGGAATCTTTCCGAATCAACAATGTTTTTTTATGATTCAAATTCAATACTTTTGAAATTATTTTCTTTGAGATCTCCAGCTTACATTGAAAACCGTATTTGTCAATTACATACTTAAAGTAATGGAAAACATCGTTGGAGTTAAGGTTTAATTCTTCGGGTTCGTCTATCGTTTCAGATGAATGCAAGATGTACTCGGCATTTTTTATGTCTGTTTTGTCGGGTTCGCCAAAATAGCGTAACGAGTTATATAAAAACTTATCGGTTCCGATGGATGCAATAATATCTATTTTATCGGAGTATGAATCAATAACGTCCTGATAAAGAATACGTAGAGATATATCATTAATCTTTTCAACCGGAATATTATAAAGTCTTCTTTTAAATTCAAATGGATTAATTGCCAGTTGGTTATATATAAACTCCGGATTTTCGGAGAACTTATTTCTAATAAATTTTTTACGTGCCTGATCAATATTTATGGGGTTAATCAGACTAATAATCTCAAAATCTTTAACAATGCTAAAAAGCTGGTTATCAATTTTTATCAGATCTTTATCTAATTCCGACGAAAGCAGGCTGTTTTTTTTCTTAACCGTTAAGTTTGTAGAGTTTTTTGCAAAATAAGCTGATGTACTGATAATTGCTTTCTTAAACTGTTCGGTAAGTTCGTCAATTACCAGTGGGTATGTTTCGCCGGTTTCTTCGTTGCAATATTCCTTTTTAATTTCGGTTGCAAATACCAGGCTGTTTTTAAAGTTGTTGGTGATATATTCGAGCAGATATCCACGTCCTTTAAAAGGTCCGTTTTCTTCTACTGTTGTCTCAATTCCGGGCAGCGAAATTTTTCGTAGCTCCTTTAACCAATAATTTATGTATTTCGAAAAACGTTTATGGTTTAATTTCTCTGTTCCAAGATTAAATAGCGGCGTTGAATAATCGTATCTCCTGAAATTGTATGAATGTACATCGTAAACAACAACTGATTTAAATTTTGACTCTAACTTGGAGATAATAGCATAAACAACTTTGTAAAAATTATGATGTTTTTGTAAGGATCGCTTTTTTTCATCATCGCTTAAGTCCGTTTTCCAAACTTTTTTACCCCATGCTTCATGGTAAATGGCTGTTTCAGGATTTCGGTTTAAGTCATACTCGTACCTGGAGTCTTTGGCTGCAATTACAATAGGTAATGATGAAATGAAATGATACGTTTCAGGATCTTCTTCGTACCAGCGTTCGTAATCTGATAATGCACATTTAGGTATTAAGTCTTTTCTTAACTGATGACCGTTATGAATGGCAAATCCAACAAATGGGGTATATTCATCAATTTTTATATAAAAGGATGAATCAGTACATTCTGCTTCGAAATGTTTTGATTCTTCAATGTGCTGAATTATTTGATCAATATCCAGCTTAAGCATTTTCAATTAGTTTTTTATGATCACGTTTTCTTGTAATAAGCTTTTCTTTGTGCGAAACAACATGTTCAACAAAATCAATTACTTTTGCCTGAATTTTGGTTCTGTTAAACTGATTTATACGGGTTATTCCGCCCGGGCTAACCACGTTAATCTCAATTAGTTTTCCTTTAATAATATCTAATCCGACAAAGTATAATCCATCCGCAACCAGTTTTGGCCCGATTTTTTTACATATGAGTTTTTCCTGTTTGGTTAAAGTGTGCTTTTTTGCACTGCCACCAGCTTTTATGTTGGAACGAATATCGTCGTGTGCCGGAATACGCTTATAAGCTCCAATGGGTTCGCCATTTAAAACAAGAACACGTGTGTCACCTTCTTCGGCACCTTCAATAAACTCCTGAACTATTACATAATTACCATCACGCTTTCCTGAGATATAAAAATCTAACAAGGAATTTATATTTTGTGTTGCATCTTTTTCCAAAACAATTACACCGCTACCGCCAAAACCGTCTAATGGTTTTAAAATCATTTTATCTTTTTTGGAGTTTTTAATAACTTCTTTCAGATAGTTTTTACTTTTAGATACGTGTGTTACTGGTATGATTTCATTTTTTGGATCTTCAAATGATGCCGGATAAAGCTTGTTGTTGGCCATTCGTAATCCGTCAATATCATTAACAATGAAAGTATGATCCTTTATTGAATCCAGAAAATTGAGCATGATTTGATCCAGTGGCGGATTTGTTCTGATAAAAATCGCGTCGAAACCACTAATAGGAAGCAGTTGTTTCTTTAGTTCGGCCTTTTTATGAAAAATAGTAAAGTTACTGGAGTATTTATCTTGTTTCTTAATCATTCGAACAAACCCGTAAGTATTGCTATCTCGTATGGTTAGACTATACGGATAAAGTATTCCTACGTTATGTCCTCTTAATAAAGATTCATGAATCAATCTAATTGTTGAATCTTCTTGCGGGTTAATCTCTTCCCACGGATCAATTATAAAGCAAATGTTCATTGAAGTATATTTTTTGCAAATAAATTAAAATTACTGGTATAAAAAACAATAATTACGAATTAATTACCAAATTACACATTGTTTTGTTTACAATTAAATGAATTAATATTTGACAAGGTAATTTAATATCTTTATTTTTCTAGCTGTTTAATCATCATACATGAAAAACAACTTCCTATATAAAATTAAATCAGTAGGTCCCGCAGCGTTGGTAACAGCAGCATTTATTGGCCCAGGAACGGTAACCACCTGCTCGGTTGCCGGAGCAAAATTTGGTTATGCGCTTTTATGGGGATTGTTATTCTCGGTTATTGCTACCATTGTGTTACAGGAAATGTCGGCAAGATTAGGAATCGTAACACGAAAAGGATTGGGCGAAGCACTTCGCCAACATGCCAAAACTCCTGTTGCTCGTTTTATCACTATTTTCCTGGTTTTATCGGCTATTGTAATAGGAAATGCTGCATACGAAACCGGTAATATTTTAGGTGGAGCTTTAGGATTGGAAACGATTACAGGAATCTCTGCTGTATCACTGGGAAAATCAATTTCTATTAATATTTGGGGCCCGATCATCGGAATTTTTGCTTTTGTTTTAATGCTGATAGGAACTTATAAAACCATTGAAAGACTTTTAATTACGCTGGTTATTCTAATGAGTGTTGCTTTTATATCAACCAGTATTATTATTGCCCCTAATATTGGAGAAATTTTAAAGGGAGTATTCGTTCCATCTTTTCCAAAAGGTTCTGTTTTAACCATAGTTGCTTTAGTGGGAACAACGGTTGTGCCATATAACCTATTTTTACACGCATCAGCAGTTCAGGAGCGCTGGAAAGATTCAACAGGATTAAAACAAGCACGTACTGATATTTTTATTTCCATTGCGGTTGGAGGAATAGTTTCCATGTCGATTGTAATTACTTCAGCTGCTGCATTTATAGGACAGGGAATAGAGATTAATAATGCAGGCGACATGGCCATTCAGCTTCAGCCCTTACTAGGAAACTGGGCAAAGGTGTTTATGGCTTTTGGTTTATTTGCAGCCGGAGTTTCGTCGGCGGTAACTGCTCCATTGGCTGCGGCATATGCTACAGTAGGAATTTTTGGCTGGAATAGAAATATTAAAGATTATAAATTTAAAGCAGTCTGGATTTTTATTTTACTGATAGGAATCTTATTTTCAGCTTTTGGTTTTAAACCCATTCAGGCAATCGTTTTTGCTCAAATTACAAATGGTATTTTACTTCCCATAATTGCTGTATATTTGTTATGGGTAATGAACAGTAAAGCAATTTTGGGCGAATATAAAAATAAACGGCGAACGAACATAGTTGGGGGCATAGTTGTATTAATAGCAATAGGTTTAGGCTTAAGAAGTGTATTTGCAGTATTAGGTTTCATTTAAAAATTTTATGATATGATTATTGATCTTAATTCAGATTTAGGAGAAAGTTTTGGAAATTACTCGATAGGTAACGATGCAGAAGTGATGAAATATGTTACATCTGTTAATATAGCCTGTGGATTTCATGCTGGCGATCCTTTGGTAATTGAAAAAACAATTAAATTGGCACTTAAAAATGAAGTAGCAATTGGAGCACATCCGGGTTATCAGGATTTAATAGGATTTGGCCGAAGATCAATGAAATTAAAAAATGATGAACTTCATTCTTTGATTTTGTACCAGGTTGGAGCATTAAAAGCTATGACCGAGGCATTGGGTGGTAAGTTGGATCACGTAAAACCACACGGAGCATTGTACAGCGATTTAGCTTATGATTATAACCGTGCTTTGGCAGTTTCTGAAGCTATTTATAAAATCGATCCGGAATTAATATTTATTGGTTTGGCAAATTCGAAAATGTTAAAAGCAGCTCGTGAAGTGGGCTTAAGAGCAGCAAGTGAAGTCTTTGCCGATCGTTCATATAACGATGATGGATCTTTGGTTTCCAGATTGGAAGAAGGAGCAGTTATTTTCGATGGTGAAGCTTGTTTAGAACAGGTGAATCAGCTTATTACCAATAATACCGTAACATCAATTAATGGAAATACCATTGAAATGAATGTGGATACCATTTGTGTGCATGGCGATAACCTAAAAGCATTGGAATTTGTAAAAGCATTGCGAAAATTTCTTACTCAGAAAAATATTCAGCTTAAAAGCTTAAAAGATCGGGTTTAATTCATGTTTAGGTATCATCCATTGGGAGATTGTGCCTTTTTAATAAAGGCTGGTGATGGTATTTCGGTTGAAATCCATCAAAAAATAAAATCTCTTGCTGATGAAATCGCGAAAGCATCAATTAAAGGCATTGTTGAGCTGGTTCCTGCCTATAATGAATTAATGGTTATTTACAAACCCGGTGTAATCCATTATAAAGATTTATTACTTCAATTAAAAGCAGCTGAAAAAAAGACCAGTGTTAACAGAATTACAAAAAAACGAATTATACACATTCCTGTGTGCTATGATCAAGCTTTTGCATTGGATATCGATTTTGTTGCCAAAGCAAATGAAGTAACACCCGAAGAAGTTAAGAATATTCATTCAGGTGCTGAATACCTGGTGTATATGCTTGGTTTTACGCCGGGCTTTTGTTATTTGGGTGGAATGCACGAAAAAATAGCAACGCCAAGAAAAGAAATACCCAGAAAATTGATTGAAGCTGGTTCGGTTGGAATTGCCGGTAAGCAAACTGGCGTTTATCCAATTGATAGTCCGGGTGGATGGCAGATTATTGGCAAAACCCCTTTAAAACTTTTTGATGCTAACCGAAAACCGGAATTTTTGATCCAAGCAGGAGACTACATAAAATTCAGTTCTGTAAACCACCAAGAATTCTTAATAATTCAGGAGAAGATACGTGCAGGTAATTACGAATTGGTAATGGAATATAAAGATGTGTAAAATAAAAATTCATAAACCCGGCCTGCTAACTACTGTTCAGGATTTAGGCCGATATGGATACCAGCAATTTGGGATGCCTGTTTCCGGAGCGATGGATACCAAAGCATTAAAACTAGCAAACTATTTGGTAGGTAATGATGAAAATGAAGCATGTCTGGAAGCAACAGCAGATGGGCCCAAAATTGAATTTGAGTGCGATATCTTTATCGCTATATGTGGTGCTGATATGCAAGCTAAGATCAATGGTAAAGAAGTTGAAATGTATAAAACCCTTATGGTAAAAACGGGCGATATTCTAACATTTGGAAAATTGATCAATGGCTTTCGAACTTATATCTCCTTTGCCGGCGGTATTCAGGTTCCTGTAATTATGGGAAGTAAATCCACCTATTTGCGCGGAGTAGTTGGGGGATTTAAAGGAAGGAAATTAAAAAAAGCTGATGCGCTGGAAATAAAGAACGATTCCAACAAACCAGAAATAAGAAGTATTGATCAAAGCGATATTCCGGTTTATAAAAATCACTTTACAGCCCGAATTATCCCTGGCCCCGAAGCAGATCATTTTACTGTAAATGGCTTAGCTACATTTTTACATTCGGAATATACCATTGCTGAGCAATCAGACAGGATGGGATACAGGCTTGCAGGAAATAAAATTGAACATAAAAAATCGGCAGATATTATATCTTCGGGAATTGCTTTCGGCACAATTCAGGTTCCCGCCCATGGTCAGCCTATTATCATGATGGCCGACAGACAAACCACGGGCGGATACACTCGAATTGCAACAATTATTTCAGAAGATTTACCTTACATTGCCCAGTTAAAACCAGGCGATACCATTCTTTTTAAAGAGTTAAACCTGGATCGGCTATATATTATGTAATCTTTCTTAACACGAAACTCATGTATTTGAATTTCCCGTTAACAAACGATTCGTATCGTTCAGAATCTTTTGTTCCTGCAAACTGCTTAAATGCTTTTTTCATAAAGCCAGGAATCTTATCGTTTATCAGATTCTCTCTTCTTTGAGTATCTCTATTTAATGCAGCTACAACATTTTGTGTAATATCCTGCTTGTGTTCAATGGTAAAACCGGCTGTTCTTAACTGGTGTTTCATTGTTTCAATTTCGTCGTCTTCAATCATATCTGCAAACAGAAAATAACCGTCGTTACGAAGTACATGATACACGCCGTTAAAAAACTTCGATAGCTTACTATAGCACCTTGCCGACTCTACATTGATTACTGCATCAAACGAATCTTTTTCGAAAGGTAAATTGGTTGCATCGCCTTTTACAAAGCTTAATCCTGGTTCGTTGTAATACATATTACAAAAATCGATAATGCTCGTGGAGATATCGAGTCCTACATACGTTTTAGGTTTATAATACCTGTTAATATACGATGCGCCACCGCCTCTGCCCGAGCCAACTTCCAGAACATCCTTATCACTTAAATTGGCTTTTTCTATTACATGATCATAAAGCTGTATACAATAACGATTCTTTACATCTTTTTCGAGTAAATCAACCTTTATATGTTCATCTAGATGTTGAAATCCATAATTCATAAAATTAGCTGATATGTCTTTATCAAACCGGATCATTAATTTGTGCCAGATTTGCCACATTGGTTTTCTAAACCGAGTTGGAAACTCACAATATTTTTCTACAAATACGTCCATTGCTTTTATTTTTTTAATTAAATTAATTTCTATAGCAATAATAGGACGTGAATGGAATAACTCAAAATATATGGTATCTAAGCCTTTTGTTTGGGGTAAGGTTTAATTTATTGGGACTAAAACACTTTATGTTGGGGTGAGTGACACTTAATTTATTCTAAATTTTCAATGGTTTCCTGTACTTTTAGCAGATAATGCCTGGAAACTGGTATTTCTTCATGTACATCAGAAACTTTTAAATAATTTCCTTTGTAGTTTTTACTGATTTTATCGATATGATTTAGATTAACAATAAATGTCCTGTGGCAACGAATGAAGTTATCATAATCTTTAAGACTTGTTTCGATATTTTTAAGTGTATTTCGTAAGAGCTTCTTTTCTATATTTTCATGATCTTTATAGTAAATTTCGATGTAATTATCAGCTGATTTGATATAATATAAGTTGCTAAGCTCTAATTTTAGCTTTTCGGTTTTGTTTTCTGAAAATAAAGTAATGGTATCCGGTTGTCCTGATTCATCCTGATCTACATCTCGCCTGTTCAATTTAGTTTTATACGACTCGATGTGTTCTTTTTGGTATTTGATGATAAAAATTAATCTTAAAATAAGTACAGACGACAGTAGGATTAGAACAATTTGAATTACTGTATTAAAGTTTATAGGGGTTTTTCCAACATATCTAAGATAAAATGAAAATGCAACCGAATTTAAAATTACAATAAGTGCGTTAATTGAAAATGGAGGGCCAACTTCCCATTTACCAATTTTTAATGCTTTGGTAAAAATTGCAGGTAATCCAATTAAACATAAACTGTTTAGTATAAATACAATTCCTGAAAAACCAGCAAAAAAAACAATTAAATGATCAACATTTTTGAATGTAGCACCAAAAGGCTGAAAAAACAGAATAAAAAGAAATATACCAATGCTCGTATTGAAAATTAGTTTTAGATAGTATTTAAATTGTTGCTGCATAGAATCAATCCCAAAATTTCGAGTGAAGATACTATATATTTGCGGATAGTTCAAATATATTAATACTTGATTAAATAGCAGGAGCTGCCTAATAAATATTGATGCAGCTCCTATTTAAAATATTATTGCTTGTTACTGGATTCTCGGTCATACTTGCAACATCCGGGCAGTGCTTTGTACACTTCATCCTTTGCTTTCACTTTGTCGGTATCGTGGCCAACGGCAGCAACTGCTTTATGAATTTTTTCTACTTTTAATTTACTTTCGTCGAAAGTAACTTCCAGCATACTGGTTTCCATATTCCATTCGGCTTTTGTTACACCGTCAAGATCTGTACTTGCTTTTTCTATGCGATTTTCGCACATTCCACAATTCCCGTATACTTTAAACTTTTCTGTTTTCATTTCCTGAGCAAATACAAATGTACTTGTTATCAGAAATGCAATCATTGTAAATACTAATTTTCTTGTTTTCATAATTTTATCTGTTTAGTTATTAATTTTTTATTCATCTCTGTATAAACAGCACCCCGGTAAAGCATTGTAAATACTATCTTCGGCTTTTACCTTTT
>CAYVEW010000069.1:0-17502 GCA_964450375.1 uncultured Bacteroidales bacterium
ATTAGTCCTGTAACACTTGAGAAATTTACTAAATGCATAAAAAATGATGTGTAAACTATCTTATTAAAATAAATTGAATAATAGCATGTATGAATTCTACTGTTTATGTACCCCCCCTTTAATCATATTCAATTTAAAGTCCGCCAATTTATGTTCATGCTAAATCTTCAGTAATTTTATATTTTAAGTTTTAACAATAATTTTAAACCTTTCTGATTAATTTCTGTAAGTTTATTATGTCAATATCTAATTACTATTTAATTAAGTATGTCGAAAAACAAAATCAATTTATACAAAAACCTTTTCTCAGCGAATATTAATGAAGCTGCTCCATATTATGATATCATTAAAACCTTTATTATTGCTATCAATCAAGATGGTGTTATTACCTTCATTAACCAGGAAGCGCTTAAACATTTAGGCTACCATAGAAATGAGTTAATCGGAAAAGATTTTATTCAGGATTTAGTAGTAAGCAACAAACAAGATATTATTGCATTGTTATTAAAATCAATTAAACAAAAACGCCTGAATGATGATAAATACAGCAAGTACTATCTTAATTGTAAAAAGGATGGTACAACAGTTATCGATGCAAAAACAACTTTAATTGAAGATGATAATGAAATACTCGGGATTCTTATTTCGGGTAACAATATTACTCACTACATTGAACATCAAAAAACATTAAAATCTAACCTGGAACTATATCGTATATTAGCAAACAATATACCCGACATTAATTTATACTTATTTGACACCAGCTTGAAGTTTATTCTGGTCGAAGGTAATGAAATGAAAAACAATGATTTAAGCAAAGAAAACTTCGAAGGCTTATATCTTACAGAGTTAAACGACAAAGAATTAATAAATATTTGGAGTCCTTTATTTAAACAAGTGCTTCAAGGCGAAGAAGTTTCAAGCGAATACAGTTTTAACAATTACTATTATTACATATGGCTTATACCTATTTACAGTAGCGATAATCATATTGAATCGTGTGTTGCCATTACGCAAAATATTACAGAAGATAAATTAACAGAAAGAAAATTAAAAAAATCGAAAGAAGAAGCTGAAAAAGCCAATCGGGTAAAAACTGATTTTATAGCGCGCGTAAGCCACGAAATAAGAACTCCACTGAACGCAATTCTTGGATTTGCAGAACAATTAAGTCACTCTAAATTAAACCACAATCAAAAAGAACAGCTTAATATAATTAATAAATCGGCCGAACACCTGCACTCACTTATAAATGACATTCTGGTTCTTTCCAAAATTGAAGCCCGACAAATTAGGTTTGATCGATCTCCCTTTAAATTAAGTTATACCTTAAAATACGTATTTGATTCGCTAAGCATAAAAGCCAAAGAAAAAAATCTTGTATTTTCATATCAGATTGATGATAGATTAGATACGGTATTACTAGGAGACGCTTTCAGGTTACGACAGATTTTAATGAATCTACTAAGTAATGCCATAAAATTTACACATACTGGTTATGTTCAGCTTAATTGCACAATTTCGGAAGAAAAAGAAGATGTAATAAACGTAAAATTCGACATTATAGACACTGGAATCGGGATAAGTAAAAATAACCTGAGTACTATTTTTGAAAAATACAAACAAGCAGATATTAAAATATCGAAAAAATATGGTGGAACCGGACTTGGATTGGCAATTTGCAAAAACCTGATTGAACTTCAAAACGGAATTTTATCGGTTAGCAGTCAGCTAAACAAAGGAACAACATTTTCGTTTGTTATACCTTACCAAAAAGGAACACCAAACGATATTATCCGTGAAGATATAGGAGATGTGGATTCGTTAAAGCTTAAAGATAAAAGGGTTCTGTTAGTTGACGACGACAATTTTAACCGGCTCTTAGGCAAAACAATACTCGATAAATTCAAGTGCCAAACAGATGTGGCCAAGAATGGAGAGCAAGCGATCCTTTTTTTGCAAAATAACAACTACGACATTATTCTGCTCGATATACATATGTTAGATATAAGCGGACTTGATGTAGCCGAATTTCTGCGTAAAGAAAAAAAGGATAAAGCAACTCTTATTTTGGCCGTAACAGCTGCAGTAATGAAAGATGATATTCAGGAATATTACAGGCTTGGTATTAATGATTTTTTAATTAAACCCTATAAAGAGATCAGCTTATTTAATAAGATGTGTGAGCTGTTTAATATCCAAAAATCTCCTTTACTTGAAACAAAACAAATCCTTACCAACGAAAACAAACATCTTAAAAAACTATATGATTTAACAGAATTAGAGTTAATGGCTGAAGGCAATAAGTTATTTAAAGATAAAATGCTGATTACTTTTATTGAAAACTCAAAAAATACTATAAAACAATTTAAAAAGAGTTTAAAAAACAATAATTGGGAACAAATTGGCGAAGCGGCGCATAAACTTCTTCCTTCTGTTCGACATTTAAAAATGAGCAGTATTGAATCAAAATTGATTGATATTAAAACAAATACAATCATTACTAAAAATTATACAGTAATTCCTTCCTTATTAAAAGATGCAATTTTAGAAATGGAAAAAGTAAATAAAAAGCTGAAGAACGAAATAGGTAAAGTTTAAACCATCATGTTTAAAACACAAACATTTATATTTTTTAACATAAATTGTATCTTTACTGATTCTTTAACATTACCGAATGGTATAAACATTAATGAATGAAAAAAATTCTGGTCATTGACGACGACACATATATCTGCAATCTTCTAATAAATTATTTAAATCAGCATGGTTTTAAATCGAAATATACCCTGTCAGGAAAAGAAGGAATAGCAAAAATTGAAAAAGAAAAGTTTGATCTGATTTTATGCGATTTTCGTTTACCCGATTCGGATGGATTAGAAATTTTGAGCTTTGTAAAAGCCAATAAACCTGCTATACCAGTTATAATAATGACAGCGTATGCCGAAGTTAAGATGGCTGTAAAATTAATTAAGTCAGGCGCTTTCGATTACGTAACAAAACCTATACATCCTGAAGAGATACTGCAATTAATCGAACGGGCTACCAAAAGCAAATCGAACGAAGACAGTAAAATAAATTTCGAAAAAGATTTTATAACTGGCACAAGTAAAAGCATTAAAGAAGTTATGCAGCATGTTAAAGTTGTAGCTCCAACCGATTTAACAATTTTAATTGAAGGTGAAACCGGATCGGGTAAGGAATACATAGCAAAAGCAATTCATTATGCCAGCAACAGGAAAAATAAACCATTCGTTGCTGTTGATTGTGGTGCTATCCCAAAAGAACTGGCTAACAGTGAACTCTTCGGACATATTAAAGGAGCTTTTACAGGAGCAATTAACGATAAAACAGGATATTTCGAACAGGCAAAAGGGGGTACTTTATTTCTTGACGAAGTTGGAAATCTTCCTTACGAAAACCAGGTTAAATTGTTAAGAGCATTACAGGAAAGGCTTATTAGCAAAGTTGGCGATAATAAAACCATTAAAGTTGATGTGCGACTAATTGCAGCCACCAACGACGATTTAATAAAACAACTGGAATTAAATGAATTTAGAGAAGATCTATATCACAGATTAAATGGTTTTAAGTTAAAACTCCCATCGTTAAGAGAACGTGGTGATGATATTTTTGAGTTTACCGATTATTTTATAAAAAAAGCAAATAAAGCTTTTAACAAGAATATATCTGGCATTAGCGATAAGGTTAAAGATTTGTTTCTAAAATATCACTGGTATGGCAATATTCGCGAACTACAGAATATTATAAACCGCGCTGTGTTACTATCACAAAAGGACATGATTGAAACAGACGTGCTACCTGAAGAAATATTGCAAGTAAGTGAACAACAATCGAAAGTTAATATTAACAGCGATATGCATGATTTAAAGGAAGCAACAGTACTTACCGAAAAAGAAGTAATATCAAATGCTTTAATTGAAGCAAAGTATAACAAATCGAAAGCAGCAAAAATGCTAAATATCGATCGTAAAACTCTGTATAACAAAATTAAACTCTATAATCTGGAAGTCACAAAGCAAAACTAGTACACATTTTCGCTCTTACTTTCGAGCGTTACCCGCGATTTAGGTAAACAATCGGGATGTTTTTCTTGTAAAAACTCAATTAGCTTTTCACGCACATTAACCCTTAAATCCCACGCTGATGGCGAATCAGCAGCGCTAACCAAAGCTCTTATTTCAACTGTTTTTTCGGTAGCGTTGGTAACTTGCATATTGTTAATTTTTCTATCCCAGTTTTCGTCTTGCTCAAGTATTCGGGTTAATTCATTTCGCAGCTCTCCAAAAGGAACTGTATAATCGGCATAAATAAAAACAGTACCACTAATATCCGATGATGCTCGTGTCCAGTTCTGGAAAGGTTTTTCGATAAAATAGGTTGTTGGTAAAACCATTCGACGTTTATCCCAAATTCGCACAACAACATAGGTAAGGTTTATTTCTTCAATCCACCCCCACTCGTTTTCAACTATTACAACATCATCGATTCGAATCGGTTGAGTTATTGCGATCTGAAAACCTGCCAAGATAGTTCCAATTAATTTCTGAGCAGCGAAACCAAGAATTATACCAGCCACACCAGCCGAAGCAAATAAACTAACTCCTATTTTTCTGATACTTTCAAAAGTTGTTAGTGCCGTTCCCACTGAAATTAAGATGATTATAAAATGAATGATCCCCTCGATTATTTTAAATTGAGTAAATACTCTGCGTGCTTTTAAATTATCTTTCTGATAAATATCAAATCTTCTTAAAACCGAATCCTTACCAAAACTAATTACCTGCATTAATAACCACGAAACACTAAAAATAAGAAGCAATTTTAATACATGTTTTATAGTATTAATTATAGTGCTATCCGGTGCAAAAGAGAAAACAATTATTTGAAGGCTAATAATAATAATCAGAACTAAACTTGGAATTCTGAATTTATCTCTAAAATTTTTAAGAACGAATTGATCCTTTTTACGAATAATCTTATTCAAAACTTTAAAAATAAATATGTGCAAAACGATTCCAACTATTAAAATAATAATACTGACTACAAGTGCACTTTTCCAATCGCCATTGTACAATTCGGCAAAATCTGTGATAAGTTCATCAATCATATAATTTGATATTAGTTTAATTAATACATAACAAAATCGTACCAATCATCTTACACTCTCATAACATTCTAATAATCTTAAACTAAAACATAATCTAATCCAATACGATATGTTATTTTTTTGTGGAATCCAATCACAAGTTGTGGATTAATTCAACATTATGAATGCAATGGTTTTAGAAACCTAAATTATCAATCATCTAAGCATCAGATAGTAATGGATATTATGTGCATTATGGCACGAGGTTTTCATTTAAGTGAATAGACAGAATTGTAAACCAAAAAAAAAATCATTATGGCATTTAAACTACCAGATTTAGGATTCGATTACAATGCATTAGAACCTTACATTGATGCCAAAACCATGGAAATACACCATACTAAGCATCATGCCGGTTATTTAAAAAAATTTAATGCAGCAATTGAAGGAACAGAGTTGGAAGAAATGAAACCATCAGACATTTTTACAAACGTTTCGAAATACGATAGTGCCGTTCGTAATAATGGTGGTGGATTTTTTAATCATGCCCTGTTTTGGAAATTTTTAACTCCTAATTCAAATGAAAACCTCGACCAAAAACTTGCCGATGCAATTACCAAATATTTTGGAACTCTCGAAAATTTAAAAGAAGAGTTTTCCGAAGCTGCCGCAGGGCAGTTTGGCTCAGGCTGGGCTTGGTTAGTGAAAAAAAACAACGGGGAACTTGTTGTTACATCAACCCCCAACCAGGATAATCCTTTAATGGATATTGCCCGAATTAAGGGAAAACCTATTCTTTGCCTTGATGTATGGGAGCATGCATATTATTTAAACTACCAAAATAAACGCCCGGATTACATTAAGGCATTCTGGAATGTGGTAAACTGGGATAAAGTAGCCGAACTATATAACAAATAAAATTTTATTACAATGGAAAATTATCATGAACAACCCAATGAGTTAAGTACACAAACCCGCGATTTTATAAGGGCACTTAACTCGCTTAAAGAAGAAATAGAAGCAATAGATTGGTATCAGCAACGAGTGGATGCTGCATCTGATCAGCAACTGAAAAAAATCTTAAAACACAATCGCGACGAAGAAATCGAGCATGCCTGCATGACACTCGAATGGTTGCGTCGCAATATGAATGGATGGGATGAAATGTTGTCAACTTATCTGTTTACACAAAAAGATATTCTAAAAATTGAAGAAGAATAAATTCTGACATTAGAATTAAGAAATCTGTTGAACAAATAAATAAAAAAGATATGAATATTTTAAAGAAACAACTCGCTCCCCTATCCGATAAGGCTTGGGAAGAAATTATAGATCAATCATCGGAGATATTTAAAATTTATTTAACCGCTCGTAATTTTGTTGATCTTGACGGGCCAAACGGAATGGAATACGGTGGAGTTTCCACCGGACGCTTAATTATTTCTGATAAGAACACAAAAGAAGGAGTTAATTATGGCTTAAGGGAAGTAAAACCTTTGGTGGAAATCAGAAAACCTTTTGAACTTGATTTATGGGAAATGGATAATGTGGATCGAGGTGCAAAAGACATTGACCTGGAACCTTTAGAAAAAGCAGCCAAACAAATGGCTCTGTTCGAAGAAAATCTGATATATAAAGGGTTTAAAGAAGGTAAGGTGGAAGGACTTGACAAAAGTTCAATTTATCCAAAAGTAAAACTACCTAACGATCCCAATGCATTTCTAAAAGTAATTGGCGAGCAAATTATGGCGTTTAACAAAAATGGCGTTGAAGGACCTTATTCGTTAATTGTAAATGACACTAAATGGCAGGAAATTGTTGGTTTAGCCAATGGTTATCCTATTGTAAAACAACTGGAGGAAGTAATAGGTGTGAATGTCATTATTAATCATGGCGATTTTAATTCATACTTAGTTTCCAAACGTGGTGGCGATTTCGAATTGTCAATTGGTATGGATCAGTCGATAGGTTACGAGGGACACGATACTGAAAAAGTTCAGCTTTATTTCACCGAATCGTTTACTTTTAGAGTAATTGGCCCCGAAGCCGTTATTGTGCTTGAAAATAATAAATAACACCTAATTGGTTTATAAATCCCGAATCAAAATGAGTCTGTCCAAAAAGTAAATGAAGGAAACCTGATTCTTAAGACTTTAACGAAACGAATAATAAAAGTAGTTGAAGCAATAAAAGAAACCTTTTTGGACAGCTTCATTTAAAAACAAGAAGAAAACCAAGCATTTAAAACCTTTAACTGATAAAGCAAAACCCCATGCACAGAACCTTACTAACAAGCCTACTCATCATTTTATTGGGAAGTTCTGTAAATACAAATCATCAAAAAACAATAAAAATGACGGATGCGATATACGAATACAAAATTTTAGAAGCCGGAAGTATTGAACCCCAAGCCTGGATAAAAGAACAATTACATCGTGATTTAACCGAAGGCTATATCGGACAATACGACCAGGTACACAGAACCGTCACTTTTAATGTTTTTATAGAGCAAAACCGATTGAGTAAACGAAAACTTGGATTAAGAAAAGAGTGGTGGAGTGGCGAACACGAAGGATATTGGAAAGATGGTATTATACGAATGGCATTTTTAACC
Source organism: uncultured Bacteroidales bacterium (assembly GCA_964450375.1). Taxonomy (GTDB): domain Bacteria; phylum Bacteroidota; class Bacteroidia; order Bacteroidales; family UBA12077; genus UBA12077. Next base: position 7,725 of record CAYVEW010000069.1, read on the forward strand.
AATAACAACCACTATATTCAAAAAGCAGAAAAATGGATCGATGAGATAAAAGAAGTAACTGCTCGCGACGATTATGTGGGAATTTATAAAGATTGTGAAAAACCAGGTTGTCGGTTTAACCACACTCGTGGTAATGGTGAACTATGGGCCAGCAGTAGAATGCTTATGGCATTACTTGCATATTATGAGTTCACGGGAGATCAGGAAGTGTTAGAAATAACTGAAAATGCTTCCAAACTCATTATGCGAAAATACAAAGACGAAAACTATTTTGCAGTTACATCTCGTGGTGGTGGTGTTAGTCATGGAATTGGATTTTTCGAAATTCTGGAATGGTTGTATCGTATAACCGGCAACAAGGATTACCTGGAGTTTTCAGTTAAATTATATAAAGATTTTAATAGGGGAAATATACGTGATGATGATCTGAAAACCCAAAAACTTCTGGACGAAGACCAACTATTTGAAAAGCACGGTGCACATATTGCTGAGGGGATGTTTGTTCCTGAATATATTGCTTCGATTCAAAAAACCGATAAATACCATAGAGCAGCAGACAATGCAGTAAAAAAATTAACACAGCATTTAACTCCCGGCGGAGCAATGCGTGCCGACGAGTGGATTAAAGCGCGCAAAGGAACTGCCGACGAACGTTATGAATATTGCGGCATTGCAGAGATGCTTAGTCCTTTGAATAAAATGATTTCATTTACAGGTGATTTATCGCTTGCCGACAAAATTGAAACCATGACATTTAATGCAGGACAAGGAGCCCGATTTCCTGTTTTATCTGCCCTATCCTACCTTACAGCAGATAACCGAATTCATATTAATCATCACGAATTAATTAAGCGGGAATCGTACGATGCTGCGCACCTTGCAGCTGCTTGTTGCGCTTTAAACGGTGCCAGGCTAATGCCCTATTATGTTGAAGGAATGTGGATGAAAAGCATTGATGATAATAGCATTATCGCTTTATTATTTGGTCCATGTAATGTTAAAACCAAAATTAATAAAACTAAAGTTCAAATAACAGAAGACACAAATTATCCTTTTTCAGATAAAATTACATTTACAGTAAATCCTGAAAAAGAAGTAAAATTTCCTTTGATAATAAGAAAACCGCACCAAAGTAAAAAAGCGGATATTAAGGTTTCTTCAGATGCCAAAGTAATCCAAAACGAAGAAATAATCAGGATAGAAAAAAACTGGAAAAAAAATGATCAGGTGATCGTTACATTTAATTTTGATATTCAGAAAATTGATCAGCCGGCTTCCAAAACAGTTAAAAACGAAGGAGCTTATTTAAAACGCGGAGCTTTAGTGTATTCACTGCCGTTCGACCATAAAATGAAAACTGTGAAAGAATATCAAAACAGTGGTTTTTACAGGTATAAAATAAAAGCCACCGACTCAACAGGATGGCACTTAAAACTTGACACAAACGATGAATTTAACTATATTCCTGATACCAATGATAATTACAAACATCCATGGGATGCTCCAGTTGTTAAACTAAGGGGAACATTAAGGGATGGAAAAAATAATAAACATCAGGTAGAGCTTGTTCCGCTCGGAAATACAATTTTCAGGCGAGTTACATTTTCTAAATCCGAATACTAATCGACTATTAACCAAAACATGAAAGTTATGAAAGATAAAGTAAGTATTATAATCTGTGCTTATAACGAAGAAGAAACCATTGAAAATGTGGTTCGAAAATGCTATGAATTCAATAAGAATAGCGAAATAATTGTAGTTGACGATGGTTCCTCAGATAAAACGGAAGAAATTTTAAAAAAATTAAATAAGGAAATTCCTTTTAAAAGCATTCGTTTGGAAGAAAATAAAGGTAAAAGTAATGCTATGGTTGTGGGTGTAGAGAATGCCCGCAACGAGGTTATTTTGTTTTTCGATGCCGATGTTTCAGGAATCAAAAAAGAACATTTTGATCAGCTTATAAAACCCGTTTTAAGTGATAGTTCTGAAGCCGACATGGTTTTAGGATCGCCATCCGAAACGCTTATCGACTATAGAATTAATCCTTTTAAAAGTTTAACCGGCGAACGTGCCTTATTAAAAAAAGATCTGGAACCAATTCTGGAGAATATCAGAGATATACGTTTTGGCGTTGAAACGTACATTAATTTGTATTTCCAGGCACATGGTAAAAAAGTAAAATACACCTTACTCGATGGATTAACTCACCCAACAAAGTACGATAAAACATCGCCCGCTAAAGCAACTAAAGAGTTTATTAGCGAAGGGCAAGAGATAGCCCTAACTCTGCTTAAAAACTATGATTTAATTACACAGCGAATTGGAAACTCGTTTGAGGAACAAGGCGATAAAATAAAAGAAACAGCAAAAAAGTTACACGACGAGCTAAACGAAAGAATTCAAGCACTTTTAAAGAATAATGGATAAAAAAAACATCTATCAGTCAATAATCTTTTTCGTTATTGGAATCGGACTCCTTTGGTTTGTTTTCAAAGATATCAACCTGGAACTTATTAAAAGCGAATTTAAAAGGCTTAAATGGTTTTGGGTTGGTGTTTCAATTGCCTTAAATTTGTTAAGTCAGCTAGTTCGGGCATATCGTTGGAAAACCTTATTTAAGCCCTTAAATTACTCGCCCAAAACATATAATTTATTTTTTGCGATACTCATACTGGCATTCACAAACCAGATTATTCCACGTGGTGGCGAAATTGCACGCTTAGGGGTTATTAAAAAATATGAGAATATACCACTATCCAAGCTATTTGGAATTGCACTGGTTGAAAGATTAACTGATTTAATTATTCTTTTACTGATATTTCTTATTCTGCTTGTGTGGCAATTTCCTGTGATACAAAAAATTATTGACTTACCTCAGGTAAATTTTCATGATTTCAGTTTTAGGAAAGCTATTCTTATTACTGCAATAATAGCCCTAAGCATTGTTATTATTTACTTCGTTATCAGGAGATTTAATTTATTAAAGAAATTTAAATCTAAAATACAGAAACTTAAACAAGACCTAAACGAAGGCTTTACATCCATTTATCATATAAAAAACAAAGCCTTGTATTTAACTCAATCGGTATTAATCTATGGAATTTGGCTAATAATGCTGTATGTTTTGTTTTTTGCTTATCCTCCCACACAGCATCTCGACTTTAAATCAGCAGCGCTAACTTTTGGTCTGGCAACCTTAGCATTTTTATTGCCAATTCAAGCCGGAATGGGTGCCTGGCATTTTGTGGTGGTTCAATGCCTGCTTATTTTTGGTATTGAAGTCGATATAGGAAAAGTATTCTCGCTAATAGCACACTCGGCAACAAATCATATTTACTTAATAACTGGTACCATTGTATTTGCGCTATTGCCAATTGTTAATTCAAAAAGACCTAAAGAAGAAATTTTAATCCCCACAAAAAAATGAAATATTATCTGATATATATGATCTTACCTATTTATCTGCAGTATTTATTTATTGTAAATATAACAGATAGTATAGACTCGATCGAAAATATTGTATTAGAAAAAAAGGATATTATCATATATGATTTAGACCCCAGCGAAACGATTAATCACTTTAAAGCTCATTATTTTGTTGATGCATCAGTGCAACATTTTACAGATATGATTCTGGAGCCAGAAAATCATGTTCGCTGGGTTCATAACATAAAAAGTGCTGAAAAAATAAACGAATCGAACGATACGGTAATATACACAAGGATCATCATTGGAGTACAATCAATCTTTAAGAAAGAAGCCATTGTAAAAACAACTGTAAATTATGACAATAACTCGAAAACAACCTATGTAGTCCAGCAAATAGATGATTCGATAATATATGAAGCCAAGCACGATAAATTAAACATATTTACAGCCAACTGGCAAATTAAGTACGTATCTGATAGTAAAACCGAAGTAGAACTAATTTTTGAAGGAGAAAAAGATGATTATCCAGATTTTATTGATTCCTTTTTAAGATCACTTTTTATTAAAAAACTTTATAAACTAGCGTATCGCTCAAAAGAACAGGTGAATAAGATAAATTTAGCTCAAAAATAATTATACATGAAGCATCATAACCATAAGAAAAAAACAAAGCATGGTCATCAAGATCATTCGGGACATCACGAAATGATGATTAAGGATTTTCGAAAACGTTTTTTAATATCTATTATCATTACCCTTCCGATTTTGGTATTAAGTCCAATGGTACAGAATATATTCGGGTATGAGTTAACTTTTATCTACTCTAATTATGTGTTATTCGGACTTTCAACCATTGTTTTCTTGTATGGTGGCTGGCCGTTTTTGAAGGGTTTTGCCGATGAATTAAAAAAGAAACAACCAGGCATGATGACTTTAATTGCCGTTGCTATTACAGTTGCCTGGGGTTATAGTTCAGCAACTACCTTTGGTGTTAAAGGAAGTACTTTTTTCTGGGAACTTGCCACCTTAATAGACATTATGCTTTTGGGGCACTGGATTGAGATGAGATCTGTAGTAAACGCTTCCGGATCTCTTCAAAAACTGGTTGAATTAATGCCTACAGTAGCTCGAAGAATAAAAGATAACGAAACCGAGGAAGTTGAAATAAACCAACTAAAAGCTAAGGATTATGTTTTAGTTAAACCGGGCGAAAAAATTCCGGTTGACGGCATTGTTACCGAAGGCGAAAGCAGTGTAAACGAATCGATGATAACAGGTGAATCAAAACCTGTTACAAAAACAAAAGATGACAAAGTAATTGCCGGTACAATTAACGATAACAGTTCCTTAAAAATAAAAGTACAGCAGCTTGGTGAACAAGCATACCTGAATAAAGTTATTAAATTGGTTAAAGAAGCTCAAAGCAAAAAGTCCAAAACCCAGCATTTGGCCGATCGTATTGCATTTTGGCTTACTATAATTGCCCTAACGTTAGGTATTGGAACTTTAGCTACCTGGCTAATACTTGGCAAACCCTTTGTTTTTGCGCTCGAGCGAATGGCAAGTGTTATGGTAATAACCTGCCCGCATGCCTTAGGTTTAGCAGTTCCATTGGTTGTAGCGATCTCAACATCGATTTCGGCACAACACGGACTTTTAATTCGAAACCGGACAGCATTCGAGAACTCACGGAAAATTACCACATTCCTGTTCGACAAAACAGGAACACTTACTAAAGGTAATTTTGGTGTTACAAAGTTTAAATCCTTAAACAATGATTTTACGGATAAAGAAATTCTTCAATTAGCCGGAACCATCGAATCGCATTCGGAGCATCCGTTAGCAGCAGGAATTATGCAAAAAGTGAAAGATGAAAGTATTAAAACAGATAAGGTCAAAGATTTTAATGCCATTAAAGGAAAAGGAGTTGAAGCCAGCGTCAATCGTAAAAATGTGAAAGTTGTAAGTCCCGGATATTTGGATGAAAACAAAATCCGGTTACCCGATCATTTAAAGAAAGATGATAAGGAAACGGTCGTATATCTATTGGTTGAAGAAAAACTTGTCGGTTATATTGCAATGGCTGACGAAATAAGAGAAGAATCGTACGAAGCCATAAAAACACTAAAAAGTAATGGATTAAAGGTTTATATGATGACCGGCGATAACAAGAAAGTAGCAAAAAGTGTTAGTGATGAGCTGCAACTTGATGGCTATTTTTCTGAAATATTACCCGATCAGAAAATGGGGAAAGTAAAAGAATTTAAGAAACAAGGAGAATTTGTAGCCATGACCGGCGACGGAATAAATGATGCCCCGGCTTTGGCCGAAGCCGATGTAGGAATAGCTGTTGGATCAGGAACCGATGTTGCAGCCGAAACGGCAGATATCATTTTAGTAAACAGCAATCCGAAAGACATAGCGGGGCTAATTATTTTTGGAAAAGAAACTTACAAAAAAATGATACAAAATTTTGTTTGGGCAACTGCTTATAATGTGGTTGCCATTCCACTGGCAGCAGGAGTTTTATATGGTGAAGGTATATTAATTAATCCAGCTCTCGGAGCTGTATTAATGAGCATTAGCACAATAATAGTGGCCATAAATGCTCAATTATTAAAACGAAAATTAAAAATAAATCACTAAAAAATAAAAATGTTATGGAAATTATTATTGCAGCAACAAAATCGTGTAATCACAGGCCCATATTAGAACAAGAATTAAAAGATGCAGGCCTTGATTATAAAGTAATGTTTTACGAAGAACATCCTGAGATTTTTGAGAAGTTTAACTTAAAAACATCTCCCCTGCTAATATGCGATGGAGAGTTAGTTTCGGAGGGAATGCCGGAGCATACAAAAATTAATGATCTGTGTAAAAAAGCAAATAAATCATAAAAATAAACAAGTCCAAAAAGCAGGTTTTATTGAAATTAACTTTTTGGACTTGTTTTTATTGTATTTTATACAAAAGAACGTTTCGTTTCGATTTTACCATCCGTTCCATATATTGTAACACTCACACGCATCTGCTTTGCCATCTCAAAAGCTTTATCAATAGCATCCTTTTTATTTTCAAATACAAAACTCGCACGATCGGCTTTTTCTTTTTTTATGCTCCACTCGTTCTCTTTCGGAACAATATAAAGATCGTTGCCATGTTGCTTCGAATCGGTTTCAGATTCTGAAATATCAATACCACGATTAACAGCCCAATCTTTGGCTCTGCTAATAGCTGTCGGAATTGCCATATTTTCTTGCATTGCTTTTTCTTCGAGCAGGGAATTTAAAATATCAATTGCTTTGTTTCGCACTTGAGTCGGAAGATTTTTTAACGAGTTTGGGTAATCTTTTTTTGTATAAGGCATATTAATTTTTGTTTTATATTCATTTTATTATCATCAATGAAAAAAACATGCCAAGAACCTATATCGCTAATTTACTGCACCTTAATCTAAACAACCATGTGTAAACTGTGTAATTAATCTACAATTACACATCCAACTTGTTAAACAATCTAGAAATGATATTTTGTATGTCTTGTTTTTGTTTTTGTTTTACTTCTCGTTTGGTAAGTAAACGAATTATCATTTCAATAAAAATGGATATAAATATAGTTGCTGCAAATAAGATTAAAACTAAACAAGAATCTTTGCAGGTATAATAAATGAATAAAACAATAACCGACAGCGTTGATAACAAAGCCAAAACAACCATCATAACAGAAGCCTTCGTTTTTTTAACAAGCTTTAAATGCCCCAGATGCGTTACACCATGAATAAATAAAACGGTTATAGAACCCAAGGCTGCAATCTGAATTAAATCCAGAAACAGTATTAGTGCTGTTGTTAATATTAAGCTAATGAGCAATCCTTCACGACTATATCCCATGGGTTTGGCAAATACTTTAGGAAGCTCACCATTTTTAGCCATTTGGTAGGTAATATTTGTTGCTGCATATAAAACTGCATTAATCGACGATGAAGTTGAAAATAATGCAGCTATTGAAATAATAGTAAATCCAACCATTCCAAAAACCGGCTTTGCAGCTTCGGCCAAAGCGTAGTCTTTTGCCTGAATAACTTCCTGAACATTTAAATTACCAAAAACTGCAAATGCTAAAGCCGCATAAATAAGCATTGTAATGGCAATGGATATAAATATTGCTTTCAAAAGATTTTTTTCGGGTTTTTCAATATCTTCGGCCGTGTGAGTTATAATTCTAAATCCTTCGTAAGAAAAGAATGTTATAGCAATACTAAACAATATTTTATTCGGTGCAGGATATAAAGATGGAGCCATTAACTCTGGTTTCATATATACCAACCCCGCCACTGCAAAAGCAACTAATATTAAAATAGTAATAGTTGTTGCCAGGTTTTCGAATTTCACCACTTTCTTTAACCCCAGAAAGTGGATAATACTCAAAAGAACTAATATCCCAATTGCAAATAAATTAACAAAAAGAATATTTCCTTTCGTTTCTAATAATGCGGCTGCATAACTTCCAAAAGCTTTTGACAAAAGAGCTAGCGCTATGAGCGTAGAAATATAAAGCATTATACTTATTCCTCCTGTAAAAATATTTACTCCAAAGCCTTGAACTACATACTCTACAATTCCACCTGCTGCTGGAAACCTTGCTCCTAACTTCGCTAATGAATAACCGCTTAAGGCTGCTACTGCAGCTCCAATTACAAACGAAATATATACTGCTTTTCCGGCAATTGCACCGGCCTGCCCCATTAATGCAAAAATCCCCGCACCTATCATTGCTCCTACTCCTATTCCTACCGCAGACCATAAACCTATTTTTTTCTTTGTTTTACTCATGATTTAAATAATTGTTAAGCATTATTGTATGAAATATTAACAAAATTATGCCAAAGCACAAATCAATTGTTTTGAATTGATTTATAATATTTTATAAAATGTTTCTATTATTTTCAGTTCATTAAATGTGGCATTTTTCTACAACTATGGAATAGGTTCACAGCAAAATAAAATTCTCTAAATCATATGATGATCTGCTTAATCCATCAATCTTTTGTTATTTAGCATTATACCTTGCATTGCTAATTTACAGCTTAAACATCAAAAAATCATTTAATTATGGCATTGTTTTAGAACCTGTTTGTAACGAGAAACTAACTTTTACAAACCTAAAAACTAAAATGTTATGGAGTGTATAGAACAATTATTCACGTACTGCTTATATCGCTCATCTTGATGAGATCAAAAGCAAAAGCTGAGAATTTAACATTCTCTAATTAGGATAATTACGTCGCCATTTTTTTTGAAATACAAGAGTATAAATTCGATTAATATTATCTTGATATATAATTCATTAGAACAATTAAAAAAATATAGGAGAACACATTATGCCTTTACCAGAAGAAATTAAAAAACAAAAAATAATTGACCAACTTACATGGAACGACAGTCTTAATGCCAACGATATTAGTGTAAAAGTTTCGGGCGACATAGCTTTACTCGAAGGCCGTGTGCCCAATTATGCTACCAAAATATCAGCAGCTGCAGATGCTGCTCAGGTTGGTGGAATTAACCATGTAGAAAATAACCTTAAGGTTGAATTTCCGTTAAAATCGAATTTACCCAGCGACGAAGAAATTACAAGCAATATTTCGAACTTGCTGATTTGGAATAGTAACATATTAACAAAAAATCTGAAAATAGCCACAAAAGATGGAATTGTTACTTTAGCAGGAACCGTTGATTCGTTATGGGAAAAGAATGAAACAGAACAAATCGTTAATGGGGTTTTTGGTGTGGCTGGTGTAGTAAATAAATTAGAAGTTCAACTATCCAGAACGGTTAACGATCTTGAAATTGAAAGAGATATTAAAAAAACCTTTGAGCGAAATAATTTGATAAATGAAAATAAAATTGATATCAGCGTTAACCATGGCACGGTTCATTTAACCGGAAGTGTTGCTAATTATCCGATTAAAAACGAAGCCATTAACATTGCAACATACACAAAAGGTGTATTAAATGTTGTTGGCGATATTACCATAGAATAATTCTGGAATCGAAAACTTCCTTTGCTCACCGATATAAATGCTTAATCCCCAATTCTTATGACTATCATTAGTCATAATTGGGGATTTATTCATTTATTATTTGGTCAAAAACTTGTTTGTCCGTATCTCCTTCTGTACTAATAAATAAAATATTGGTGCCGGGACCAATATTTAGTGACTGTTTTACTGTTCTTAAATTGTTATCATTCATTATAGCAAGAAATCCGGCTAAGCCTCCAACTCCGGATTCTCCTGAAATTATTCTTTTGTCAGTATTAGTCGGATAATATAACTCACGCATAGCTT
>CAYVEW010000070.1:0-17431 GCA_964450375.1 uncultured Bacteroidales bacterium
AAAGGGTGTGTCCAAAAAGAATTAAACAACGTCATTACGATGAGGAACGAAGAAGCCTGCCTGCTGCAGGCAGGTAATCTTTTTATTATCAAACCATTGAAATTTAAAGATTCCTTCACTTCGTTCGGAATGACTACTTTTTGGACACACCCTTTCAGTTATTTCAATTGTTTCGTGTGCTTTATAAATTTTTTGTTTTATATGTTTTTTCCCGTTCTGCAGCTTTTGCATCCCATTCAGGAACTACTTCTTTTAAAAACTGCTCCTTATCGGCATTGAGTTTATTCATATCCAGGCCAATATACGCTTGTGCTTTTGCTTTTGTAGAAATATCGGGGTAAGGTACTTCTTGATTGTATCCTAAATCAGCAAGCACTCTTGACAGCTTTATTCTGGCATCCTGTGCAATTGTAATTCCTGTAGAAAGTATTCTGGAACATTCAATCGGACTATGGAATGAGCCGCCGTGACTTGCAGCTACAAAATCCCAACGCCATTGTGCATGTCGTATATCTTGTAAAATATCCATCATTTGATCATCTTTAGCTCCCAATTCCCATGCTTTCCCTGCTTCCACATGCGCACGAACAATGAGTTCTTCCAGTTTATTTCGGGTTGATTTAATTTTATCCTGACGCTCGTATACATTTGCTACAAGCTCGGTGGTTTCTTCGCGATGGCATACCTGGCAGGTATTTGCCACATTATTTAAAGGACTTTGAATTTTATGATCCGAGAATTTTTGTCCTCCTTCGTTGATGTAAGGTAAATGACAATCGGCACAAGCTAAACCACGCTGTGCATGAATACCTGTTTGGAATAACTCATAGTCGGGATGTTGCGCTTTTAACATAGGAGCTTTACTTATAGGATGTGTCCAATCGGCAAAATTATACTCATCGTAATATGCTTCCATTTCTTCCACGCTCATACCTTTATCCCAGGGGAAAGTAAGGTAGTTTCCTTCGCCTTTAAAGTAATATTCAACATGGCATTGTGCACAGGCCAAACTTCTCATATCCTGATGACTAACGGTATTTATATCCATATCTCTGCGTTGATAGGCTTCAATTAGTGCAGGGCGTGAAATTCGCAAATTCATATTTTGAGCATCGTGGCAGTCGGCACAACCAATATTGTTAACCACTTCGTGTCCCAGCATTTCCCATGTTCCCTGATAAAACTCGGCAACACCAATTTCTTGCATTACGCGGGGTACATCCGGACTTTTGCATGTCCAGCAAGTGTTAGGCATTGGGCTTTTTTCTCCGTCCATTGGCGATCCTACCCGTAAGATTTTTCGCATATCATCAATGGCATTTTCATGTCCTTTACCCTGGTTATATTCTTTTGAGAAACCATATCCGGCCCACAACACAACCAGTTCAGGGAATTCTTCGAGCATATCTCTGGGAGCGCTTCCGTTGTGTTTGCTCATAAACGACTGATCACTGGTTTGTAAAAAGCGATTGTATTGCCGTGGGAAATTTTCGCCCCAAACAGCATTGCGAGGTTCCCATTGCGAGTGCTCCACCTGCGGAGTATAAGCAAAAACGGCTTCTGCTCTACGCTCAATGATTGATGAAGCCAGCAATCCTAACAGAAATACGATGATAATGGTTGCCAGAAATAAAACCCATCCTTTCCAGGGCTTTTCTTTTATTTGATCGCTAATAGGTTTCATAGTATACTTTTTTAATAATTTATTCTTGTGTTAATTTCTTAAGCCAATCCGGCACAGGGCTTTTTGGTAAAGGAGCAAGGGCATTCGGAACAATAGACAAGCTGTTTACTCTTCCGTGTGGAGTTTCCCGATGGCACTCCCAGCATAAACGCGTTTCGCGATCGGTATGGAAACTTTGATCAGGCATCATTTGTTTTGCTGTTTTAATTAAATCGGAATGACAACGAATGCAATTTTGCTGAACAACATTTACACCGGCTTCTTTTATATGTATAACTTGCGGTTCGGCTCGTAATGTAAAAATAGTGGCATGCCTTAAGCCATCTTTTCCTTTAAAATAATAGGTGGAAAAAATATTGTCTTGTGGCACGTGGCAATCGTTACAACTTGCATTTTCGCGATGCGAGCTATGATTCCAGGTTGCATATTGCGGCACCATAATGTGGCAATTGATACATGTTTCGGGTTTATCTGATAAATAAGATGCAGCATTCGACAGATAAAATGAATAAAAAAATAAACCTGTAAATATGGCTAAAATAATTGTTACCGGGAGTTTCCATTTATGCGGGGGTATTATCTTAATGATAAATTTCATATCCTATTCATAGGTTTAGTTCTGAATATACTAAAATAAGAAAAAAAGCAATCAATTACCTAATTTCCGGCAAATTTAGAATTAGTCTAATTTTATTACTTTTTGAAAGGATGTGGCTGCATCAATCATTTTGGCAAAGCTTACTGTTTGTCCGTTTTTAAGCGATTCGTATTCGTATCCGTTTTCTCCATCTCTTAAAATACTTTCGCCCATTTCGTATCTCAAACAATCTACTTTATCGCCAGCTTGCAATGGTACACCATTTAAATCCTGCAGTTGTTTTCGTTTTTTCTTTTTTGTAAATAATTTGAATGCCATAAGATATTTTTCATCTAAGTTAGAGAAAATAAAAAAAAGCTGCAATGAAAATCATTACAGCTTTTTAAATAGTAAAAATTTATTTTTAGTATAATTCCGGAAATTTCTTTGGATCCGATTCGTTCATCATTGAGTAAATTGCTTCGAAAACATCTTCTGCATTCGGGTTTGAGAAATAATCTCCATCGCTGGCATAAGCCGGACGGTGATCTTTTGCCGTTACAGTTCTGGGTTCTGAATCCAAATAATAATAAGCGCTTTGATCTTCTAGAACTTTCTGCATCATAAAAGCTGTGGCTCCACCCGGAACATCTTCATCGAAAAATACAACCCGGTTGGTTTTCTTTATCGATTTAGCAATCGAATGTGTTCTGTCGAAAGGTAATAATGTTTGAACATCAATTAATTCAACAGAAATGTTAAACTCTTTTAGTTGCTCAATAGCATCCTGTGCAATTCGAACGCACGATCCATAAGTTACTAAAGTTACATCGGTACCTTCGTTCAGAATTTCCGGCATTCCCAGTGGAATTTTATATTCGCCAATATTTTCGGGCCGCTTTTCTCTTAATCGATATCCGTTTAGGGGTTCAATAACCAAAGCAGGATCTTCTCCTTCCAGCAAGGTATTATAGAATCCGGCAGCCTGAGTCATATTTCGCGGAACGCAAACGTAAATACCACGAATAGAATTGATTACCATGCTTAATGGTGATCCTGAGTGCCAGATTCCTTCTAATCGGTGCCCGCGGGTGCTAATAATTAGTGGGGCAACCTGTCCGCCTGCAGTCCGGTAATGTGTTGTGGCTAAATCATCACTCATTCCCTGAAGTGCGTATAATAAGTAATCGAAATACTGGATTTCGGCAACAGGCCTTAAACCACGAAGAGCCAATCCTATCCCTTGTCCGAGAATGGTTTGCTCGCGTATTCCGGTATCGGTTACCCGCAATTCTCCGTATTTTTCCTGCAATCCTTCGTACGATTGATTTACTCCGCCAATACTTCCGGCATCTTCGCCAAAAGTTACCAGTTTAGGATATTTACCAAACAAATAATCCCAGTTGTCTCTTAGAATTTCTCGACCGGCAACTTCTTGTGTATCTGGTTTAATAACAGGTTTTATTTCTTTAACATTTAAAGCCGAATACTGCGATTCGTTATACAATGTGGTGTTATATCGCTGGTAATTATCTTCGTAGTTACGATCTAGCCAGCCGGTTAAATCCTTTTGTAATTTTTCGCGGATGTTACAATCGCTGCACACATGGCGCAGAATCTTTTTAGCTGTACTAAAGTTATCTTTTCGTATAGGATCTACTATTTTTTTCAGGTCGTTGGTAAATGTTCCCACCTTATCGTATCCTTCGCGTTTACACTGGCACGATCGATTATCGATTAGTTCAACCAGCTTATCACGTTCTTCTTTCACCGGAGCTTTGAATTTTTTCCATGCCGTTTTTTTGGCTTGCTTTGCTTCTTCTATTGCTTCTTCTTCGGCTTTCTTTAATTCATTTTCGCTCGCAATTTTTTCATTCAGGATCCATTCGCGCATTTTTTTGATTCCATCGAACTCCGATTCCCATTTTAATCTTTCTTCCGATTTGTATCGTTCGTGCGATCCTGAAGTGGAGTGTCCTTGTGGTTGTGTTATTTCTTCAATGTGAAAAACAACCGGAACATGTTCTTTTCGGGCAATATCAATTCCTTCTTTAAAGGTTTTTAAAAGTGCAGGATAATCCCAACCTTTTGCTTTTAATATTACAATTCCGGGTTTATCTTTTGTGCGTTCAAATCCTTTTAATACTTCAGAAATACTTCCTTTGGTTGTTTGGTATTTTTTAGGAACAGATATTCCGTAACCATCGTCCCAAACAGCAATTACAGCAGGAACCTGTAAAACACCTACAGCATTAATCGATTCCCAGAATTGCCCTTCGGATGTACTGGCATCGCCAATGGTTCCAAAAGCAACCTCGTTACCTTTAGTGCTAAGATCATTGTATTGATGTAACTCTTTTATATTCCGAAATAATTTTGATGCATAGGCTAATCCTACCCAACGAGCCATTTGTCCGGCTGTTGGAGAAATATCGGCCGATGAGTTTTTTTGTTTCATTAAATCTTTCCAGGTACCATCGGCATTTAAACTACGGGTTGAAAAGTGGTTGTTAAATGAACGGCCACCGTTTCCGGGATTTAATGTAATATCTGTTTCGCCATAAAGCTGAGCAAAAAACTCTTCTGCTGAGAATAAACCGGCAGCCATCATAAAGGTTTGGTCGCGGTAATAACCCGAACGCCAATCGCCATTTTGGAAATTCTTTGCAAAGGCAATTTGAGCAATCTCCTTTCCATCGCCAAAAATACCGAATTTTGCTTTTCCGGTTAATACTTCTTTACGGCCTAACAAACTAATCTGTCTGCTTAAATTAGCCAATTTAAAATCATCTAAAATTTCTTTCTTATTGTATTCAACTTTTGTTGATGTCTTTTTCTTTTCAACTGTTTTTGTAGCCATAATGAATTCTAGTTAATATCTCTGTAATAATTTGAAGATTATAAATTACTAAATTTAATTAAGAATGTAAAGACCAATGCTTTCTAAAAAATAAATTATCTATCTTTGCACTCGAATGATATAACAACAAATTTTACCGAATGTTTATAGAAACTCTTCTTTTAGTTCTTGGATTACTGTCGATCGCTTTACTGGCTATGGGGTTTAATGTGTTTTTTCGCAAAAACAAAAAATTTCCACAGAGCTCAATTGGCGGTAATAAGGAAATGCGCAAGCTGGGATTGTCGTGTGCAAAGCACGAAGAAATAAAATGCCGAAGGCAAATCGACAGAAAAACAGGCGAAGTTAGTTGTTCAAGCTGCGGCCATGGTTAATTTTTAATGTTATTTTTCACAAATGATAATTAAGATACGCACTGAAGAAAAATCAGATCACCAGGCCGTTTTCGATTTAACTGAAAAAGCCTTTGCCGGAATGAAATATAGCGAAGGAGATGAACATTTTCTTGTTGAACGATTAAGAAAATCAGATGCTTTTATTCCGGAACTTTCGATTGTAGCAGAATATAAGGGGAATATTGTAGGCCACATTTTACTTACGAAAGTAAAAATTGTAAATGGAGAAAAAGTTTGCGAATCTCTTGCTATAGCTCCGGTTTCAGTATTACCCGATTACCAGAAAAAAGGAATTGGCGGTAATTTAATTGAAACTGCACATCAAAAAGCGAAAGAGCTTGGATATAAATCTGTTGTGTTAGTAGGACACGAAGATTACTACCCCAGATTTGGATACCAGTTAGCAAGTAAATACGGAATCAAATTTCCGTTTGAAGTGCCCGATATAAATGCTATGGCCATAGAACTCGAAAAGGGCGCTTTAAAAAATGTTTCGGGTGAAGTGCAACATCCAAAAGAATTTTACTGAACAAGTATCATTACATTTCCGTTACTGAAAATAAAAAACAACTATGGAAACAATTGAAACAATCAGAACAACTTATACCGGACAATTAAGAACTGAAGCCATTCATGTGCGATCGGGAAATAAATTAATCACCGATGCTCCGGTTGATAATCGCGGTAAAGGAGAAACTTTTTCGCCAACCGATTTATTGGCAACTTCGCTGGCAAGCTGCATTTTTACCATTATGGGAATTAAAGCAAACGATTCTGGTTTTAGCATTGATGGTGCCACAGCAAAAACCTGGAAAATCATGTCGGAAAATCCACGCAGGGTTGCCGAAGTAAAAATTGAGTATGACTTTACAATGCTTGATTTAACTGATAAACAAAAGAAAATATTGCAAGGCCTGGTAAAGGTTTCGCCGGTGCCATTAAGCTTGCACGATGAAACAAAACAGAATATTACACTGAAATTCAAGGATTAAGATAATGTTTTAAGATTAAGAGAGTGGTTAAGCCACTCTTTTTTTTGTCCTTATATGCTGTAAGCCAGATAATTTTAATTAATTTTGTTAATATAGTTCTAATTGTTCAAAGTTATTAATCCGGTGTATGATGAAAAAAATATTTGTTAAAATTTTAGTTGTCTCAATTCTTTTCATATCTCAATCCTTTACCATTGGTGCAGATAATAAAGAAACGTATTACGAAGAAGCTTCTATTTGCGATGGCGAAACATATACTTTTGGTACACAGGAACTAACTACTGCAGGCGAATACACTGAAGTTTTTACAGCTTCCGACGATACAGACTCAACAGTTGTGTTAACCTTAACTGTAAATCCGGTGTATGATATTACCGAAACCGTTTCGGTTTGTAATGGATCCAGCTATACCTTCCCCGATGGAACGGTTGAAACAGATATTACTGCGCAAATCGAACACACAAGCAATCTGCAAACGGTTTTTGGTTGCGATAGTGTGATTACCACTACCGTTGATGTAACGCAAGGGGATACCTACGAAGTTTCCGAAGAAGTTAACATTTGCGAAGGCGACGATTATACCTTTCCCGATGGAACCACCGAATACAATATTTCCGATACCACGGTGCACATCAGTAATTTATTATCGGTGCAGGGATGTGATAGTATTGTAGAAACCACCGTGAATATTAAACCGTTGCCACAACCTGCGTTCAGTTATGTTTGCGATAGTGTATTTGTGATTTTTACAAACGAAACGAAGTATGGTGAAAATTATTTGTGGCGATTTGGCGATGGCGAAGCTTCCTTTATGGATAATCCAACGCACACCTATCCCGAGTTGGGAAAATATGAAGTTCGGTTAAAAGCATTAAATGAATGTGGATCAGTGTATCTGAATGATTCCATTACAGTGGAATATTTACCAACCGGATTCGAAGATATTACTGCGGAAAAGATCAAAGTATATCCAAACCCGGCATACGAAAGAATTTATATTGATTACGACCGGGAACTTCGTGTTGAGTTTTATAACTTAACTGGTGCAAAGGTGCTGGAATCCAATGAAAGCGATATTAATATTTCTGCATTAACTCGCGGAACCTACATTCTGATCATTCGAAACGAATTTGGAGAAATCATCCGGAAAGCGAAAATAATTAAGAAATAAAAAAGATGGTGTCCAAAAAGTTAGTAAAATAGAAAATCATTCTTTTTTACTTTGTGCAACTTTGGGTCTGCTTTGTGAAACTCTGTGTAACAACGTTTTGTAATTATACCACAAAGTCTCACGAAGGAAGCACTAAGTATCACAAAGGCTTTTCGGACACCATCTTTTGTTTTTATCTAAGCACTTTGGGTCGGAATTTGCCGATCTACTTTTTTTAGTAATCCCTGCAAAACAGTTCCGGGCCCAACTTCGGTGTACGATGTCATTCCATCAGCAATCATATTTTGCATAATGTATGTCCATTTTACAGGCGAAGTTAATTGCTTAATCAGGTTTTCTTTAATCTGTGTGGCATCGGTATAAGGTTTTGCATCCACGTTTTGATATACCGGGCAAATGGGGGTGTTAAAATTTGTACTGTTAATTGCTTCGGCCAATTCAACGCGAGCAGGCTCCATTAAGGGCGAGTGAAATGCTCCGCCAACTTTTAAAGGTAAAGCACGTTTTGCCCCTGCTTCAGTTAATTTTTCGCAAGCAATTTCAATTCCTTTCATCGAACCGGAAATCACTAATTGTCCGGGGCAATTATAATTTGCAGGAACTACCACTTCATCGATTCCGGCACATATTTCTTCCACTTTATGATCTTCTAAACCAATAATTGCTGCCATGGTTGATTGTTCTATTTCGCATGCTTTCTGCATTGCAAGGGCACGTTTGTACACTAATGTCAATCCGTCTTCGAACGATAATGCTCCGTTAGCTACCAAAGCAGAAAACTCACCTAATGAGTGGCCTGCAACCATTTCCGGATTAAAATCTTCTAAAGTTTTTGCTAAAATTACCGAGTGTAAGAAAATAGCAGGTTGTGTAACCTTGGTTTGTTTCAGGTCTTCTTCGGTTCCTTCAAACATTAAGTCAGTTATTCTAAAGCCTAATATCTCATTTGCTTTTTCAAACATTTCTTTTGCAACCGGGAAATTATCGTAAAGGTCTTTTCCCATTCCAACAAATTGTGCTCCCTGTCCGGGGAATACGTATGCTTTCATAAATCTAGTTTTGGTTAATATTTAATTTCTTTTATGAAATAATATTTTTAACAGGCGTCAAAAATAACAAAATACCATTTACAAGTCAATAAAAAATGCAAATGGTATTTTTTAGTACTAAGTAATTTAACTATTAATGCAATCTGCTTCCGATTAAATGAATAAACTCTTCGCGTGTTTTTGTGTCGCGAAGGAAAATTCCTGTAAACGCCGAAGTGGTTGTTACCGAATTTTGTTTTTGAACGCCACGCATTTGCATGCACATATGTCCGGCTTCAATAACCACTGCTACGCCCATTGGGTTTAATGTTTCTTGTATGCAATCGCGAATTTGCATGGTTAAGCGTTCCTGAACCTGCAATCGGCGAGCATAAGCTTCTACAACATGAGCAATTTTGCTTAATCCGGTTATATATTCGTTCGGTATATAAGCTACATGGGCTTTACCATAAAAAGGAATCATGTGGTGCTCGCACATGGAATAAAGCTCAATATCTTTTACAATTACCATTTGCTTATAATCCTCTTTAAATATGGCTGATTTCAATATGTCGGTGGGCTCAATCCCGTATCCTTTGGTAAGAAACTGAATTGCTTTTGCAACTCTCATGGGGGTGTCTAAAAGTCCTTCGCGATTTACATCTTCACCAATCAATTCTAAAATGGCTTTGTAATGTTCTGCTAATTTTTCTGTTTTTTCGGGGTCCCACTTATCTATTCTTTGGTATCCGCTATCTTCGTATGTTTTTACTCCGTTATTTATTATTTCCATGATCAACAATTAATTTCCGTAATATTCAACAAAATTATTTTCGGTTTCTTCAATTTTAACACAATGTAACTGAATTCCAATTGCATTAATTACCGGCTCCAGCTGCTCCCAGATGCCAATAGCAATGTTTTCGGTAGATGCTAATTTCCCCTGCAGAAAGTCAACGTCCATATTCAGATTCTTATGATCCAGTTTTGAGATCACATGTTCCTTAATGATTTTACTTAATCGTTTAATGTTAACCACAAAGCCGGTTTCGGGATTTAATTCTCCCTTAACCGTAACATACAATACATAGTTGTGGCCGTGCCAGTTGGGATACGAACACTTATCAAAAATTTCCAGGTTTTTTTCATCGCTCCATTCTTCACGGTACAACCTGTGTGCTGCACTAAAACGTTCTCTTCGAGTTACATAAACCATAAAATTGGGTTTTATTGTGTTGATATTGGTTTTATTCTGATTGTTCGTATAAATTAACAACAATTTTGATTTAATTACAATATCTTTGAGCATACAAAAGTACTAATTAATGCCGATTAGTCTTTAATTTACTCAATTATTTTACAGATCTTATTATGAAGTATTAAGCATCTATCGGCATTATACGAGTAAATAAATTATATTAAATTGTATAACATGAAGATTCTAGTTGTTTCTGCCACAGAAAATGAAATTAAAGCTTTAAAACACGACATAGAAGCGAAGACTACAACCGCATGTGGAATGAATCTAAAGGAAAATTTTAATGTCGATTTTCTGGTAACAGGAATCGGTTCTGTTTTTACTATCTATGCCTTGTTAAAAAAAATAGCAGTTTCTTCTTATGATTTGATTATAAATGCCGGAATTGCAGGTAGCTTTTCAACTGAATTAAATATTGGCGATGTGATAGAAGTGCAAAGCGATCAATTTGCAGATCTGGGAATTGAAGATAAAGACTCGCTCTACACTATTTTTGAGAAGGGCTATATGGATAAAAACCAGTTTCCTTTTGTTGATGGCAAGTTAAAGAATCCAAACGATTTTGACAGCCAGCTTCGGAAAGTTTCGGCCATAACGGTGAATACAACGCATGGGAATAAAAAAAACATTGAGCTGTTTAAGAATAAGTTCCACGCAGATATAGAGTCCATGGAAGGTGCTGCTGTTTTTTATGTGTGCTTAGCGGAAAATATACCGTTTATGCAAATCAGATCCATTTCAAATTATGTTGAAGAGCGAAATACAAAAAACTGGAATATCCCATTGGCTATAAAGAATTTAAACGATAAACTATTTGAAATTATTGGCGATTTGGAAAATCAGAATCAAAACTGGCAATCATTTTAGCGTTTAAATTGTTTAGCTGTAATAAAATAGTGAATTAAAAATGAATTTTATGCAAAAAATAAGCTTAGGTTTTTCTACCTGCCCGAATGATACCTTTATTTTCGATGCCATGATTCATCATAAAATTGATACAGAAGGACTGGATTTTGAAGTTGTTCTGGGCGATGTGGAAGAATTAAATCAAAAAGCCTTAAATAATACACT
Source organism: uncultured Bacteroidales bacterium (assembly GCA_964450375.1). Taxonomy (GTDB): domain Bacteria; phylum Bacteroidota; class Bacteroidia; order Bacteroidales; family UBA12077; genus UBA12077. The sequence continues at coordinate 11,037 of CAYVEW010000070.1, forward strand.
GGATGTTACAAAAATCAGTTATCATGCTTTTTCGAAAATAGTTGAAAATTATGTCTTACTCGATTCGGGAAGTGCACTGGGATATAAGAACGGGCCCTTATTAATAAGCAAACATAAAATGTATCCCGATGAGGTTAAGGATAGTAAAATTGCTATTCCGGGATTTAACACTACAGCCAATTTGTTATTTAGCATAGCTTTCCCCGATTCACAGAATAAAACCGAGTATTTGTTTTCGGATATTGAAGAAGCAGTGCTGGATGGAGAAGTAGATGCAGGATTAATTATTCATGAAAATCGATTTACATACGAAAAAAAAGGACTTAAGAAGGTCATTGATCTGGGAGAGTATTGGGAAGAAAAAACCGGATTGCCTATTCCCTTAGGCGGAATTGCCGTAAACCGTAAATTGGATAAAGAAATTCAGTTAAAACTTAACCGGGTTTTAAAGCGAAGTGTCGGGTTTGCCTTTGAGAATCCCAAATCTGCATATCCTTTTATAAAACAGTACGCTCAGGAAATGGACGAAGATGTCATGTATAAACATATTGAGCTTTATGTAAATGATTTTACAAAAGATTTGGGTTTAGATGGGCGCAATGCCATTAAAGTCTTGTACGAAAAGGCCATATCTTTGGGTATTTTACCCCAAATGGATCAGCAAATTTTCTTAACTTAGCAAACTGAAAATAACACAAAGCATATGATCGTAGTTACAGGAGCAGCCGGATTTATTGGCAGTAATTTAGTAAGTAAATTAAATAGCGAAGGATTTAAAGATATCGTAGTTGTTGATGATTTTTCGCATCCCGAAAAAAACAAGAACCTGGAAGGAAAAATATTTTCTCAAAAAGTACATCGCAGTGATCTGGTTCAGTGGATCGATGCAAATCATCGGTTTATTGAGTTTATTTTTCATATGGGAGCACGTTCTGCTACAACAGGTTTTCCTAAAGAAGTGTACGATGAGTTAAATCTCGATTACACAAAATCAGTTTGGAATAAGTGTGTAGAATATGGCTTGCCATTGGTTTATGCATCATCCGCAGCAACTTATGGTTTAGGTGAATTTGGTTACGAAGATAATCATGAAATTGTAGAAAATTTGAAGCCTTTGAACCTGTATGGCGAATCAAAAAACGATTTCGATAAGTGGGCTCTGGCACAAGAGCAAAAACCATTCTTTTGGGCCGGATTAAAGTTTTTTAATGTATACGGACCCAACGAATATCACAAAGGAAGAATGGCTTCGGTGGTTTTGCATGCTTATAATCAAATAAAAGCAACTGGTAAGATGAAACTCTTTAAATCACATAATCCTGATTTTAAGGATGGTGGACAGACCCGCGATTTTGTTTATGTAAAAGATTTAAACGAGATCATGTTCTTTTTAATGAATCACCGCAAGGATTCCGGTTTATATAATGTAGGAACAGGTAAGGGGAGAACCTTCCTCGACTTAACAAAAAATACATTTAAAGGAATGGGAGTGGCTGAAAATATTGAATTTATTGATACACCTGTTGATATTCGCGATAAATACCAGTATTTTACCGAAGCAAATATGAGTAAACTCAGATCAATTGGTTACGAAAAACCATTTACCAGTCTGGAAGATGGAGTAGCTGATTATGTAAAGAATTATTTAATCGGGCACAAATACAATTAGCCTGACGTATTCATAAATATTATATTTCCCAATATTTATGAATAATGCAGGTTAGAACCGAATTCCAATAACTAAGATATCATCTGTTTGGCGGTTTGTATTCCGCCATTTTTTATGTTCGTTTTCAAGAATCTGTTTTTGACTTTGCATGGTTTCATCTTGTATTTTAAGCAATAAATCTTTAAAAGCCTGGCGTTTAAATTTTTTGTTCTTAGGCCCGCCGAACTGATCGGCATAACCATCACTAAACAAATAAATGGTATCGTTTTTTTGAAGCTCGATGATATTATTCTGGAAATGCCCTTTCGAAATACCATGTTTCCCGATTGGCATTTTATTACCATCTAAAACAGTTAATACTTTGTTACGTATCAAATATAAAGGGCGGTTAGCACCGGTAAAATGCAGCTTGTTATTCGTGTGATCGTAAAGAATAAGCCCGATGTCCATTCCATCACTTGTAACCATTCCGCTATCCTGATTTTGCAACGATTCAATTACTTTTTCGCGTAATTTGTCTAAAATATCATTAGCTGTTTTAACTTCCTTTTTAAGAGCAATTTCATTTAACAGAGCAATACCCAGCATACTCATCATAGCACCCGGAACTCCATGCCCCGTGCAATCTGCTGTAGCCAGTATGGTAATGTTAAAATCGTTATTTATGATTCGTTTTGTCCAGTAAAAGTCGCCGCTAATAATATCTTTGGGTTTATACAAAACAAAATGCGAGCGAAAGTGACGCTCCAGTTTTTCGTCCGAAGGCAATAAAGCATCTTGTATTAGCTTGGCATATTGAATGCTCGATATAAAATCCTTGTTTTGTTGTTCGGCTAATTGTTTCTGAAATTCTATAAGTTGATTTTGCTCATAAAGTTCATCGCGTTGGGCTTCAATTTCTTCTTTTTGTTGCTCGATCCGTTCTTTCTGGCAGGTAATCGCATGTGTTCTTTTCTCAACTTTTTTTTGTAAGTCGTAAATGAGTGATAACATTTCGGAACGAAGGATTTTATAGTGATCAATCAGGATTCCCACTTCATTTCTTGTATAACTTAACGGAAAGTTATTTCCTGCCGATTCGTTAAAATTGCTCCGTACAAAATCTGAAATATTGTTTGAAAGAACCGATATGTTTTTTGTAATCCTTTTCGATAAATAAAAACTGAACAAAATACTGCTTGATAGTAGTACTACAATTACCAATATATAATTCAATTTTAATTTCCTGAAATACTGGTTTTTTATAATTAAAGTTTTGTTATTTAGTTGATTAAAGGTAGTGGTAATATTAATTCCTTGTAAGTGAATTTTTTGCCTGAGGGCTGAGTTATCTTTAATTCCTATTTGGCGATCTAATTCCACCATCAGCTTAAATTTCTCAACATAATTGCTTAAGTGCTGAATTGCAGATTCTTTTATATCTTTCTTTAGACCAGATGATTCCAATTCCTCGTCCAATAATTCGGATAATGAAAGAAGCTTCGAAATGTATTTCTCGTTATTCCGTATAATATAATCTTTTTCGTGTCGGCGAAGCATTAAAACCCTTGAAAGATTTATGGATGGTATATTCTCCAGTTGGTGTATGTAATCGCGCATTTCGCCTTCAACACCATAATCCTGAAATCCTCTTTGCATGATTAGATCTACAATACGATCGATATAAGCTTTGTAAAGATCTAAATCGATTATGATTTCATTGATTGTGCTATGCAGCCGAAAACGGTGAATGCTTTCCAGGTGATGTAATTGTAATACTTTATTTCGGATGAGTTGGTATTGTTCGTTCTGTTGTTCCAGATAATGACTAAAACCAGTTTCAAAAAATTGCTGATTCTTTGTATCGTAGGTGAAAAAATCACTGATCATCATATTGTGTTCCAAAACCAGGCTGTTAATCTCCTGTATTGATGCATGTACCTTCTCAATTTGTTGTTTCCTTTTAATATAAAGCGAATTAAAAACAACCAAGATGATTATGATGAGCGAAAAAGAAATAAACGAGATGAGTAGTTGGTTCCTTAACTTATTTAACATTATCCATACGATTTAGGTATGGCAAAAATAATGTTCTGCATTCAGGAATAAGTTGGTATTAAATTAACATTGAGTTAAATGAATCTTAAATCAACAAGCGGTTTAATGGTTAATACTTAACAATACCTTAATTTATAAAAACGATGGTTTTAAGAATAGTTTTATTTAAAGCTTCTGTAAATTCTTCACAAATTCTTCGATCTCATCATCCGAAAAGCCTTTTTCTTTGGCCGCATCTTCAAGCGTTCCCCAAATGGGCTCTCCACAGGCAATGCACTTGATGCCCTTTTCCGACAAATAACGAACCGATCCGGGTACTTCTTCAATCAGTTCTTCAATGCTAATATCTTTTGTAATCATGGCTGTTATATTTTTTGTTTGATTTAAATACATAAAAAGTGGTTAAAAGTTCAAATGGATTAAACTTTTTGGTAGATCGCTTTAGGAGCCATTATGGAAAGTGTTATAAAGCGGCTAATCATAAAAAGCAGAAAGGCAATCCATAATCCGTGGTTTCCCAAATAATGATGTAAAACAAAATACGAAGGAATAAAGATTACAAATGTAGACAGAAGCATGGCATTTCGCATACTTGCCGAAGCCGTTACACCAATAAAAATGCCGTCCCAGATAAATGCGCCAAAGCTTAAAAAAGGGATTAAATAAACCCAGATTAAATAAGGCTGTATGTTTTGGATAACTTCGGCGTTATCAGTAAAAATACTTAGAAGCAGACCATCGCCAAAATAATATGCGGCGGTAAAAATTGCCGACATCAGTAAACCCCAATAAAACAATAGTTTTGATACACGAACTAAACTGATTTTATTTTTAGCGCCGAAATATTTTCCTGCCAGTGCTTCGCCAGCATAGGCAAAGCCATCTACAATGTAGGCGAATATGGTAAAGAATTGCAAAAGCAAAGTGTTTACAGCCAGCAGCGTATCGCCATATTTAGCCGATTTGGCGGTAAAAAACGATAAGGCAATCACAAGGCTCATGGTGCGGATAAAGATGTCTTTATTCACTTTAAAGAATATCTTTAGTGCATCCATCCGGATGATTTCCCGAAGGTTAAGGTATTTTTTTAATCGCTTTTTATGAATCGATAAAAACAGTATGCCGGCTATAAGTCCGGTGTATTGTGCAAACACCGTTCCAAGAGCCACTCCGTTCGATTTCATTCCCATCACTTTAACAAAAAATACATTAAAGGCAATATTCAGTATATTGATGATAATGGCTATGGTCATTGGAATTTTTGCATTTTGCATTCCGATATACCAACCCGATATGGAATAAATGGCAATGGTAGCTGGTGCAGCCCAAATGCGAATATAAAAATATTGTCGGGCAAAAAACTCCACTTCTTCGCTGCCATTAATAATAAAGAAGCTTAATAAATCAATGGGTTTTTGAACAAGCAAAAGAAAAACCGCTCCTATTAATCCTACGAATAAAGCACGGTACAAAATTAGAAAGCTTTCTTTGATATTCCTTTTGCCGTACGATTGGGCAGCAAACCCGCTGGTACCCATTCGCAGGAAACTAAATCCCCAGTAAATAAAATTAAAAATCATACTTCCCAGGGCAATGGCTCCAATATAAACTTCCGATTTTAAATGCCCTACCAAAGCTAAATCGACAATGCCCAAAAGGGGTATGGTAATATTACTTATAATGTTAGGTATGGCAATATGTAAGATTCTTTTGTTCAAAACCCTGATTTTATGATGCGAAAGTAATTTTTTAAAAAATACTAAACAATTACAAAACTTCTTTGTTATAAAGTTAAACTAATTAGAATGAATCTAAATAAGATTGTTTAACCATTTAAAAATATAAAATTATGGCTTTTGAATTACCAAAATTAGCATACGATTACAATGCATTAGAACCTTATATTGATGCTCGAACCATGGAGATTCACCACACAAAACATCATGGTGGATATACCAGTAAATTAAACGATGCGATAAAAGGTACTGAACTGGAAAACAAATCAATAGAAGAAATTTTAAAAGATATATCAAAGCATTCAACAGCAGTTCGAAATAATGGTGGTGGATTTTACAATCACAAATTATTTTGGGAGATTATGTCGCCAAAGGGTGGAGGAGAGCCTACAGGTGATTTATTGAATGCGATTAATAAAGATTTTGGTTCCTTTGATAAATTTAAGGAAGAATTTAATAATGCTGCAGCTACCCGCTTTGGTTCGGGTTGGGCATGGCTAATTAAACAGAACGGAAAATTAGTTGTTACTTCCACACCAAATCAGGATAATCCGCTAATGGATCTTGCTGAAGTAAAAGGAACTCCGGTATTGGGGCTTGATGTTTGGGAACATGCTTATTATCTTAAATATCAGAATAAACGGCCCGACTATATTGATGCCTTCTGGAATGTGATAGATTGGGATCAAGTTGCTAAGCGTTTCGTTTAGTTGTCTAGCTATTTATTGCCTGAAAAGGTAGTTTAATAGATAGGTTTAATTGTAATTTAGGTTTCGAAAAGCTGAGGATTCGCTCCTCGGCTTTTTTTTGCGTAATTTATTGGTTAAATTTGTTTAACAAAAAATGTTAAACCCGTCTGTTATCGCGATTATTATAGCGACGGCAGGCCTTAAAACAAATAAACTATGGCTTTCGAACTACCTGATTTACCTTATGCCTACGATGCGCTTGAA
>CAYVEW010000071.1:0-17117 GCA_964450375.1 uncultured Bacteroidales bacterium
GATTTGCCGTGTAAACCAATTTTATGCATTATCCGATCCATTATAAAGGCAGCTCGCGCCATGTAACCTGTATCTTCCATTAAGGAAATGAAGAAAAATAAGATCAAAATATTGGGTAAGAACACAATTACACCGCCTACACCACCAATTACACCATTTACCAGTAAATCTTTTAAAGGTCCGTCGTTCATCACATTGTCTACTGCAAGGCTTAGTTGATTTACCAAATAATCAATCCATTCCATAGGATATTGTCCAAGCGTAAAGGTCGATTGGAACATAAACCACAGGAAAAAAATGAAGAAAGGAAATCCCAGGTATTTATGTGTTAAAAAACGATCAATTTGTTCTGTTTTTCTTCTTCGGGTATGTATATTTCCTTTGTAAGTTTCTTTTAATGCCCCTGCAATGAAACCATATTTGGCATCTGTAATAATTGTTTCGCTATCTTCGGTTAAAAGTGTTTCCAGCTTTTTTATCTCTTTTTCGGAAGTTTCTTTAATGGTTTCGTAGTTTTCCCATTTCGATAAAGAGAAGTTCGCCGACGCATCTTTTTCAAGCATTTTTATCGCATAAAAACGCGATGAAACGATATCGGTTATGCGTTTGTTTCCCCAGATGGTATCCTGAATCTTTCGAATGGAATTTTCCACATCTTTCCCGTAATTTATGTGTATGTGCCGTACGTTGGGATCGTTGTCTTCGTACACATCAATCACTTTTTTAAATACATCCTTAATCCCAAATCCTTTGGAGCCGATGGTTGGAATAATTGGAATACCAATCATTTTACCTAGCGATTCAAAATCGAACTCGTCGCCCTTTTTTCGCAATTCATCGTACATGTTTAAAGCGATTACCACTTTAATATCCATATCGATAAGCTGAGTTGTAAGGTATAGATTACGTTCCAGATTCGATGCGTCTACCACATTGATAACCACATCGGGCATTTCGCCCAGTATGAATTTTCGAACAAATAATTCTTCCGGGCTATAGGCTGATAAGGAATAGGTGCCCGGCAGGTCGGTGAGATTTAAAACATAATCTTTTACTTTTACCAGTGCACTTTTCGAATCTACAGTAACTCCACTGTAGTTGCCTACGTGCTCTTTTGAGCGCGAAGCAAAATTAAAAAGCGATGTTTTGCCACAATTTGGATTTCCAACCAAAGCAACTTGTATTTCTTTTCCTTTTTTACGGGCAGTCTTTTTTAATATTTCTTCATCAATAACGCCATTGTATTGCTCTGTAATAAGTTCTTTTGCTTCTTCAACAGTAATTACTTCAATTAAACTGGCTTCGCTTCTTCTTAACGAAACTTCATAGCCCATCAGGCTATATTCCACAGGGTCTTTTAAAGGAGCGTTTTTAATTACGGTAACTTTTTTCCCTTTTACAAAACCCATTTCAGTAATACGCTTACGAAAAGCTCCACGTCCGCGAACCTTTGTAATAATTCCTATTTCGTTATCTCGTAGTTGCGATAATCTCATTCCGGGTTACTCCAATAGCTTTACTTAAAATTTGCTCAAAAATATACTATCTAAAACTTTCAAACAATACCATGATTATGGTATTTTAAACATCTTTTATATGGTTTTTGTTTGTGATTGTGTAAATTGTTTTAAGTTTGCCTGCAAATAGAGCCTATGGAACAAGACAATATATATGATAAACTCAAAGAAATGCTAAAAGATACAAAAGGCAGTTTTAGTATTTTGGAAGAGCAAATAGATGTGGATCTGCAATTGAGTTTTTTTGAACTCATAAATGAACTTTCAAGGCAAAAACGAAACGATGATGAGATTTTAACCGAACAAGACAAGTTATACGATCCTGAACTATTGTTGGATGATAAGAAGAAATTACTGGTTGAACTTTCGATTCTGGAGAAACCCGAAGCTTACAGAAGTATTGAAAAATTTGTAAAAGAAGGAGATCAGCAACTACGCCCGTGGGCAGTTTTAGCCCTACAACATTGCAGAATATCGCTCGAAACCAGTTTGCTGGACGAAGAACAGGTTTTTATTTCTACCGGTTTAGGTGGAAAAGGAGAGAAGCTGCGTTATTTTATTGTAGGTAAATTAAAACTAGGTGATAAATTTACCGAATCGCAACAAAGAATGATTAAAACAGAATTCGATCATTTTCTTAAAAATTGCAATTCAGAATTAGAAAAGTTAGATTTTATGAATGGATATTTTACATTAACGGCTTTAATTCCTATTAATGAAACAATTAGTGAAGTAATTGCCCCAACCATCAATGAAATTAATCAATATGGAGATTTTCTGCATAAAGATTATCTGGTTACGAACGTTAAAATTTTAACGGAGAAAGAAATAACAGCATATTTTAACAAAAAAGAAAAATAATATACCATGATGAAGAATTATGTAAACATTGCAGTACAAGTGCTGCCTAAATCGAAAACAAAAGAAACCTATGATTTGGTTGATGATGCTATTAAAGTTATCGACATGTCGGGTTTAAAATATAGAGTATGTCCTTTTGAAACGGTTCTGGAAGGGCCTTATGACAAAATAATGGAAGTTGTTGAGAAATTGCAGGAAACTTGTTTTAATAATGGCGCCGATGAGTTGTTGGTTTATTTAAAAATTCAAAACCGAAAAAATGATAAGGTAACCATCGAAGATAAAATGGCTAAATACGATAAGTAAAACAATTTTTTAGAAAAGAAAAAAGCTGACAAAACTGTCAGCTTTTTTGGTTATTCTTTATTTTCACCCAGGTCATCGAATTTAATGTCTGAAGTGTATCCTTCAATTTTTGAGTTTTCTACTTCAGATCCAACTTCAACTGGTTCGTATGGTTCTTGTTCTGGCGCATTGGCCTTGATAAAGGCAATTACTTCTTGCAGGTTCTCTGTGAATTTTTCAAAATCTTCTTTGTACAAGAATACTTTGTGCTTCTCGAAATAATGTCTTCCATCACGATTAAACCTTTTTTTACTTTCTGTGATTGTTAAATAATAATCATTTCTTCTTGTTGCTTTAACATCCAAAAAGTATGTTCTTTTCCCAGCTCTTACAACTTTAGAGAAAATTTCTTCACGTCCGTTTTCATTTTCAACTTTCTCTACTTCTTCATTTTTGTCGTATCCGTCCATCATAAAATAATTTAGTCGTTTTAAAATTATCAACACCCAAAAGTAAAAAAATATTTATTATTTCATTGATATTTTATTTTTTTTTAAAAAACGATATAAACAATTCGTTAATATCTTCAGCAGAAATTGCAAATCAACCCGAATATTTTGCTTGTTTTATTATTATCGGAACTAAAAAATCGCTTACTTTGCAGCCTTAAATCTAAACTGTTAAAATATTTAAAAGGGTTCTTCAATATGGTGAGTCGAAGGTTATTACGTGTCAAAGTTCTTCAAATTTGTTATGCCTACTTAAAATCGGGCGATCAGGCAATTAGTCAGGCTGAAAAGGAATTGTTTTTCAGTATCCAAAAATCATACGATCTATATCATTATTTACTTTTATTAGTTATCGATATTGCACATTATGCCGAATCGCGAATTGACCTGGCAAAGCAGAAAAAAATGCCGATTTACGAAGATCTAAACCCAAATACCAAATTTATCGATAATCGTTTGATTAAGCGGTTAAAAGAAAATGAAGATCTTAAAAAATACCTTAACGATAATAAATTAAGCTGGGTAAATCATCCGGAACTCATTAAAAAAATATACAATCAGTTAAAGGAATCTGAACTATTCGATAAGTACATGAACTCAGGAGTTAATGGCTTTAACGAAGACAAAAAGTTTATTACCGATATTTATGCAAAAATAATTGTTAATAGCGAAGATTTGTACCAGATACTCGAAGAGCAAAGCATTTTCTGGAACGACGATGTAGATTTTGTTATTGGTATGATTATTAAAACATTCAGAACGTTCAAGGCAAAATCAGCAGGCGAAGAATCTTTAATGCCATTATTTAAAGATGATGAAGATCGTGATTTTGTTAAAAAACTCTTCAGAAAATCCTTATTGAATCATAAAGAAAATGAACAGCTTATATCTAAATTCATTAAAAACTGGGATGTAGAGCGAGTGGCTTACATGGATATTGTTGTAATGAGTATTGCAATTACTGAAATGATCGAATTTAATGAAATTCCGGTAAAAGTAAGTTTAGATGAGTACATCGAAATAGCTAAATTTTACAGCACCGAGAAAAGCAATGTGTTTATTAACGGAATATTAGATAAATTAGTAGAACATCTAAAAAAAGAAGGAAAAATTCAAAAAGTTGGTCGTGGTTTAATTGGCGAATTGAATTAACTTTGAATCGCAAATAATTATAAAATGAATAAACCAAAGCATATCATAAGAATATTGTCGACACTATTGGTTTTAATCGTGATGTTAGCTTTGTCATGCAATACAAATAAAAAAGAGCATGTAAATGCGAATCAGCTCAGTAAGGAAGGAACTCCTAAAATACAGTTTGACACAAGTTATTACGATTTTGGTAATTTGATTCAAGGCGAGCAAGCGGCGTTTACATTTAAATTTAAAAATACCGGAACTGCCGATTTAATTATCAGGGATGCATATTCAACTTGCGGATGTGCCGTGCCAAGTTACAGTAAAGAACCAATTAAACCAGGAGACTCAGGAAAAATTGATGTTATTTTTGATAGTACAGGAAAACGCGGATTACAATATAAAACCGTGGTTTTGAAACTGAATACAAAAATAAGCGAGAAAAGTCTATCAATTAAAGCAAACGTAATTGAAAAAAAATAATTATAAATCTTAAATAAATTAAATTATGAACAATTTATTGAACATCATTTTAATGTCACAGCCTACAGAAGGGCAGAACCCATTAACTTCATTTTTACCGCTATTATTAATTATTGTGGTTTTTTATTTCTTTATGATTCGTCCGCAAATGAAGCGACAGAAAGATTTAAGAAAATACCGTGAAGCTTTGCAAAAAGGCGACAAAGTGATTACAACCGGTGGTATTTATGGTAAAATAGATGGCATTAAAGATAATATTGTTATTGTTGAAATTGACAATAATGTGAAAATAAGAATTGATAAAAGTGCTATTTTAAAAGATTCTTCCGATATTAGTGCTGCAAAATAAGTGCAGAATAAAAAATGTCACAATTGCATTTGTTAAAGCTTAACATTTAGGCAAGCTCAGTGACTAATAAATATTAAAGAGATAGTTGTCATCTGAGCATGCCTGTCTTTCGACAGATTATTTAACAGATTGACAACTATTTTAATTTTTTAAAAGTGGTAGCAAAAAAAATACAAGATCAAATTAGAAATTTTCTTACCAAAAAGAACATTTTAGCAGATCGAAGGCTAATGATTTTTTTATTTTTTGTTGTATTGTCTACCATTTTCTGGTTGCTTAATCAGCTTGAAGAAGAGTACGAAACCAAAATTTCTTTACCTGTTCGGTATACCGACTTTCCTTCCGATAAAATTTTAGTGAATGATTTACCGGAGTATTTTGATTTAACTGTTAAAGCTCATGGGTTTAAGTTATTGGAATATAAAATAAGCAATAAATTTTTACCTTATTCAATTAATGTAAATTCCTTAACCCTGCGGATTCATTCTGAATCGGATTATGTCAAGCTTTATGCATTAACCCGCTTAATTAAAGATGATGTTGAAAAGAAGCTAAGCTCTGAATTGCAAATCATATCCATTAAGCCGGATACGCTCTATTTTAATTTTGCCGAACGTATATTCAAAAAAGTACCCGTAGTATCACAACTTAATGCTGTGCCTGCAACTCAATACATGATTCAGGATAAGATCTTTTTTAATCCGGATAGTATAACCATTTCGGGAGCTAATCCTATAATTGATACAATTCATCAGGTATATACCGAAAAAAAGGATTTGTTAGATTTAGATTCCGAATTCAATAAAGAGATACAATTGCAGAAAATCAAAAATGTCGATTTTTCTGAAGATGAAATAGATGTAACAATAAAAGTTGAAAAATTTACCGAAGGAACACAGAATATTAAACTGAATGTAATTAATGTGCCCGACTCTATCGTTCTAAGGACTTTTCCGAACAGGGTTTCAGTTAGCTATTTTGTTGCCTTAAGTCACTACGATAAAGTACTTCCGCAATTATTTGAAGCAATTGTCGATTACAATAAAATAGAAAGCCAGAACAATAAACTGGATGTTCAAATTGTAAATCAGCCGGATTATATTAAATCACTTCGATATAGTCCCAGGTCGGTTGAATATATTATTGAGAAAAAATAATGTTAAAAGTTGGTTTAACAGGTGGAATCGGTAGTGGTAAAACAATTGTAAGCCAGGTATTCGAGCGGCTGGGGATTCCTGTTTTCAATGCCGATTTCGAAGCAAAAAAAATCATGAATACCGACGCAAAGCTTATTCAGGCTTTAAAAACAGAATTTGGCAACGATATTTACATTAAACAGGAAATTGATCGCAAAAAGCTGGCATCAATTATTTTTGATGATCAAGTTGCTTTAAAAAAAGTAAACTCCATTATACATCCTAAAGTGCATGCTTATTTTATGGATTGGTGTAAAAATCAAGATACTCCTTATGCTATTGAAGAAGCAGCCATATTGTTCGAAAGTGGTGCAAATAAGCATATGGATCTGGCAATAAATGTGCATGCCGACGAGTTATTACGAATTAAACGCGTAATTAAAAGGGATCATATCACTGCGGATTTGGTAAAGGAAAGAATGAAAAACCAGCTAAACGATGAAGAAAGAATTCGCCTGGCTGATTTTACAATATACAACGATGGTAAACAAATGATTTTACCACAAATTTTAGAAATACATAAGAACATTTTAAATCAAGCGAAGTAATGGGAAAATTTGCTAAGTGGATTGGTGGTGGATTAGGATGGGTTATTGGTGGGCCTATTGGTGCAATAATCGGTTTTACAATAGGATCGTTTATGGAAACGGCAGAAGGTGTTAATGCAAAAGGACACCCAGGAACCACAACAGGTGGTTTTGCAATGACCTTATTGGTTTTAATTGCTGCTGTTATGAAAGCAGATGGCCGGGTTTTAAAATCAGAACTGGATTATGTAAAAAAATATTTTGTACAACAGTTTGGCGAAGAGTCGGCCATAGAAGCATTACAAATGCTTAAAGATATTTTGAATCAGGACATTCCGATTCATTCGGTTGGTATGCAAATTAAACAGAATCTCGATTATGCATCGCGCTTACAATTACTACATATCTTATTTGGTGTTGCACAAGCCGATGGTAAGGTAGATTCATCGGAGCTTAATACAATTGCAACGATATCGGGATTTATGGGTGTTAGCTCAAAGGATTTTGAATCGATTAAATCAATGTTCGTTGCCGATGTTGATTCGGCGTATAAGATCCTTGAAATTGATCGAAATGCAAGCAACGATGATGTGAAAAAAGCCTACCGGAAAATGGCGGTTAAATTTCATCCCGATAAGGTGAGTCACCTGGGTGAAGATTTCCAAAAGCAAGCCAAGGAAAAGTTCCAGAAAGTTAACGATGCGTACGAGAAAATTAAAAAAGAAAGAAATATAAACTAATACATAATAATTATGAGTAGAAATATTGTTACTCCTATTATTTTAATCGTTTTAGGTATACTAATGCTTACAGTTTTTAATGAATCATTAAACCAAATCGACGATGAAGTTTTCGATTTTATATCTGCACTAATATTAGGTTTGGGCGCTGGAATGTTACTTAAAACCATTTTTCCCGCAAAAAAGAAAACAGATTAAATATAATTTACCGTATTTTTGTTAAAACTATTTTCATATGTTGAATTGAATATTATTTTTGCAATTCATAAATAAATTAAATCAGAGTATATGTTAAAAGATATTTTGTCAATTTCAGGTTACGGTGGTTTGTTCAAGTTTATTTCTCAAGGACGAACAGGTATTATTGTAGAATCGCTGGAAGATAAAAAAAGAATGAATGCCAGTGCAACAGCTAAAATTAGTGCGTTGGAAGATATTGCAATTTTTACCGATACCGAGGATAAACCTTTAAAAGATGTGTTTAAAGCGATTTACGAGAAGGAAGATGGTAAAGAATCGATAAATCACAAATCATCAGCCGATGAATTAAAGAATTATTTCGCTGATATTTTACCCGACTATGATCGAGATAGGGTATATGTTTCTGATATAAAGAAAGTAATTAACTGGTATAATATTCTTCATAAATTCGATTTATTAAATTTTACCGAAGAAGCTGAAGAAGAAAAAACTGAAGAAAATCAACCCGAAGAAGACAAAGAATCAAAAGAATAATTACATAATAGCAAAACAATAAAAACGACTACTTTTTTAAGTGGTCGTTTTATTTTATATGCAACCGGATTTTCTCTATTAAATCATGGTAACTTAATGGTTTTGTAATGTAATCGCTACATCCTGCGTCCAAAGCTTTTTGCCGGTCTCCTTCCATTGCATTAGCTGTTTGGGCAATAACAGGAATTCCCGGGAAATCTTTTTTGATAATACGCGTTGCATCATAACCATTCATTGCAGGTAGTTGAATATCCATTAATATTAAATCCATATTTGGGGTAGAATGCAGAATATCTATTGCATCGCGAGCATTTTCGCTCCTGAATATTTTTAATTTATAATTACTTAAAATTTCTTTAACAAGGAAATAACTGGCTGCATCATCTTCAACGATCAATATATTTTTATTTTCCAGCTTTTTATCCTTGCTCAATATATCTGCTTGTGTTGATTCCTTTTTTTCTATTTTAACATAGGGTAGGGTAAATTTAAATTCAGAACCTTTGTTTAATTCAGATCTCAACCAGATTTTTCCACCCATCATTTCTACTAATTGTTTCGAAATGGTTAAACCCAAACCTGTTCCACCATACTTTTTGGTTGATGTGCTATCTGCTTGTTTAAAACGTTCGAAAATAACTTTCTGGTTTGCTTCCGAAATTCCTATACCGGTATCTTTCACATAAAATTCGATGGATTTGTTTAATTCATTCACTTTATATCCAAACTCAATTTTGCCTTTATGCGTAAATTTAATGGCGTTTCCTATTAAATTATAAAGTATTTGATTTAATCGGTTTTCGTCGGTTAGCATTTTAAAATCCGTTTCCCTTTCTTTATTGTCAAAAATCAAGCTTATTTCTTTTTTTGCGGTATCGTTTAATTGTGCTGAAAAAGTAGTATATAAATTTGTACATACCTGATGTATATCGGTTTCTACATCTACAATTTTTAACTGGTCGGCTTCAATTTTTGAAATATCAATAATATCGTTTATTAAATTTAAGAGTAAATTACTGTTGTTGTAAATAATGCTAAGATATTTATTGGTATTATCATCCGCATATTTTTTTCGTGTTAATAATTGCGAAAAACCTAAAATGCCGTTCATTGGAGTTCTTATTTCGTGCGACATATTGGCCAGGAATTCAGATTTTAACCTGTCGGCTTGCTCAGCTTTTTCTTTTGCTATTTCCAGTTCGCGTTCGATCTGTTGTCGGTAAAGTGCTATGGATGCCTGGTAAACAAAGGTTTCGATAGTGTTTTGATTGTCAATCGTTGAATTGTTAAGTGGAATGATTCCTATATTACCAAACAAAATATTTTCAATGGTAAGTCCTATGTAATAAAAATCTTTAATATTCAGATACTCAAAAGCACGGTTTATAATGTTCGAAGGTATGTCAATAACATGGTTGGTGAATGTTTTGAGTGGTATTTTATTTATCCTGGCATTTTTAAGGTCAAGCTCCGGAATATCCACATTCATTTTCAGGCCGACAGGGTGTTTTCCAATAGTGGATAATATTTTTTCGATGTAGGTGTTAGCACCTTCAAGTTTTTTTATCTCAATTTGATTTTTCTCAGGATTGTATTGGTTAACAACGATTAAAGCTCTTGGAATAAAGTGTTTTAATTGTTTTCCAATAAAATCGAAAATATCATCTTTTAAGGTTAAACTTAAAAATGTTAATGCCGAATTGGATAAAAACTTAAGATTCTCTTGTGACTTTTTCCTTTCTTCGATTTCTCTGGTAACAAGAACAATGGTTTCTATTTCCCCTTGATCATTTACAATAAATTTACCTGTGCTTTCTAACCAGATATAATTTCCGTCTGCTTTTTTGTAACGATATTCTGTTTTTCCTGATTCTTGTTTTGCAATTTTATCGCTTACCAGATTTATTATACGTTCTTTATCATCGGGATGAATGAATTCGAAGATACTTTTATTAAGCAGCGTGTTGGTATTATATCCTAAAAATCGCTTATGGGCAGGGCTTACATATTTAAAATTTCCGTTAGTATCAGCAAGGCTAATCATATCCAACATATTTTCCATTATGTTTTTATAAAACTCTTCTTGCTGTTGCAATTTGGTTTCTGCTATTTTTTTATTACTGATATTGGTAGTTATACTGGCAATCAGATAATCATTTTTAAATTGTATCGGGAATAAAACCTGTTGCGAGTAGATTTTTTGTTTTTGGCCGTTTAATAAGGTTATATCAAATGCTTTATTAAATAAATCAGAATTTATATTTTGGCTTATTTCAACAAGCTGGTATTTGAGCTTCTCTAATGCTTCCGGTTTTTTCAGATTCGGAAAATAGAGCGGTGCAATATCAATAAATTTTTTACCAAGGGTTATTTCGGCCTTTATTCCGGTTAAATCGTGCATGGCATTATTCCAGTCAACAATAATACCTTTCCGGTTCATAATAACAATTCCCTCGTACGATTGATTCACAAAGCTTCGTAACTTTTCTTCGCTTTTTGCAAGTTCAACTTCAGATTTGGTTTGTTCTGAAATATCCAGTAAAACACCAATAATTCCGGATTCTTTTATTTCCGGGAATGAAATATACGATCTGTGAATCAACAAATGTTTATCGACACCATTTATTTGAACGGTTTGTTTAAAGGTTACGCCAGATTCTTTCTGTATTATTTCTTTATCGGTGTTTACATACTTTTCTGCTTTTTCGCGATCGAATAAATCAAAAGCTGTGGCTCCAACAATTTTTTCTTTCGGAAGGTTCTCGAAATCGGCAAAAGCTTTATTACAGAAAATGTACTTACCCGCTTTGTTTTTATAAAATATGGGCACAGGTATTGCATCTAAAAAACGCGAAAAGCTTCCTTTCAGAAAAACCTGGTTTAAGAACTGATTCTCCTTTTCCAGGTCGTTGATTTTTTTTATCAGCTCTTCTTTCGAAAAATTTTCGTACATGTTCTAAACAGCCTGAGTACTTTTTTTGATTTAATTTAGAATTATAGAATCCCAGGCAAAAGTTAACAAATTTTTATTTATTTTGCTAATCGAAGTCTTTTGCTTCTTCCCAAATCACATTCATATCATCTAACGACATGCCTTTGAGTGAAACTCCTTTGTGCAAAGTTTTAGATTCCAGGTAATTAAATCGTTTGATAAATTTTTTATTGGTTCGTTCGAGTGCTGTTTCCGGATCAACATCGTAAAGGCGGGCTGCGTTAATTAATGAAAAAAACAGATCGCCAAATTCAGCTTCAATTTTTTCCTGATTATTCGATTCAACTTCGTGTTGTAATTCCTGCAATTCTTCTTTTACCTTATCCCATATCTGGCTTCGTTCTTCCCAATCGAAACCAACACCGCGCACCTTTTGTTGCACTCTGTTTGCTTTAACCAGTGCAGGTAGCGAGTCCGGAACACCTGATAATACTCTGTTCTCTCTGTCTTTTTCTTTCATTTTTATAGACTCCCAGTTCTCTTCAACCTCCTGGCTGTTTTGAACTTTGGTATCACTAAATACATGCGGATGCCTGCGTATAAGTTTTTCGTTAATGCCGTTTAAAACATCGGTAATATCGAAAGCTTTTTTTTCTGATCCGATTTTTGAATAAAACACAATATGTAGCATTAAATCGCCAAGTTCTTTTTTTAATTCTTGTAAATCATTTTTAATAATAGCATCGGCCAGTTCGTATGTTTCTTCTATGGTTAAAGTTCTTAAGCTTTCTAAAGTTTGTTTTTTATCCCAGGGACATTTCTCGCGCAGTTCGGTCATTATTTCTAACAAACGATCAAATGCTTCTAATTCTTTTTTCATGATTTCTAATTTTCGGCTATTTATTGAATTTTATTCTAATGGATGAATTGGTGTCCAGATTTAGTAATTCTGCGGCATTACCACCGTTTATGGCAATTTCAAGTAGATTTAAGGAGTTAAATATGGCCAGCAACTCACCAACTGATGTTTCCTGGTAGGTTTTGTTAATTTTTGAAATAACATAATGGTTACTTTGTACGTAAATTTTAAATTGTTTTCCCTGGCCAACCCTTTCAAATAAATCTTTTGATACATTACTAATTGCATTTTGAAACGAATCGATATAAACAATACTTCCTGTAAGAACATTATCTTCGATGGTAGCTCTTAATGGAACCCTTCTGTTGATTGTATCCAGTTTTTCTCCAAGCAATTCAGGTTTTGTTCCTTCAATTAATTTACAAGCTGTTTTTACAAACACATCCAGGCTCGGAAAGCTGGTTTCGCTAAAATCATTAATGGTGTAATAATGAACCGGTTCATCATCTTTAAACAGTAAGCTAAATACACCATTGTCGGTTCCTAAAAAATATTGATTACGACATTCGGCAATCACATATTTTTGATCAGCATATGCTTCTGTTTTTACTCCTAATAAATGAACAGTGCCTTCAGGATAAAAACGATAACAATTCTTTAAAATAAAAGCAGCCTGAAAAATATTAAATGGCTTAATCTGATGTGTAATATCAACCACTGTAATATTTTCAGAATGACTATAAATAGAACCTTTTACAGCTCCAATATAATAATCATTCTTGTTCCAGTCGGTTGTAAGAGTTATAATCGGCATAAAATATTAAACCATTTTTCAATTAAAACTTAAAGATACAAATTTAAAGGATTATAATAGATTTTAGATGATTTCGTGTATGTTATTAAATAATAAAAACGAATGTTAAAAACTTTGTTGTAACTCGTTTGTTGTAACAAATTACGATAGAATATTTTTTGGTATTTTCGATGATTCTTAGGCCATAAGCCTTAACTTTGTTAATTGATTTAAAACGAATACAGCACAATTAGAAAGGGTTTAAATTGCTATATGATAGAGAAAGTAATCTTTTTAGAAGGAATTGAACCGGTTAATATTTACGGAGTAAAAAATACCCGTTTAGATATACTGAAAAGCTATTATCCTAAACTAAAAATTGTTGCCCGCGGTGATGAAATTAAAGTGCAGGGAGAAGAAAATCAGATTTTTGAGTTTGAAGAAAAACTACAACTAATCATTGAGTACTTTTTAAAATTTAAAAAACTTACTAACGACGAATTTGAAGCTTTAATTAAAGGTGAAGGTGAAAACTTGTTGAAAAGAAAAGAAACAGTTGACGATGCCTTAATATACAGTAACAATGCACGGCCCATTAGAGCACGAACTGTTAATCAACAAAAACTGGTTGATGATTATGACACCAATGATTTGCTTTTTGCAATCGGCCCGGCCGGATCAGGAAAAACATATACGGCTATTGCTTTAGCTGTTCGCGCTTTTAAAAATAAAGAAGTAAAACGGATTATATTAACCCGGCCTGCTGTAGAAGCAGGAGAGAATCTGGGTTTTTTGCCCGGAGATTTAAAAGAAAAACTCGACCCGTATTTACGCCCGCTTTACGATGCATTAATGGATATGATTCATCCACGTAAGCTGGCAGAACTCATCGAAAATGGTATTATTGAAATTGCTCCTTTAGCTTATATGCGTGGCAGAACACTCGATAATGCCTTCGTAATTCTCGACGAAGCTCAAAATACAACCATTAATCAGTTAAAAATGTTTTTAACCCGTATGGGTAAAAATGCGCGCTTTATTGTTACAGGCGATACCACCCAGATTGATTTAAAACCTAAAAGTAAATCGGGATTAATTCAGGCAATGAAGATATTAAAAGGAATAAAAGGAATTTCTATTGTAGAGTTTGATGAACGTGACATCATCAGGCATCATTTGGTTAAGTATATTGTTAATGCTTACGATAAATTGCAAATGAACGATCAGGAAGAAAATAAAAGCTAATTATAAATCACAAACCACAAATTCATTAAAAATGGCACAAGCAGTAGTAAAAACCGATTTTAAGTTTCCCAAACAAAAAAGTGTATACAATGGTAAAGTACGCGATGTATACAACATCAACGATGAATACCTTGTAATGGTTGTTAGCGACCGTATTTCGGCATTCGATGTTGTTCTTCCTAAAGGAATTCCTTATAAAGGACAGGTGTTGAATCAGATAGCAGATAAATTTTTAGATGCAACTTCTGATATTGTTCCAAATTGGAAAATCGCAGTCCCCGATCCGATGGTTACCATAGGTCATTTTGTGGAAACTTTCCCCATTGAAATGATTGTTCGCGGATATTTAACCGGAAGCTCATGGCGATTGTATAAAAAAGGCGGACGCGAGATTTGTGGTGTGCCATTACCTGACGGTTTGGTTGAACATCAGCGTTTTCCGAAGCCAATTCTAACACCCACAACCAAAGCCGATGTTGGACACGATGAAAATATCTCGAAAGAAGAAATAATAAAACAAGGTCTGGTATCGAAAGAAGATTATGAGATGCTTGAAAAATATTCGTTGGAACTGTTTAAAAGGGGTAGCGAGATTGCAGAAAAAATGGGGCTAATACTGGTTGATACCAAATATGAGTTTGGTAAAAAAGATGGACAAATCTATTTAATTGACGAAATTCATACGCCTGATTCATCACGATATTTTTACCTGGATGGATACCAGGAGCGACAGGAGAAAGGTGAAAATCAAAAGCAGTTATCCAAGGAGTTTGTGCGTGAGTGGCTAATGGAACAAGGTTTCCAGGGAGAAGAAGGACAAAAGGTTCCTGAAATGCCGGAAGAATTTGTGAATCAGGTATCAGAAAGGTACATTGAACTTTACGAAAAAATAACCGGCGACAAATTTGTTAAAGCAGATGCAAAGGAAGTGTTACATCGAATCGAAAAGAATGTAACTGCCAAACTGAATGAATTATTATAGAGTACACCACTACAAAATGCTAAGGCGCGATGTAATGAATCCATTATTTAATAGTTTCATGCCATCGCGCCTTAGTGCTAAAATCTTAACATAAATTATTTAAGTTTCAGATACCCTTTCAAATCTTCTACATATTGTTCAAATGCATCGCGCCCTTTTTTGGTAATGCTGCATGTTGTTTGTGGCATTTTACCTTTAAAAGCCTTTTCAATTTTAAGATATCCCGCTTCTTCCAGTTTGCTTAACTGAACACTAAGGTTTCCGGCAGTTGCTTCTGTCTTTTCTTTTAAGTAAGTAAATTCGCTTTTTTCCACAGAAATTAAAAGTGACATAATTGCCAGTCGCAATTCTGAATGTAATAAAGGGTCAAGTTTCTTAAGCATCTTTTTTGTTTTGAGATTTTAACAGATAGCCGGGAACGAGATATCCTAAAATAATCGCAAGAGGAGGAATAAAAATATTTAAATAACCAGGCAGTGTAAATAACCCGATTGCACCGATCCAAAAAATAATTCCGCCCCAAATTAAAGGTTTAAATTTAATAATGATACCCGTAAGAAAAGTAGCATTTCCGGTTAAAAGAAAAATAACAGGTACTATATTGTAATTCAATTTAGACATAAATACTATCGTAATTATATAACTAACAAGATAAGCTATCCAGGTCATAAAATTTATTTTATCTACATGTGTTGTGATGCTTTTTTTCTTACCCTGGCGCATTGAATAAGCTATGTTGATAATCATTCCCGGTATTATGATTAACCATGATAAATAGGGCTTGGAAAAGTCTGTAAAGTTTGCAAGGATTGTGTGCCCTAAAATACCTATAAGTACAATCCAACCCCAGAGTAAAAAGTAAAAGCTGCTATCGTGCAGATTTTCCTTGGTGCGGTTAATCATTTTTTCTATTATCTGAAGACTTTCTTCAGGTTTTAATACTTTTTCATTTGGTTCCATAATTTTTCATTGTTAAATAAATATATTGCAAACATAAAGTAGTTTATAAAATAAACCAAATTTTAAATGCATTTTTTTATAATTATTTTAGAATTGTAATAATAACAAAGCTTTTAAGTTTATCTTTTACTATTTATAGGTGTTAGATTAGTATAATAAACTACCAATGCGTCTGGTTAAATAAACTTTACTATTTTTGTAATCAATAAAAATTAAATATTTAAATAAATGGACAAAGTACTTGGAATTGGAAATGCCTTGGTTGATATTATGACCAAACTACCAAATGATGACACATTAACTAAATTTTCGTTAAGAAAAGGAAGCATGCAATTATCGGAAAGAGATTTTGCAGATCAAATTAATAATGAAACTGCAGGTTTCGAAAAATTACAATCATCGGGTGGTTCGGCTGCCAATACAATTCACGGATTAGCAAGCCTGGGAGTACCAACAGGCTATATTGGAAAAGTGGGCAATGATGAGTTTGGTGTTTTTTTCAGTAACGATATGAAAGCGCATAGCATTGAGCCTTTTATGTTAATAAGTAAAACAGAAACAGGGCGTGCAATCGCCTTAATCTCGCATGATTCTGAACGAACTTTTGCTACTTATCTGGGAGCTGCCGTTGAATTAGCAGATATCGACCTTAATGCTGATCAGTTTAAAGATTATAAGTACTTACATATTGAAGGTTACCTGGTTCTAAATCAGCCATTAATGAATAAAGCCGCACAACTTGCAAAAGAGAATAATATGAAAATATCGCTCGATTTGGCCAGTTTTAATGTGGTTGAAGATAACCTGGAATTTTTAAAAGAATATGTAAAAAATCATGTAGATATTGTTTTTGCTAACGAAGAAGAAGCAAAGGCGTTTACCGGTAAAGAACCTAAAGAAGCTTTAGATGAAATTGCTGATCAATGCGAAATAGCTGTCGTGAAAATTGGAAGCAAAGGATCAATGGTTAAAAATCAGGGTAAAGTTTACATGATCGATCCAATTAA
>CAYVEW010000072.1:0-16683 GCA_964450375.1 uncultured Bacteroidales bacterium
TTGTTACAAAAAACAATATAGCATCATAAGCAATTTTTGCATAATTGGTTTTTGGATTAAACATAATTTATTTTTTTAATGATTGATAATAATTGTTTGTATGAATGTACGAAAGTATCATGCATTGAATATACCAGTCAACATTTCGAGTATTTAAAGTAAAAATACGAATTTCAGGCTTTAAGGTCAATCTTATTTTAAATATTATACAAGATTAAAAAAACACTAATATTTTATCAATTTAACTCATCTTGTGTTATTTTTACTGAATAATAATATACAGGAATGTTTCAAAAAAGCCTTTTAAAAGAAAATTTAAGAATAGCCTTCGGTTCGATTCGCTCGAACCTGCTGCGAACCATATTAACTGTTTTTATAATTGCATTCGGAATAATGGCTTTAGTTGGAATTTTAACGGCCATTGAGTCAATAAAAGGATCGATCAGCAACCAGTTTCAAAGTATGGGAGCCAATACCTTTACTATTGTGAACAGAGATAGCCGGGTAAGTGTTGGCGGAAGAAGAGAGCGGTATGAAAGCATTGAATACAGGGAAGCAATGGATTTTAAAAAAGATTTTAAATTTCCGGCACTGGTTTCTATTTCGACCTATGCCTCCGATATGGCCACTGTAAAGTATAAATCAGAAAAAACAAATCCAAACATTCCTGTTATCGGATCTGATGAAAACTATTTGATTAGTTCGGGCTATGAGATACAAAAAGGAAGAAACTTTACATTTACTGATATTGAATCGAATGCACATGTTGTAATAGTAGGTACCAGTTTAATTAAGGATTTATTTGCTGATGGAGAAGAACCTTTAGACAAAGTGATACGAATCGGGAATGGTAAATTTAAAATCATCGGAATTTTAAAAGAAAAAGGCTCTAGTTTTGGTGCCCAGGGCGATAACTTATGCATTTTACCCATTACCAGTGTAAGACAATATTTTTCGAGGCCCAATATGAATTTTCGGATATCGGTATTACCGAACGATCCAAAACTTCTAAAAGCTGGTGTAAATGAAGCTACCGGATTATTTCGGGTGATTCGAAAGTTAAGAAGTTTCGAGAACAATAATTTTTCCATTGAAACCAGTGATAACCTGGCCAATTTATTAATTGAAAATATACAGAATGTAACCATTGCTGCAACCATTATCGGAATTATTACCTTATTTGGGGCAGCCATTGGATTAATGAATATTATGCTTGTATCCGTTACTGAAAGAACAAGAGAAATTGGTATCCGAAAAGCGATCGGAGCAAAAGCATTTATTATACGCCGTCAGTTTTTATACGAATCAGTTCTTATAGGTCAGCTGGGTGGAATTTTTGGAATAATTTTAGGAATTTTAATTGGAAATGTTGTATCTTTAATAACTGGTGGAATATTTATTATTCCATGGCTTTGGATATTAGGTGGCGTATTATTATGCTTTATTGTTGGTTTAGTATCCGGATTATTTCCAGCGATCAAAGCATCGAAGCTTGATCCAATAATTTCATTACGTTACGAATAATTATTTTATTATGAAAGAATTGGTAATTGAAAAAACAGTTAAAACTCCTTATGTAAACTTTGATCCGCAATCAGGTATTTTAAAAATTATTGGCAGGTCTATACCCGAAAACCCTGAAGAATTTTACACCAAATTATTTGAGTGGGTAAATGAGTATTTTAAGAAACCACAAGAAGAAACCTTGGTTAATATTCAGTTGGAGTATATTAATAGCGGTTCTTCTAAATTTATTCTGGAATTTTTTCAATTATTTCAAGACTCTAAATCAAAAGGAATAAACTGTAAAATAAATTGGTACTACGAAGAAGACGATGAAGCTGTTTTAGAATTAGGAAAACATTACCAGTCAATTATTGATGTCCCGTTTAAGCTGGTTGAAACTTATTAATAACCACAAAAAAAGCCTGAAAAATTTCAGGCTTTTTTATTCATACTAACTTTTGTATTAAAACAACTTTTCGATTAAATCAACTACCCTACACGAGTATCCCCACTCGTTATCGTACCATGAAATGACTTTTACGGTTTTACCCATAACCATCGTACTTAATGCATCGAAAATAGATGAGTGTGGATTATGAATAATATCAACGGATACAATCGGATCTTCGGTATATTCCAGAATCCCTTTCATTGGGCCTTCTGCTGCTTTTTTCATGGCTGCATTTACCTCTTCTATTGTTACTTCGCGTTTTAAGTTTGCAACCAAATCAACCAGCGAACCTGTTGGTGTTGGAACACGAACAGCCATTCCGTCTAGTTTACCTTTTAAATCTGGCAATATTTTACCCACTGCAGTTGCAGCACCTGTAGTTGTTGGAATTTGAGATACCGCTGCCGATCGGGCTCTGCGTAAATCAGAATGCGGAGCATCCAGTATTGCCTGATCGTTTGTGTATGAGTGTACAGTTGTCATAAAACCATTCTCAACCCCAAAGGCATCATTTAAAACTTTTACTACTGGTGCTAAACAGTTTGTAGTACATGAAGCATTTGAAACACACTGATCTTCCGGGCGTAATTTTTCATCATTCACACCCAAGACAATCATGTTATCAATTTGATCTTTGGCTGGAACCGTTAAAATAACTTTCTTGGCGCCATTTTTTAAGTGATCGCCATAACCACCTTTTGCGCTTTCTTTGCTTCTGAAAATACCGGTAGATTCCACCACTACATCGGGTGTTTCTCCCCAAGGGATATTAATTGGGCTTCTTTCGGCAGTTACTTTAATTTTTTTACCATTAACAATAATACTTTCATTATCGAAAGATACTTCGCCATTAAATCTGCCTTGCGTAGAATCATACTTTAAAAGATGAGCCAGCGTTTTTGTGTCAGTTAGATCGTTAATTCCAACTATTTCCAGGTTATCTCTTTCAAGAATAATTTTAAATACATTACGGCCAATTCTACCGAAGCCGTTAATTGCAACTTTTATTTTTGACATTTTTATTACGTTTAATAGTGATCATTAAATTTGAGATCAAAATTATACATTAAAAAGGATTTCTTCAAGAAATAAAAAAGATTAAATCTAAATTATTAACAGTTGTAGTAAAAGAAAGTTTAAAATAACCGGAATTTCTTTTTTCGTTTTTTAAGATAATCTTCGGAAATTTCCTGTGCGTTAATAACTTTACCAAATCGATACGCAACAAATAAAGAAAATAGAAATTGCTGATTATCATCCACGGCCATAATTTTCAAACTACTTGTGTAAGCCTGAAACATGGCTCCTAACTCAATGGCATGCAGAATTAAATCATCCTGGCCAAACTCAAAATTAAATCCGGCTTTTATATAGGCACCCGGAACGAATTTCATTTCATCAAAACCCGTAAAAAAAGAAGCCTTACCGCGTATATCTCCTGAAGTATGGATTCCCGGATTAAATTTCTCTTCGGTAACCGTAAACATACTATCGTTTGCATAATTTATTATCTCGTAATAAATGGGTTTTAGAAATGCTATTGATGGCCCCAGCGTATAAAAATATTTTACCGAAACACTCCCCGGATCGCGTTTACTAAAAATCTCATTTTGTTTCCCGATGCCAACTCTTAAATCGAATACATTATTTAATTTACCAAAAACAAATGACTCGGAACTAAACCATGATGAAGATGATTTTACTTCTTTTGAATGTTTCATCAATGAAAAATCAATTTCATAAATTTTCTTTTCAAAAAAGTTAATCCGATCGCCATACCGATAACCCACTCCCCACCCGTTTGTGGTTAGGTTTAACGATAAGGTTCGTTCGTTCCTGTAAAATATTTTAGGGATGTTCGTTTCGTCTACCTGCGATAATATATTTTCCGTAGCGAATAATAGGATGCAAATAAAGATAAAACTGATTTTCTGCCACATACAATAAAAAAGCTGTCTCAAAAAAGTAAATGTACTAAAATTTGAGACAGTGAATAAGTAAGTACCTTGAAAATAATATTTTCTTAATAGCAGTATTTACTAAGAATTAATTTCTGTTTGTTCAGTTTCTACCTGGCTATAAGCCGGACAATCCTGACTCTTACATGAGCTAAACATAGCAAGCGCAAAAAGAGAAAGTAAAACTGCTGCGATAATCTTCTTCATGATTATTTAGATAATATTAAACAATTTATTTTTACCAAATCTAAAAAAAAAATGTCACATTTTAAAATTAAACTTTTTGCTCAACAGTTTCTGAATTGTCTGCGTAAGCCGGACATTTTTGATTCATGTGACAGGAACTGCATAATGCAACTAACACTATTCCAACAACTAATAACCCTAATTTTTTCATTTTTTAAGCATTTATAAATTTACATTAACATTACTGTGATATGCAAATATACGCGGGCCAAAAATTATGGTTTCTTCGTTAATAAAATAATTCCAGACCTTTATCACTGAAATTTATTTATTGATCAAATTTAATAAAAAAACCAGGGAAAATCAATCCCTGGTTTTAAAACAATTTAATTTTAATTTTGTTCGTTATTCCATAACCGGAATTCTTCCCGGTGTCCATGGAGCTTTAGCTTGCTCGAGTTTTTCTTCAAGATTTTTAATATCAAGCTTCGCAATTTTCTCTAATTTTTCAATTAGCAAAGGGAGTTCTTCCTGAACAATTTCATAAGCCGTTTTACTTGTGCCTGTAATAGCAGAAGTTGAACCTGATTGTCCATAAATAATATACTGTAATCGATCGTATAATGGAACTTGTTGTGGAGGAATTTCTTCACCACTTGCTTTTGCTTCGTTACCTTCAAATACAAACAATACATCTTCCAGTTCTTTTTCGATCTTTTCGGCTTCAATAATCATTGCATGATCAACACCCGGTGTATTTACAATTGCTTGTTTTAGATAGGCTACTTTTTCCAATAATTCTTCGTTAAAATCAACTGTTCCAGCCATAACTCTGGTTAGTTCTGCCACTTTTCTTTGGAATTCAACCATTGCTTTTCTGTCAGGTGCAGGAAGCGTAGTATTATCCAGCGCCTTAACAACAAATTTCTGATCTGCAACTAAATCCTTAATCTGACCTTTTTCGTACATCGATAAAGATACCGTATAATTTCCTGGCATTACCAACCAAAATCCACGGCCATCATTAAAAGGATCAAATTTCTTATTTCTTAAACGAACAGGAAAATCTCCAGCATATTTAAGATCCCAGTTAACCCGATTAATCCCTTTCGAAGGTTTCTTATTCATCTTTTTAACAATAACACCATCTTCATCTTTAATTGTAAAAATAAGATAAGGAGCTATTTCTTTTGATTCGTCGGTTAGCTCTTTCCAACTTGGTTGTGGTATTGGCTTACCTGCTTCGAATAATTCTTTTTCTTTTTCCTGACGTATTTGCTTATCTGTTTTTGGAACATCTTTCATGTAATATGTAAAAGTTGCACCAAATTCAGGATTACTTGCTGTGTAATAAGTTGCACCCTGGCCATACTTTTTATCTGTTTGTATGTATGCTAATGCATCTTTAATAGGGAACATATGCACATCTTTTTCTACCAAAGAAGGTTTTACTTGTCGTAGTGGCGAATAATCGTCTAAAATATAGAATCCACGACCGAAAGTTGCAATTACAAGATCGTTTTCACGTTGCTGAATAGTCATATCCCGAACGGCAATGGTTGGAAGACCAGCTGTTAGTTTAACCCATTTTTGCCCTCCATTGTACGAAAAATAAACTCCAAACTCAGTACCGGCAAACAATAGGTCCTTATCTAGGTGATCCTGTTCGATGGTATGAATGGTTCCGTTCTCGTCAAAACCATTATTAACTGATTTCCAGGTTTTGCCTTTGTCGGTACTCATTAAAATATAAGGTTTAAAGTCGTCGCGTTTTCTGTTATCAAACGAAGCATAAACAATATTTTCGTCGTAACGAGATGCATGAATATCGCTAACATAAGTATTAGCAGGAATTCCGGGGAAAGTTGTAATTTTTCTCCAGTTCTGGCCACCATCTTCAGTAACCGAAATCACACCATCGTCGGTACCAGCATATAACAAACCTTCTTTAATTGGCGATTCCACCAACGAAACAACCATTCCAAACAATGAAGTAGAAACATCTTTTACAACTGCATCTGCACTCCAGTATTTACCCATTACAGGCCATGTGTTGCGGTCGATTTGAGCAGTAAGGTCATCGCTAATTACGTCCCATGTATTTCCTCTGTCGTCGCTTTTAAATACCACCTCGGCTGCCATATACAAACGAGTATTTTTATGTGGGCTGATAATTACCGGAGTATTCCAGTTCCACTTGTGTGTTAGTTCGCCTTTTGCGGGTTGCGGCTTAATAAAAACAGATTCGCCACTTTTTTTATCGTAACGATATACATTACCGTATTGATATTCGTTATAAACAATATCCGGATTTTCAGGATCAATCTGAGCCCAAAAACCATCACCACCTATAGTAACAGTCCATTCCCCACTTGCTACACCACCTGTACTTGTGTTTTGCGATGGGCCAACACAACTGTTATTATCCTGGGTTCCACCGGTTACGTTATAAAACGGATAATCATTATCTACACCTACACGATAAAATTGCGTAACAGGTAGATTTGAAACCTGGCGATAATTTTTTCCATCATCATAGGTAATATAAACACCACCATCGCCTCCAATAATCCAGTGTTTTGTATCGTTCGGGTTAATCCATAAAGCATGGTCATCCACATGACGATCACTTAATCCTAATGCGGTCCAGGTTTTACCACCATCATAAGTAACTTTTGAAACTGTTTCAACAGAGAAAACGCGATTTACATCAACCGGATCGCAATAAATTTCATTATAATATTGTCCGCTTGAAGAATGATCGCTCATTTTCTCCCATGTTTCACCCCGGTCTGTTGATCTGAAAAAACCACCTTTATCTTCGGCAGCTTCAACGATTAAATATAAATAGTCAGGATTTACAGGAGATATTGCAATTCCCATTCCTCCTTTATGAACTCCTGGTAATCCTTTCTCAATTTTCTTCCAGGTTTTACCGCCATCTGTTGATTTCTGAACGCCCGACTCTGGCCCGCCACCAATTTTAGTATGTACGTGACGTCGACGTTGTTCGGTTGTAACATATATTACTTCTGAATCCCGAGGATCAAGTAACACATTATTAACTCCTGTGTTTTCACTTATATTTAAAACTTTATTCCATGTTTTTCCACCATCAGTTGTTTTATAAAGACCTCTTTCGCCACCTGGCCCCCATGCTGATCCTTCTGCTGCAACGTAAACGATATCGGTATTGCATGGGTTTATTGCTATCATTCCTATGTGGCGCGATTCTTTCAGTCCCATATTCGTCCACGATTTTCCGCCATCTACCGATTTATAAATACCGTCGCCGTATCCCAATGCACGCTGGTGATTGTTTTCACCTGTACCGGCCCAAATGATATTTGTGTTTTTTGGATCCATTGCAAGGCATCCGATGGAATACGATCCATAACTATCGAAAACCGGGCTGAATGTAATTCCATTGTTTTCAGTTTTCCATATGTTTCCCGAAGCAACAGCCACAAAATATTGCGAATGATTGTTTGGATTAACTGCAAAATCGGCAATACGCCCCGATGCATAGGCAGGTCCAATACTTCTGAAGCTTAGGCCACTTAAAATACCTGAATTAATTGGGTCTTCTGCTTTTTTAGGTTCTTCTTTTTTTGCAAAAAGATTAGTAGATGCTAACATAAACACTACTACAAGAAAATGTACAAACCAGGTTCGTACTTTGTTCTGATTGTTTTTTCGTAAGGTTCTCATTTCTATTTAGATTTAGTAAATTCCATTTGTTTGGAAAAATGAAACATTAAATTAAGTGATCTGCAAGAAAATCACAAATTTTAGACAAACAATCAGATTAATAGTTTAATTAGTTGACAAAAACAAAAAAGCCTTTCAACTTAAGTTAAAAGGCTTTTAAAACAATATAAAAATTTTATTTGGGTAGTTTTACTTTGTAATCAACATTAAACTTTCCCTTTGTAATGGCTAATAATTTACTTTTTAATAGTCGCTTTTTTATCGGAGCTACTTTATCAGTAAATAAAATGCCTTCGGTATGATCGTATTCGTGTTGAATTATTCGTGCCGCCATTCCTTCGAACCATTCGTCGTATTTATTAAAGTTTTCATCATAATACTCCAGTCTGATTTTTTTTGGCCGATTCACATCTTCGCGAATCAAAGGAATACTCAGGCAACCTTCGTTGTAGGTAATCTGTTCTTCTTCCTCATCAATTATTTTGGCATTGATAAAAACCTTTTTAAAGTCCTTTAATTTCGGATCGTCTTCTTCAAATGGCGATCCGTCTATAACAAATAAACGTATAGATTTTCCTACTTGCGGAGCAGCCAGGCCTACACCATCGGAAACGTACATAGTCTCCCACATATCTTTAACAAATTTCTCCAATTCCGGATAATCTTTATCAATTTCTTCTGCTACTTTTCGTAAAACCGGCGAGCCATATATAACTATCGGATAAATCATTTTTTAATATTTTGATCGTTGTTCTAAATATGATTGTAAAATAATTGTTGCACTAATGGTATCAACCAATTCTTTGTTTTGTCTTGCTTTTTTCCTTAAGCCTGCATCAATCATAGTTTGATGAGCTATTTTCGATGTAAAACGTTCATCAACCAATTTAACAGGCATCTCGGGATATAATTTGGTTAATCGTTTAATAAACGGATTAATGTACCTAACAGCGTCTGATGCTTCATTGTTCATTTGTTTAGGGTAACCAATTGCAATGCACTCCACATCTTCTTTTTTGAAATAATCTGATAAAAAATCCCAAATATCTTTTGAATGCACAGTAGTTAAACCATTAGCAATTATTTGCAAAGGATCGGTAACAGCAATACCAACTCTTTTCCGTCCATAATCAATCGCTAAAATCCTTCCCAAAACACAAGTATTATAATATTTTCAATGGACAAATTTATAAAAATTACACCAAGAATTAGTGTTTTATTCCATTTTATACAACACAATGACTCAATTTCAGTGACTTTATAAAAATCTATCCGCCAAATATTTAATTCATTATCAATTTTTCTTAACTTGTAGAGATCATAAAAATATGATTTACAACACAATTTTATAAAAATCTCATTGTGTGAAAATTACATGAGATAAAACAAACTTAAGTTTTACAACATAAATTATGATGGATGCTTTGTTTAATTTTGTTTGTGGATAAACACTACAGTTTAGATGATTTAACACTTTAATTAAGTTAAATTAAACGAATTAATTTTAAATAAGATGGGAAAAGAAATAAAGTTCAGTCTTGTATATCGTGATATGTGGCAATCATCGGGCAAGTATGTACCGCGAGTTGACCAGTTAAAAAAAATAGCACCTGTTATTATAGATATGGGTTGCTTTTCGAGAATAGAAACCAACGGAGGAGCTTTTGAGCAGGTTAATTTGTTGTATGGCGAAAATCCCAACAAAGCAGTTCGCGAATGGACCAAACCGTTTAACGATGCAGGAATACAAACACACATGCTGGAACGGGCGCTAAACGGAATTCGTATGTATCCTGTTCCTGCAGATGTTCGAAGATTAATGTATAAAGTAAAAAAAGCTCAGGGTGTTGATATAGCACGTTCGTTTTGTGGATTAAACGACCACAGGAATCTTGAACTTTCCATTAAATATGCCAAAGAAGCAGGAATGATTTCGCAGGCCACATTAAGCATAACCCATTCGGATATACATACGGTAGAATATTTTATGAACATTGTGGATAAAGCTGTGGAATACGGAACCGATGAGATCTGTTTAAAAGATATGGCAGGAGTTGGAAGGCCTGTTATGCTTGGACAATTGGTTAGTGAGATTAAAAGAAAATACCCTCATATTTTAGTACAATATCATGGACATTCGGGTCCGGGATTCTCCGTAGCATCTATGCTTGAAGTTGCTAAAGCAGGAGTGGATTATTTAGATGTTGCCATGGAACCCTTGTCGTGGGGCATGGTTCATCCGGATGTTATAACAGTACAAGCCATGCTAAAAGATGCAGGCTTTAAAGTTCCTGATATTAACATGAAAGCCTACATGAAAGCAAGAGCGCTAAGCCAGGAGTTTATGGACGACTTTTTAGGATATTTTATCAATCCAAAAAACAGGTACATGTCGTCGCTATTAGTTCAGGCAGGACTTCCGGGAGGAATGATGGGAAGCATGATGGCTGATTTAAAAGGTGTTCATCAGGGGCTAAATCAAACTTTGGAAGCACAAGGAAAAGATAAATTAACTGAAGATGATTTACTGGTAAAATTATTTGATGAAGTAATAGAAATTTGGCCAAAATTGGGAAATCCGCCCTTGGTAACTCCTTTTAGCCAATATGTTAAAAACATTGCTTTGTTAAATGTGATGCAGGAAATTCAGGGGAAAGATAAATTTTCGCTGATAGATAACAATGCCTGGGATATGATTCTGGGAAAAGCAGGAAAACTCCCCGGAACCCTTGCTCCGGAAATAGTTCAGATTGCAGAACAACAAGGTCGCGAGTTCTATCAAGGTGTTCCGCAAGAAAACTACCCCGATGAGTTGGATAAATTCCGAAAAGAGATGGAAGAAAATGGATGGGATACCGGTGAAGATGATGAAGAGTTATTCGAATTTGCCATGCACGATAGGCAATACAGGGATTACAAATCTGGATTAGCAAAGCAAAGGTTTAACGAAGAAATTAAAAAACTAAGAGAAGAAGCTCAAAAACCTGTTACGGGAACTGGAAATATTAAGGCAGATCCAACTAAAAAAGATATCGCATCGCCATATATGGGTAAAATTTACTACAATTTAAATTATTTTATTGAAGAACAAGCCATTGAACTGGGAAATATGATAAAAAAAGGACAACGAATATGTTACATCGAAAGTGGTTACACATACGATGAAGTAGTTTCTGAATATGATGGCGAAGTAGACGAAATATTTTTTGAGCATGGCGATATGGTTTCGAAAGGTGATGTGATTGTTCGGCTAAAATAAATGTGATATTATGGAGAAACTAAAAAGAATTGCGCTGGTTGCACACGATAACAGGAAAAAAGATTTATTGGAATGGGTAGAGCACAACTGGCAGGAACTTTCGAAGCATGAACTTACCTGCACAGGTACCACAGGGAGTTTAATTGAAGATCTGCTGCATAAAAAAAACGAGCATTCACAAATAAAACTTAACCCGGTTAAAAAACTAAAATCCGGACCTTTGGGTGGCGATCAGCAAATGGGAGCATTAATTGCAACCGGAGAAATTGACCTGGTTATTTTCTTATGGGACCCTATGCAACCGCAGCCTCACGATGTGGATGTGAAAGCATTGCTTCGAATAGCCGTTCTGTATAACGTGCCTATGGCCTGTAACAGATCAACAGCCGATTTTATTATCTCGTCGAAATTATTCAAAGAAGCATATCACCCCCAGGTGAAAGATTATTCGAAGTATTTAAATCGGAATATTTTTTAGGTGTATACCTTAAACTAATACGAATGAGTTAATAAATCATCAAGCGCTTTATTTAATTCGGGATACAGGAATTTGTATCCCGATTTTATTAACTGGCCTGGAATTACATGTTGATTAGCCAGTAACAATTCATCTGCCATCTCACCAAGAAGGAATCTGATAATAACAACAGGTATTCTCATCCAAACCGGCCGGTTTAACTGTTGTGCAATTTCGTAGTTTAGCTCTTTTGACTTTACAGGATTCGGCGAAGTGAAATTAAAAATACCTTCTTCATTATGTGTTATCATATATTCAATGGCTCTTACCATATCCTGAATATGAATCCAGGATATGATATTATTCCCTTTTCCAAAATTACTACCCACAAATAACTTGATGGGCATTACTAATTTAGGAAACAGTCCTCCATCCTTGCCTAACACCACTCCTGTTCTGACAATTACCTTTTTCACCTGTAAATCATTAATTGTTAAGGCTTTCTCCCAACGTTCGCAAACATCAGACAAAAAGCCATTTCCTTTTGCAGATAACTCCGTGCATTTTTCCGAACAATCGTATCCATAAAAGCCAATAGCAGATGATTGAATAATTTGTTTGGGTTTATTTGATGTTTGAGCCAATGCTTCGGAAATCTTCTTCGATAAGTTGACTCGGCTATTTAAAATTTTCTGTTTATACTTTTTAGTCCAGTACTTACCTGCAATACCGGCCCCTGCCAGGTTGACAACCACATCAGATTGATTTAACAGCTCAGATAATCTATTCAGATCGGAATAATCCCATACTAAAACATCAGCCTGATTATAAAATAATTTTTGAGCCTTTTTTATATTGCGCGATACAACCAACACTTTATAATTCTGAGATTTCAAAAAGCGTACTAAAGCTTTACCAATAAAACCTGTTGCTCCAAAAATTAAAATATTCATCCTGTAATTGCTTTAAGATTTTGATTAAAATTAAAAAAATACACTGAGAATCAGATAATTTTTAAACAAAATCGCCATTTATTTGTTCGCTTTTTATATGAAATAAATAAACAAGATTTATATTTGTTTTTTGTTGAAGCTTTGAACCATTAGAACGTATTCTTGTTTAAACACCAAATATTAACTTATAATCAATCTTATGGCTAGTTATTCGATTAAAGAATTAGAGAATTTATCGGGGATAAAAGCCCATACCATTCGAATATGGGAAAAGCGCTATGGAATAATAAAACCAGCACGAACAGATACTAATATTAGATATTACTGTGATGATGATTTAAAGCGATTGCTGAATATTGCCATATTAAATAAATACGGAATGCGAATTTCAGGCATAGCAAAACTTAGCGATGAGCAAATGTCGGAAAAGGTAATGCATTACGCATCATCCGACCTGAATGATGCTGATAGTAATGTGGAAAACCTGGTTATAGCTATGGTGGA
Organism: uncultured Bacteroidales bacterium; assembly: GCA_964450375.1. Taxonomy (GTDB): domain Bacteria; phylum Bacteroidota; class Bacteroidia; order Bacteroidales; family UBA12077; genus UBA12077. Next base: position 12,986 of record CAYVEW010000072.1, read on the forward strand.
AATGAATGAATACAAATTTGACCGTATTCTTTCGAGATATATTATGAACCAGGGATTTGAAGATGCAGTTATTAAAGTAATTTTTCCTTTTTTCGAAAAGATTGGTTTATTGTGGCAAACCGGATCCATTAATCCGGCTCACGAGCACTTTGTATCGAATTTATTCAGGCAGAAATTAATGGTAGCTATCGACAACCTGATGGTAACTAACAAACCAGACGCGAAAAAATTTATATTGTTCTTACCCGAAGGCGAATACCATGAACTGGCACTTCTATTTTATAACTACATCATAAAAAAATCAGGAAAGCTGGTATATTACCTGGGAAGTTCGGTGCCATTCAATGATTTGGTAGAAAGCGGCAAAATGATTGAACCCGATTTTCTTTTTTCAAGTATTACCACATCCATGTCGAAAGAAGATATTACAGATTATTTTAAAAAGTTGTCGGAAGTGTTTCCTTTCCAGAAAATTTTTATAACCGGATTGCAAATTAAAGAGAATGTTTTTGACTTACCTTCAAATATAGTAAAAGTATCATCGCCAGTGGATTTTAGCCAGATTATACAAGATTTCTAATTTCATTAGAATCATTCTAAATAGCCCATCCTGCTTATATTACAGCAGGATTTTTTTGTTTAAACAATCGGGATGAACCAAAAACATTACTTAAACAAAAAAATGCATTTTTTTGTAATTTAGAATAAATTAATAAATAAGCATTAGATTACCTATTTAATAAGGACTTTATTGTCTTTTATTATTTAGAAAACCCCTATTTTTAAGGTCTCTTTCAGTTTTAAGATTTGGATTTGCGTTCAATTATGTTGTATATTTGTTTAACAAAATGTTAAAAAACATACAACTATGACAGCAGTAGAATTTAACCATCAACTAATAAGTTTAGAGACTAAACTTTCAAGATTCGCGATGAGTTTAACTTCTAACAGAGAAGAAGCTCAGGATCTCTTACAGGAAACCTATTTAAAAGCATTATCACACAGAGATAAATTTGTGGGATACACTAATCTAAAAGCCTGGGCTTTTACGATAATGAAAAATACATTTATCAACAATTATCGTAAACAGCAAAAGGAAAATACGCATAACGATGCAACCAAGAATTCGTATTTCTTAAATTTATCGAAAGATCTTTCGCCAGAAAGACCTGACAACAAGTATTCGACTTACGAAATTACCAGACAAATTGAAAGTTTACCGGAAGAGTTTAAACAACCTTTCAATATGTTCTTATCGGGTTATAAATACAAGGAAATTGCTGATGAATTAGATCTTAAAATAGGAACCGTAAAAAGCAGAATTTTCTTTACAAGAAAGAAATTAATGGAAAGCTTAAAAGATTTTCAGTAGATAAATAGGAATTGTTAATTTTGTTTTAAGAGCTTTTTGCCTGGCCAAAAAGCTCTTTTATTTTTTCCGACCGGTAATTAAAAATCTCATCAACTTTTTTCTTCACAAACAATTTATGAACTAATCGGCCCAATAAGCCATAAGGTAATTCATAAAACAAAATATCCTTCATCTCAACTCCATCGGCAGTTTTCTTAAAATGATGTTCGTGATGCCAAATTTTATAAGGCCCTTTAATCTGATTATCAATAAAGTATTTAAAATCCTTAACCTGTGTAATTTCAGTTGCCCAGTTAACGGAAACATGAAACAGCGGACTTAACGTATATGTGATAATCATACCAGGATACATATCACCAGCATCGGATTTAGCTAATACATTAAAATTCAGATTATCGGGAGTAATCAACTTTAGGTTATCGGGCGATGAAAAAAAAGACCATGCCTTTTTTAAATCAATTGGTATATTTTGAATTCGTTCTAACTTATACATTTGTGCTTTTCATCAGTAAACAACTTTATAACAGCTTTGTTTATTAAAGTTACAAAAATCCATATTTGTTATGAAAGATTTAAATAAAATACTAGTTTAGAAATATTAAAATATTTAAAATGATCGATTATCACACACACTCAAAATACTCCGACGGGGTTAATTCATACCGCGAAATCGTTTCAGCAGCTAAAAAATCAGGATTGAGCGAAATTGGTTTGTCCGATCATTTCTGCCTGCATTATCCTAAGTGGGCAGTAAAAAAATCAGACTTTAGTAGATTAACAGAAGAAATCCAGTTACTTAAAATTGAATATAAAGATCAAATAAAAATCAAATTTGGTTTCGAAACCGATTATATTGAAGATAGAGAAAATGAAATAGCAGATTTTTTACATCAGTTTCCTTTAGATTATGTTATTGGTTCGGTACATTATGTAAATAACTGGAATTTTGATACCGACAAAAAGAGCTTTTCGATAATCGATGTTGATCGGTTCTACATCGAATATTTTAGCTTAATACAAAAAGCAGCCCAATCTGGTTTATTTCATATTATTGGCCACATTGATCTGGCCAAAAAATTTAACTATTATCCTTCGTTTAATCTAACCGATATATACCATCACACTGCGAAAATATTAAAAGATGCCGATGTTGCTTATGAGCTAAACACAAGTGGCATGGATAAAGATTGTAAGGATTTTTATCCTTCCGATCAGTTCCTGAAAATATTGTTTCAACACCAGGTTCCAGTTACATTGGGTTCCGACACTCATAAAATAGCAGATCTTACCAGATACTTTGATATAGCTTTACAAAAGTTAAAGACAATCGGATATAATAAGCTGGCAGTTTTTACAAACCACGAACGCGATTTTATTCCAATCTAATTCTTTTCGAACGAGTCAAGGAATTCTTTCAACAAGCTTTTGGCTTTATCAATGTCTTTTTCCATTACCAGCACTTTTGCTTCGAATCCAACGCCAACACCAAACCCCGCTGCTTTAGCCGAATTCATATCATTCCTGACAATACAGCCAACTCCATTATCTTCCAAAAATTCTTTTAACACACTGGCATCAATTTCTGAGCCTGTAAAAAGTAATATTAATTCTTCGCTATTATTCATTCTAATTCGTTTTATATTAATTAATAAAAATACGATTTTAATCTATATTCTTTTCATAAATTAGCTCTAAATTGTCTAAATTTATTGCACTTAGAAACCCCATTCCCGGATATTTTTTATATACACAACCAGTATCAATATTAATCACTTTCCTTTGTTTATCGGATAAACTTTCTTTTAGTTGCTTTAATTCGATTGGTGTGTGTCCATGAATGATCATTTTACCATTGCACAACTTATTATCATAAGCTTCTTCGCGGGTCCATAGCATACTTTCATAGTCATTGAATGGCGATTGGGCATTGAAATTAATTCCGGCGTGCACTATTATATAATCTTCCAGGGTAATGAAGAAAGGCAAGTTTTTAATCCACCTAAAATAATTCGCAGGGATCATTTCATTCACTTGTTTATCGGGAGATAGTAAATTGGAAAACGATTTAATGGTACTCAAAGCATTATTTGCATGCCACATGGTTCCCAAAACAGGCCGTTGGTTTTCGTAGGTATCCAAAAACATTTGCTCATGATTACCCCGAACGGCTCCTAACATTCGGTGATTTTTATCCAACTCGAATAAATAATCCAATACTTGTTTAGATGCTGGTCCGCGATCAATAAAATCACCTACGAAATAAAATCTCGCTTCCCGATCCTGACTCATTATCTTATGGATTAATGCCAGTAGCGTATTGTAACAA
>CAYVEW010000073.1:0-16481 GCA_964450375.1 uncultured Bacteroidales bacterium
GGAGCCGAAGCTGATTCTTCATTACTTTGTTTTGTACCTAACATTTGCATGTTATCAGCAACTATTTCAGTTGTGTATCGTTTGATTCCGTCTTTATCGTCCCACGAACGTGTTCTAATTTTTCCTTCAATGTATAAAGGATTTCCTTTTTTCACATATTTTTCGGCAACATCAGCTAATCCTCTCCAAACAACAATGTTATGCCACTCGGTATTAGTTACTTTCTGATTTTCCTTGTTTTTGTAAGTTTCGCTGGTTGCCAAAGGAAAACTGGCTACGGCAACGCCGCTGTCTAAATGTCTTACTTCCGGATCTTTTCCAACATTTCCGATTAAAATAACTTTATTAATTCCCATAATTTTTTCTGTTTATATGATTTTGCAAAGTAAAGTTATAAAATTTTAAAATATAGACAAGCGCATTAAATTTATTTATTAACATCGGAAAAATAGTTATTTATAAGTTGCGGAACACTGTATTTATGTAGCTCATTTACAGGAGTCAGGATGTAATTTCTAAGGAGATAATCAGTCGGCTTGTTTATATTTACTTTGTAAAAGCGGGCATGAATGCGTTGATGCGATAAAATATGTTTCTTTGTTATTATATCCGGCTTAATTACAATTTTGGCACTCTTAAAAATAGTTTTCCATTGTTCGTGATTTATTATTTCCTGATCAGTTAAATCTGTATTTGTTTCGATTAATGGCAATTGGTAAAGTAGTTTCCAGATGTCGTTATTTATTCTTTGTTCCAGAAAAACCTGATCATTATACATTATATATATGTAATTAAAAAAACGGTCTCTTATCTTTGTTTTTTGTTTCTTTATTGGAAGCCAATCAATGGAGTCTGTTTTGTATGCAAAGCAAACCAATTTAAACGGACACAAATTACAATCGGGATTTGTAGGTGTGCACTGCAACGAACCGAATTCCATAATAGCCTGATTAAATTCAGCAGGATTTTCTTTGTCAATTAGTGTATTGGCTTTTTCAAAGAAAATCTTTTTACCTGTTGTTGTTTGCGTCGATTCTGCAATTCCAAACAATCGGGCCAGTACCCGGTAAACATTCCCGTCAACCACAGGAACAGCCTCCTGAAAAGCGAAAGAAGCAATTGCTGCTGCCGTATAATCGCCAATACCTTTTAGCTTTTTTAATTCGTTAAATGATTTCGGAAATTCACCATTTAGATGATTAACAATATGGTTTGCAGTTAAATGCATGTTTCTGGCTCTTGAATAGTAACCCAAACCTTGCCAGACTTTTAATACCAGATTGATATCGGCACTTGCCAATGAGTTTATGTCGGGGAATTGTTCAGTAAATCTATAGTAATAATCGATTCCCTGATTTACTCTGGTTTGTTGTAAAATAATCTCAGAAACCCATATTAAATAAGGATCTTTCGAATTTCTCCAGGGTAAATCTCGTTTGTGTTGTGAATACCAGCTTATAAGGCTTTGATTAAAGTTAGTCATTTTATCAGAACAAAATAATTTTCAATTAATTGACAAAATTAATCGTTTTGAGTTTTATTAATCAAAAGAAAACATTTATATTTGCAGTTCAAATTATGTGAATGATCTAAATAATTGATAATTAAAGTTTTTAAAAAATGACAAAAGCAGATATCGTTAACGAAATTTCAAAAAACACAGGAATTGAGAAAATAACTGTACAAAAAACAGTTGAAGCTTTCATGGAAACCATTAAGGATTCTTTAGTAAATGATAAGAATGTATATTTAAGAGGTTTTGGTAGCTTTATCGTTAAAAAACGTGCTGAAAAAACTGCAAGGAATATTTCTAAAAATACAACAATTATTATTCCTGAGCATTTTATTCCTGCCTTCAAACCTTCAAAAAGATTTGTTAACAAGGTTAAGAATAACGTAAAATAATTACGAGTAAGTAAAATTTAAAATTGAGATTATGCCAAGCGGAAAGAAGAGAAAAAGACACAAGATGGCAACTCATAAGCGTAAAAAACGCTTAAGAAAAAATCGTCACAAAAAGAGAAAATAAGATAATTTAATTATCTTAGATGTATAATTTGAACCTATCGAAGTTCTGATCTTCTTTAGGTTTAAATTGTTTTATGTAAGCAATTTATTACTAAAACTGAAGAGGCAACGTGAGTACCGAACTAGTAATTGATGTAACACCCTCAGAAATCGCTATTGCTTTATTAGAGAATAAGCAGTTAGTAGAATTAAACAAAGAGAAACGTAATTTACAGTTTGCAGTAGGGGATATTTATTTGGCTAAGGTAAAAAGAATAATGCCCGGGCTAAATGCTGCTTTTATTGATGTAGGTTATGATAAAGATGCTTTTTTACATTATCTTGATTTAGGCCCGCAGTTCAGGACCTTAAATAAATATGTAAAAAGCTCAATGTCTCGTAAGGGAAAGTCACCATCAATACCCAGAATAAAGATGGAGCCGGAGATTGATAAAAATGGTAAAATCTCCGATGTTCTAAAAGGGGGGCAATTAGTATTAGTTCAAATCGCAAAAGAGCCTATATCTACCAAAGGACCACGATTAAGTTCAGAAATTTCGATCGCAGGACGTAATTTGGTGTTAATGCCATTTTCGGATAAAGTATCCATTTCACAAAAAATTGCGTCGGCAGATGAAAAGAAGCGTCTAAAAAGACTGGTTGAAAGTATTAAACCTAAAAATTACGGGGTAATAGTTCGAACCGTAGCCGAAGGAAAGAAAGTGGCCGTTTTGGATGCCGAACTCAGAGGACTTGTTAGAAAGTGGGAAACGGCTTTCGATAAAATTACAAACGAAGTAGTTCCTAAGCTGGTAATTAGCGAATTAAACAGAACATCAGCCATGTTGCGCGATGTGCTTAATGGTTCGTTTAATCATATTTTTGTAAACGAAGATACTGTATACCGCGAACTTCGTAATTATATTAACACTATAGCACCTGAAAAGGAACGAATTGTTAAGTTCTTCGATAAATCTGAGCCGATTTTCGATCATTATGGTGTTGAGAAACAAATTAAAGCTTCATTCGGGAAAACCGTTTCGTTTAAAAGTGGTGCCTACCTGATTATTGAACATACCGAAGCATTCCATGTAATTGATGTGAATAGCGGAAACCGTTCGAAATTGGGCGAAGACCAGGAATCGAATGCTTTAGAAGTAAATCTGGCAGCAGCTGATGAAATTGCACGCCAGTTGCGATTGCGCGATATGGGTGGAATTATTGTGGTGGATTTTATCGATATGCACAGCAATGAAAATAAACAGCGCGTTTTCGAAAAAATGAAAGATGCCATGTCGGTGGACCGAACCAAACACAATATACTTCCTCTTAGTAAGTTTGGGTTGATGCAGATTACTCGCCAGCGTGTTCGTCCAGAATTAAATATCCGTACCGATGAGAATTGTCCTGTGTGTAAAGGATCCGGGAAAATTTCCCCAAGTGTATTGTTAGTCGATGATATTGAAAATCACATCAGCTTTTTATTAAACGAAGCAAATTATAAAAAATTAACCCTGAAAGTACATCCATACGTAGCAGGATATATCAAGCAGGGACTATTCTCCAAACGCATTCAGTGGTTCTTTAAGTTCAAGAAAAGAATCATCATTAAAGCGGAAAGTTCATATCATTTCCTTGAGTTCCATTTCTTTGATAAAAACGGAGAAATAATTAAGGACTAATCCTATTTCAAACATTTTCATTTAAAAGTTGTTAATAGTTGTTAATATGCACATATGTGGATGTTTAACACTCTATGTATTTTTTTTATTTAATACTTAATGATTAAATTTGAACCATTATAAAAAATATAAACTTGAATCATGAAAAAGATAGCTTTAATATTTAGTGTTTTAATTGTTTTATCAGTTAGTTCGCTTGCACAAATTGTCGATCCGGTAAAATGGAAAACAACAAGTAAGAATATTGGAGATGGAATGGCGGAAATCACTTTCGATGCTACCATCGATATGCACTGGCATTTATATTCGCAGTATTTTGGTGAAGGCGGTCCGGTGCGCACAACTTTTTATTTTGATGAATCTGATAAATTCGAACTTATTGATTCGCTTACAGAAAGTCCGGAACCAGAAGAAGTGTTTGATGATGTATTCAAAATTAACGTAAAATATTTTAGCGATAAAGCACAGTTTGTTCAGAAGATTAAAGTGCTTTCAGAAGAAACTTTTGTAATTACAGGATCAATTGAGTATCAGGTTTGTCAGGACGACAAATGTGTTTATTTTAATCCTGATTTCAAGGTGAAAGTAAGTGGTGTACAACAAACTGAATCTGGCACACAAGAAGCGTTAAGTCCACAAGTTGATTTAGAAAGTTCGAAAGTCGAATCAGAAACAGCAGATAAACCAGCCGAAGATAATAAATCAATGTTTGGATTTTTTCTTTTGGCTTTTGTTTTGGGTTTGGCTGCGATTCTTACTCCTTGTGTATTTCCAATGATTCCTATGACAGTATCGTTTTTTATGCAAGGCCAGACATCAAAATTAAATTCTATTATTAAAGCCTTGATATTTGGTATCTCTATTGTTGTGCTGTACACAAGTGTAGGGTTAATTGTATCATTAACCAGTGCAGGAGCCGATTTTACAACAGGCCTGAGTTCGCACTGGATTCCAAATATTATATTCTTTGCTTTATTTATTGCTTTTGCAGCATCATTTTTTGGGATGTTCGAAATTGTGCTTCCTTCGGGTTTAGCAAATAAAGCCGATCAACAGGTTGATAAAGGCGGCTTTTTAGCTTCCTTCTTCATGGCATTTACTTTGGTAATCGTGTCATTTAGTTGTACCGGGCCAATTGTGGGAGCATTGTTGGTAAAAGCGGCAGCAGGAGATGTACTGGAGCCACTAATTGGTATGTTTGCATTTGGGTTAGCTTTTGCCTTACCTTTTACTTTATTGGCCATTTTCCCACGTATGCTTAAGAGTATGCCAAAATCAGGTGGTTGGATGAATTCTGTAAAGGTTGTTTTGGGTTTTGTAATTCTTGCTTTCTCGTTAAAGTTTGTTTCAAATATTGATCAAAGTTATCACCTTGGAATTATGAGCCGTGATGTATTTTTGGCAATCTGGATTGTATTATTTGTTTTACTGGGAGCTTATTTATTAGGTAAAATTAAGTTTTCACACGATAGCGACACTCCTTTTGTATCGGTTCCAAGACTCATATTGGCCATTGCTTCGTTTACTTTTGCAATGTATTTATTACCCGGTTTATTTGGTGCTGATTTAAATGCTGTTTCGGCATTAATACCACCAAAAACAGCACAGCAGTTTGATTTGACTAAAAATCAAATAAGTTTGGCAGGACAGGGAGATAATGTTCCGAGCACCTTGTGCGAGCAACCAAAATATGCAGATATTTTACATTTACCTCATGGACTGGATGGATATTTCGATTACGAGCAAGGGATGGCTTGTGCAAAGAAATTAAACAAACCAGTATTGTTGGATTTTAAAGGACATGCTTGCGCCAACTGTAAAGAAATGGAAAATAAAGTGTGGTCTGATCCGGAAGTTTTAAAGCGCCTTCGCGAAGATTATGTGATTATTGCTTTGTATGTGGATGATAGAACTAAATTGCCGGAAGATGAGTGGGTTACATCATCTTACGATGGCAAGCTTAAGAAAACGATTGGTAAAAAGTATGCTGATTTTCAGATTTCAAGATATAATATAAACAGCCAGCCTTATTATGTGCTAGTTGATACAGAAGGCGAAAACCTGGTTGATCCAATGGGTTATGATTTGAATATTGATAATTTTGTCGAATTCCTTGATAATGGAAAACAAGCTTTCAGCAATAAGTAATTAAATAAAACAAATAAAGAAAATGTCACACTGCGATTCGCGTGGTGTGACATTTTTAATTATAAAAGTTGTTATTCCTTTGTTTAGGAATGACAACTCTTTTTAAAACCATTCTAATTCAATCCATTCTTCTTTAGGAGGAACTACTTCTGTAATTCGCTGTACCGAGTAAGCCAGAAAAAACCCAACCGGATTATCATTGTCGTTATCATTATTTACAAGTTCAAAAACATTGCCCACCGGGTTTGCGGGTGGCCCACCTAAAGGACCCATGTTCCAAACCGTAACATCCATTACCTGATAATAATAGTCATTGTATTCTTCTGTAACCGATAACATTTCGAGCGTTATAGTGTCGTTATAACCAGCTTCGACCCATTGTACCGCCAGATCGAACATGTAATTTCCATTTACAAATTCATCTCCGTCTACGATTTTTTCTTGCAAGGTATCAGTCTCGAGAATGCCATTTTTATAAACATTCCATAAATAATAGTTATCAGGTGTTTCGGGTTCCTGAGCATTTAAAAGAATGTACAAAATGGTGTCGGTTATTTCGTAATAGTCACCATAATCATAATAACCAAAGTTAATTGAATCAATTGGTGCACAGAAATTTAAAAAGGAGCTGGCAGAATATTCATTTCCATCCGCAATTATTGATAAAGTATATGTTTTTCCTGGCATTCCGGCAATTGTATCTGTTTTATAAATACCATCTTCAGTTTCGGTTAAAGTAAAAGTATTCTCACCATCCGAAATAGTAACATTGGCTCCTGTAACGCGGGGAGCCGGAGTGTCAGAAAAATAATCGGCCGATTTGGTAATCATCACCTGATGCCTTTTTAGTTCGTTGCTAATAGAACCCTGAACAACCAATCGGCTGTATGAGCTATCGAGTTCAATGTCAAATTTTTCGGTGCAGGAATATAATATAACTGCAAGTAAGGCTATGATATAAAATTGTTTTTTCATCATCTTAAGATTTAAAAATAGAAATTCCATGTTAACGAGGGTATGATTGGAAATACGTATACTTTTTCCGCAATCGTGATATCCGGATTGTCTTCATCTTCACCAAAATAGATCATCCATGCATTGTGTCTGTTATACACGTTGTATATCGATAAATTTAAATCACTATTAAAACGTTTGTTGGGTTTTGGTTTACTTTTTAGTGTAATCGATAAGTCCATTCGGTGATAATCGGGCATGCGGTAACCATTTCGCTCAGTATAAATCGGAACGGCAACATTCTCGTAAGTATATTTTCCGCTTGGGAATGTTACCGGAGCACCTGTTGCATAAACCCATGTGGCTGAAACATTCCATCGGGGCGAAAGTTCATACATACCAACAACGGAAATATTGTGTGGTTTATCGTATACCGAAACATACACTTTTCCTTTATTGATATCGGGAAATTTGCGTTCTGCTTTCGATAAAGTATAACTAATCCAACCAGTAAATCTGCCTTCTTGCTTTCTAATAAGTAATTCCATACCGTACGACCATGCATCGCCAATTCTGAATTCACCTTCCAGTTCAGGATTAAGCATTAAATCGGCATGATCTTTAAAATCAATCTGGTTATCCATGTCTTTATAATAAAACTCAATGGAAGTTTCAAGCATATCGTCCAGCCAATTTCTGAAATAACCAACAGCAACCTGGTTAGCTAATTGAGGTTCGATATTCGGACTTGATGGTAGCCAAACATCTAAAGGTGAACCTGCCGTGCTGTTCGATGCTAAATGCAGATACTGTTTGGTTCTGGAATAGCTTGCTTTAACAGATGATCTTTGATTAATGGTATAATTTAAGTTCAGGCGCGGTTCCAGTCCGTAAAATGTGTTGTATATTTCCCATTGTTTATAGGTAGTTGAATCAATCTTTTCGTAATTTTCATCGAAATTGTAAACTGTCGATTCTCCCATATTCTGGAAAACAGAACCCCGGATTCCATAATTAAGTGTTAATTTGGGTGTGATTTTATGTTCGTTGCTAATATAGGCAGCATATTCCAGAGCATTAGATTCGGGCATTTTTAATGAATTATACATGGCGCTTTCACTGCCTGTTCCACGCGCAAATCCCGGGTTAAAATGATGATAAATGGCTTCTATGCCATATTTTATGGTGTTTCTGGTGTTCGGATAGTAGGTTAAATCGCCTTTAATTTTTATGTCTTTTAAATTAGATGTCCATTTAAAGCCATTATTGCCCTGTCCACTTTCCATTTTGTAATCATAATCACTATATATTACCGAGAAGTTTGAAAATAACTGATCGGAGAATAGGTGATTCCAGCGTGCAGTGAATGTCAGGTTACCCCAGTTGAAACCATATAAATCTCCAAATTTAAATACATCGCGGCCAAAATAACCCGAAACAAAAATGCGGTTCTTGTCATTAATACGATAATTGGTTTTTAAATTCAGATCGTAAAAGTACAGCTTGTTTGAACGAATTGCTTCATCTTGCGAGAATAGTAGAAATAAATCGGCATATGTTCTTCGTCCGGCAACTAAAACCGACCACTTATCTTCAATAATGGGCCCTTCCAGAGTTAAACGCGATGAAATGGTTCCGATCCCTCCTGTGGCTTCCAGTTTTTTCTGGTTTCCTTCTTTCATTCGGATATCCAGCAGTGAAGATAATCTTCCTCCATATTCCGCCGGTATGTCTCCTTTATATATTTTTAAATCTTTTATGGCATCGTTGTTAAAAACCGAAAAGAATCCCATTAAATGTGAAGCATTGTAAACAGTGGCTTCGTCGAAAAGTATCAGGTTCTGGTCGGGACTTCCGCCTCGAACATTAAAACCCGAAAAGCCTTCGCCGGTAGATTGTATTCCGGGCATTAACTGGATTGCTTTAATTACATCCACTTCGCCCATTAAGGCTGGTATTTTTTTAATCTCCTTAGCCTGTAGTTTTACCGTACTCATTTCGGTTCTAACCACATTATCGTTTTTGCGCTCGGCAGTAACTATAACTTCTTCAATTGATTTTGTGTCTTCCGACAGAGAAACTGGCAGGCTAATATCTTTATTAAGATTAATTTCTTTTGTTTCTGTTTTATACCCAATGTATGAGTAATCCAGTTGGTAATTTCCTTCGGGGATTGTTATAGAATAGAAACCATAAACATTAGTAACCGAGCCGGTTTTTAACTGTGGAATATAGATAGTGGCTCCAATTAGCTCTTCGCCGGATTGATCCTTTACGTAACCGCTAATGGTATACTTGTTTTGTGATATTACTTGTAGAGCTAATAAGATAGCTAAAGTAAATAGTAGAATCTTTTTCATTTTCTTTTAATATCGTAAACTATAATTAATTCTTTAAACGAGACTTCTTTTAACAATTATAATGCCAGATTGACTGGGCTTATAAGGATTTTCTTATTAAATTTTTTACTAAGGTATAAAGAAATAAAAATACAAATAAGAAAAGAGCTGTTCTGCCTAAATAATCACCATGGCGAACATAAAACGTGATTTTGTGATTCGTTTTTAAGTTCTGTTTTATGGCATCAGAAACCCACCATTGGGTTTCTTTTGTAATTTCGCCTTTTTGATTTATAAAAGCAGAGATTCCTGTATTTGCCGAGCGAGCAATACTTCTGCGTGTTTCAATGGCTCTTAATTGTGCATAAGATAAGTGTTGTTTGTAACCTGGAGTATCTCCCCACCATCCATCATTTGTAATAATAAAAATAAGGTTAGCTCCTTTTTTGATATAATCTCCAACATGCTGTCCGAAAGCCGATTCATAGCATATAACCGGAGCAATGGAAATATCAGCTTTTGTAAAAACATCCCGTTCTTCTTGAATACCCAGGCTTCCTTTTACTCCCCCAAAGTCTAATATAAACTTTTCAAAAAAATGAAATAGTTTTAGAAAAGGCATTGTTTCAACACCCGAAACGAGTTTCGACTTATAATACATTGGAATCTGACTTGATGTATCAATTTGCAAAGCTGCATTATAAGCGATGTAGTAACAACTATCTTTTATGTGAAATTTTGTGGTGGGAGTCCTTTCTTCATTGACATCTAGCTTTTTAAATGTACTTGCTCCAATAATAAAAGTTGTTTGTGGATGCTTATTCACAAAATGCTTAATTCTTAGTATACTCGTATCAGATTTTAATTTATGTTCCCAAACTGGTTTATTAATAGCAGTTTCCGGCGCTACAACATAATTTACATTTTTATCAAATATGCTATCTGCTAAATAAAGTATTGTTGTTATCTGTTGTTCTTGAGCAATGTGATATTTTTCGCTGTAAGGATCAAAATTGGGTTGTATAAGTGCGATCTTTATTTCTTTACCTGTTTCCTGAAAATTGTTAAAAATTGTTTTCGAAAATAGTATTGGGATTATTAATAGAATGATAAAAAAAATAATATTGGGTAATAAAAGACTGCTTTTTTGATGACTGACTAATAACTTCAGAACCTTAAATAGTGATAGATTAAGGAGTAAAATCCATAAGGTGCCACCAAGCACTCCTGTATATTCATACCATTGAATAAGTTTTATGTTACCAGCAAAGCAATTGCCAAGATTTAACCAAGGCCAGGTTAAATGGGCATGCAAAAAGATATACTCAAAACTAATCCAATAAACGATGAGTGAGAAGCTTCCAATTTTATTTCCAAATGTTCTTTTTGTTATGTGAAAAAGCATAAATGTCAAAGACATGAAAAAGGTATTTAGAAATATAACAACTATTGCAGCTGTCAAATCTGAGTTTTTAATCCAGTAAGTTGAAATGATATTCCAGATTAAAAAGGCAACAAAAGAAAATTTGTTAATATCAAAATAATGATTTTTATCTTTTAATTGATAGAGATGATCTTCGATTAATAAAAGAGGAATAAATCCAACTGTAGCAATGAGTCCCGAGAAATTTTGATACCAGGGTAACGATAATAAAATACCACTTAAAATTGAAAGTAAAAAACCAGTTGTTTTTTTCATTTTTTACTTCGTTTATTTACCAGATAAACCCCTGTTAAAATTAGGCCAATCCATAAAAACTGAATTACGGATAATTTTTCTCCATCGAAAAGGCCCCACATGATTGCAAAGACTGGAATTAGATAAGTAACCGACGATCCAAAAATTGCTGTCGTATGTTGTATTAAGGTGTTAAAAATTACCAGGGCTAAAACAGTACCAACAACAGCTAATATTGCTATATAGCCCAGATTTAAAATATAATCATTAGTAGATAATGCAAAAGAAAAATCGGTAAATAGCAAATACGCGCCAGTAAACGGGCCGGCAAACATAAAAGCCAATGATGTTAATTCAAGCCCGTTTAAATCCTTAATCTTATATTTAACCTGATTTACATTAATGCCATAGCAAATGGTTGCAACCACTATAAATAATCCGTAATAGTTTATATGCTCAAAAATATTACCGCCATTTTTTGAGTAAAAAATCAAACCCAATGTCCCAACTAAGCCCAAAAATATCCCAAATGCATTAATTGGTTTGGCCGTACTTTTATAAAAAATTAATCCGATGATTAGTGTAAATAAAGGGGTTGCTGAATTTAAAATCCCCGCAAGGGCACTATCTACCTGCGTTTGTGCTTTTGTAAATAAAAAAGCTGGTGCAACCGAGCCAATAAAACCTACAATCAACAAGGATACAATATTTTTTTTCGATATCTTTTTTAAATTTCGAATCCCGAAAGGTAAAAAGGCAATAAAAGAAATAAAAATCCGGAATGCAGCAACCTGATCGTGAGTGTACGAACGTAATCCCTTTTTCATAAGAATAAAACTGCTACCCCAGATTAAGGATAAAAATATAAGTGTTAACCATTGCCAGGCTTTATTCTTAAGGTCTATTTTTAACATACTTTTAGTATAAATTTCGGTGATAAAGATACATTTTAAAAAACAATCACGATTCGATCTTGTTTTAAGTTTTTCTAAATACCACGAATTTAGCATAGGTTTCTACATTAAAAAAATTAATTTTGCACATACTAAAAGTTGACACAAAAATGACTGATCATAAGATTTATATCGGAGGTAAGTTTGCAGAAACCAATCAGGAATTAGAAGTTTTTAATCCCTATGATAACTCCTTGGTTGGAAAAACCTATCTGGCTGGTAAAAAGGAGCTTGAGCAGGCAATAGTTTCAGCCAATGCAATAAAAAACGAAATGCGCGATTTGCCTGCATACAAAAGGTTCGAAATATTATTACAGATTGCGCATGCGATCAAAGAAAAAAGAAACGATCTTTCTGTTATACTGGCAAAAGAAGCCGGTAAACCTTTAAAATATGCAATGGGTGAGATTGACCGCGCAATACAGGTTTTTACCGTTGCTGCCGAAGAATCAAAACGATTACCAAAAGAGTATTTCTCTGTTGATTGGACAGCTGCCGGCGAAGGAAAAGAAGGGCTGGTAAAACATTTCCCTATTGGATTAATAGCTGGTATTGCACCTTTTAATTTTCCATTGAACCTTGCTGTGCATAAAATTGCACCGGCCATTGCTTCCGGAAATCCCATGATATTAAAACCGGCACGATCAACTCCTTTATCGGTATTAGAGTTGGCTAAAATTATTGATAAAACTGATCTGCCTAAAGGAGCTTTCTCTGTTTTGCCTATGGATCGTGAAGCAGGAAATCAGTTGGTTACAGATGAACGAATCCAGATGCTATCATTTACTGGTTCGCCTGCCGTGGGATGGAAAATGAAATCGAATGCCGGGAAAAAGAAAGTTGCTCTCGAGCTTGGTGGAAATGCAGGTGTTATTGTTTCTGATTCAGCTGACCTGAACCTGGCCATAAAAAAGTGTTTGGTAGGAGGCTTTGCTTATTCAGGACAGGTGTGTATTCATGTGCAGCGAATTTATGTTCAGGAAAATATTTTCGACAGCTTTGTACAAAAGTTTATTGACGGAACCAAAAAGCTTAAGTTTGGAGCACCAGACGATTCGAATACCGAAATTTCGTCCATGATTGATGAAGAAAATGCCATGCGAGTTGAACAATGGGTTAACGAAGCAAAAGAAGAAGGAGCAAAAGTTTTATTCGGTGGCAAGCGTAAGGGTGCATATTACGAACCAACCATTATTACCAACACCAGGCAACAGATGAAAGTTTGTGCCTTGGAAGTGTTCGGGCCCGTTGTAACAATCGAGAAATATACTGATTACAGCCAAGCAATCGAATATATAAATAACTCAGAATTCGGTTTGCAGGCGGGTGTTTTTACAAACAATATTAAAGAAATGAACCAGGCTTTTAACGAATTAGAAGTTGGTGGGCTTATTATAAATGATGTTCCAACTTTTCGGGTTGATCATATGCCATATGGCGGAGTTAAAAACTCGGGATTTGGACGCGAAGGAGTTAAATATTCTATCCTGGAAATGATGGAACCCAGGTTACTAATAAAAAATACAGATTATTAAAAAGGATTGAAGTTTTGGAAGCAATTTTTTTGATTGAAGGAATGATTATTGGATTTTTGGCATCACTGCCATTGGGGCCGGTTGGTGTTTTGTGTATTCAGCGTACGATAAATAAAGGTCGTGTTTCAGGTATATTTTCCGGAATGGGAGCAGCCACAGTAGATGCATTTTTTGCCCTGGTTGCTGCATTAGGATTAACCTACATTATTAACTTTATTGAAGAACAGCAATTCTTAATCCAGGTGATAGGTGGTGCAGTGCTCATTTTATTAGGAATAAAAATATTTTATACAAATCCGGTTAAGCAGATACGACGACACAGAAAACAGAAGAATAAACTAGTTGAAGATTTCTTTTCTGTATTATTTTTAACGCTATCGAATCCGCTGGCAGTTTTTTTATTTGTTGCAGCATTTGCAGGTATTGGAATAGTAACAGCCGGAGACAGTTCGGTTAAATCCTTTTTAATCATTCTGGGCGTATTCCTCGGTGCAATGGTTTGGTGGCTGTCCTTAACCTTTTTTGTTGATTTGTTTAGAAAAAAATTTCGTTTGAAACAATTGTGGTGGATTAATAAGATAGCCGGATTATTAATTGTTCTGTTTGGCATAGCCGCCATGCTCTCGGTTTTTATTAAATAAAATAGATATGGATATTAAAAGCGCCGAATTTATAGCAAGTTATACTACTTATTCGGATTGTCCCGGAGATAAATTACCCGAGTATGCATTTGTTGGCAGATCCAATGTTGGCAAGTCTTCATTAATTAACATGCTTGTTGATCAGAAAAAACTGGCTAAAACTTCGCAAAGCCCAGGGAAAACACAACTTATAAATCACTTTCTAATTAACAATAATTGGTATTTGGTCGATTTGCCGGGTTATGGATTTGCTAAAGTGGCCAAATCGATTCGGAAAGATTTTAATAAATTGATAAAAGATTACAGCGAATTCAGAGAAAACATGATGTGCTTATTTGTTTTGATTGATTCAAGACATGAACCACAAAAAAACGACCTGGAGTTTATGGAATGGTTAGGCGAAAAACAAATACCTTTTAGTATGATATTTACCAAAATTGATAAGCTTTCCAGTTCAGCTCTCAAACAAAATATCCAAAATTATAAGAAGGAAATGTTAAAAAAATGGGAGGCTCTTCCTGAAATATTCTTAACATCATCCGAAAAAAATATAGGGCGAAACGAAATATTAACATTTATAGAGAATATAAATCAATCAGTTAAAATTTAAATTGCAGATGTAATTTTCTTTATAAAGTAAATGGAATATAAAAGTATATTTTTAACTTTGCAGCTCCTAAAAACAATCATAAAAATATTGAAAATTAGCAACAATGAGCCTTCAACCTCCATTAAAAATCTTTTCAGGAACTAAATCACGGTACATTGCAGAAAAAATTGCAAAAGAATACGGTGTAGAGTTAGGGAATACAAGTTATACAGAGTTTAGCGACGGAGAATTTCAAACTTCTTTCGAAGAAACCGTGCGCGGATCCTATGTTTTTATTATTCAATCAACTTTTCCTCCATCAGATAATTTAATGGAGCTATTATTAATGATTGATGCTGCAAAAAGAGCATCAGCATATAAAGTTGTTGCAGTGATGCCTTACTTCGGATTTGCACGGCAAGACCGAAAAGATAAACCAAGAGTTTCAATAGGTGCTAAATTGGTAGCTAATTTGTTAACTGCTGCAGGTGTGGATCGGATTATGACATTAGATTTGCATGCTGATCAAATACAGGGTTTTTTCGATGTTCCTGTTGACCACCTATATGCATCAGCGGTATTCGTTCCGTATATAAAGAATCTGAATCTTGATAATTTGGTAATTGCTGCTCCGGATATGGGCGGGGCAAAAAGAGCAAACTCCTATTCTAAATTCCTGGAAACTCCTCTGGTAATCAGCCATAAATCGCGCGAAAAAGCAAATATTATTGGAGAAATGACTGTAATAGGGGATGTTGAAGGTAAAAATGTAATTATTCTTGATGATATGATCGATACTGCCGGCACAATTACCAAGGCAGCCGATATGATGATCGAGAAAGGAGCCTTAAGTGTTCGTGCAGTTGTAACACATGCGGTACTATCCGGTCCTGCATATGAACGAATTAATGAATCAAAAATTACAGAAGTGATCGTAACCGATTCGTTACCCATAAAACCCATATGCGAAAAGATAAAAGTAGTATCTATTGCCAGCGTTTTTGCTGATGTAATTAATAAAGTTTATAATTATCAGTCAATAAGTTCGAATTTTATAGTTTAAAATTATAAATTTGCACACCGAATTTTAAAGCATATTGTTTAAAAGTGTGATGGGGAATAAGAAGCTTTTGAGATTTTTAGTATTATTCTGAGTAACACGTAAAAAGAAAAAAAATGAAAACGATTAAATTAAAAGGTAGCTTAAGAGAAAACATTGGAAAATCGAATGCAAAGAATCTAAGAAAAGAAAAATTGGTTCCTTGCGTAATGTATGGCCAGGGCGAAAACCTGCACTTCCAGATTGAAGAAAAAGAATTCAATAAGGTAGTATTTACAGCAGATGCTTATGTGATTAGTTTCGATATTGACGGTAAAAAAGCAGATGCTATCGTTCGCGATGTGCAATATCATCCGGTTACAGACCGTATTATACATGCCGATTTTTATGAGGTAAATGAGAAATCACCAGTTTGGATTATGTTACCTGTTGCTATGGAAGGAGCTTCAATTGGTGTACTAAAAGGTGGCCGTCTGGTACAAAAGATGCGTAAAATTAAAGTAAAAGGAATACCAGGAGATTTACCAGAACATATTACTGTGGATATTTCTAAATTAGATATCGGAAAATCGATTAAAATTAAAGATTTAAAATTTGACAAAATCGAATTTTTAGATCCTGCAAATGCTGTAGTAGTTCTTGTGAAAACTGCTCGTGGTGTTCAAACTGATGCTGAAGCAGAAGGCGAAGAAGCAGAAGGCGAAGAAGCTGCTGCTGAAGGTGGAGAAAGCGCTCCAGCAGAAGAATCAGCTGAATAAATCACTTATTAATTAAACAGATAATTAGTTTGAAATACCTTATTGTCGGTTTAGGAAATATTGGTAGCGAATATATAAATACGCGACATAATATTGGATTTAAAGTATTGGATGCATTAGCTAATGCATCCAATATT
>CAYVEW010000074.1:0-16086 GCA_964450375.1 uncultured Bacteroidales bacterium
TGTTGATATGCTATTAAGAACCGATGATCTGTGCACTGATTAGTTAAGTAGTCATGATGTTGTCCAAAAATGAATGATTTCGCCACAAAGGCTCAAAGACACAAAATTTCACAAAGTGCTAATTTACTGATAGCATTTGCTTTGTGATTCTTAATTCTTAGCGTCTTAGTGGCTAACTTAATAATTCATTGGTTTTTGGATATCCCCATGATTATTCTTTATTTGTTAACTTATGTTAACATGTTTAATAAATGCTTTTAATATCTGAATAAAAACTTAAAATTTTCTAAATTTGAGCTTGCTAAAACAAAAATTGTTAAACAATTTTTAATTTAAAGAGTCTACATTAAATAATAAATTAAAATAACGGAGGAATTATAATGAGTGAAATTCGCAATCTAGAACCTAAAGCTGTTTGGAGTATTTTCCAACAATTATGCGACATACCACGCCCATCGAAAAAAGAACGTAAAGCAGTAGATTTTGCTGAGAAATTCGGTAAAGATCTTGGTTTAGAAACAATCGTTGACGAGGTGGGTAATGTAATTATTAAAAAACCTGCTACCAAAGGAATGGAAGACCGTAAAACGGTTGTTTTGCAGGGCCATCTTGATATGGTGCCACAAGCTAACAGTAACATAAATCATAACTTCGAAACCGATCCGATTAAACCGTACATCGATGGCGAGTGGGTAACTGCAAAAGATACAACCCTGGGAGCCGATAATGGTATGGGTGTAGCTGCTGCATTGGCGGTTCTTCAATCGAACGAAATTGAACACGGCCCACTGGAAGTGCTTTTAACCATTGACGAAGAAACTGGAATGACAGGTGCCGAAAATTTAAAAGCAGGAATTTTGAATGCTGATATTATGATTAATACGGATTCGGAAGACGAAGGCGAATTGTATATTGGCTGTGCTGGTGGTGTTGATACCAATGCTAAATTCCATTACAACGAACAGGATGTTCCAAAAGACAGTGTTGCATTCAGAATTGATGTAAAGGGTTTAAAAGGCGGACACTCAGGTATGGATATTCCTTTAGGACGCGGAAATTCAAACAAAATCTTAAACAGAGTTTTATATACGGTTAATAAGTCATTGGATATTCGTATTGCAGATATTCAGTCTGGTAGTTTGCGAAATGCAATTCCTCGCGAAGGGTTTGCAGTTGTAACTCTTCCAAACGCTCAGGTTGGCGAATTTAAAAACTTTATTGATGAATTAGTTCCATTAATTAAAGCAGAATTATCAGTTACTGAGCCTGGATTGGAAATTACTTACAACGAAACCGATATGCCGGCAAAAGTAATCGACGAAAAAACAAGCAATAATTTAATTAAAGCCATTTATGGATTCCCGAATGGTGTAATTCGTATGAGCGATGCCATGGAAGGTTTGGTTGAAACATCAACAAATTTGGCAATCGTTAAAAAGCAACAAGGATTTATTGAAGTAGCATCTTTACAGCGTAGCTCTGTTGACAGCGCGAAAGAAGATTTAGCCAATATGATTCGTTGCGTATTGGAATTGGCAGGAGCAGAGGTGGTTCACGAAGGAGCTTATCCGGGATGGAAACCAAATATCGATTCGCCAATTTTAAAAACCATGCAGGATGTTTATAATAAGAAGTGGGGAAAAGTTCCTGAAATAAAAGCGATACATGCTGGTTTAGAATGTGGAATTATTATGGAAAATTATCCAAAACTGGATACCATTTCGTTTGGTCCAACCATTCGTTATCCGCACTCACCAGACGAAAAAGTAAATATTAAAACCGTTGGAATGTTTTACGAATTCTTAATTGAAACATTAAAGAATATTCCTAAAAAATAAAAATAAATCAAACAAAGTAAAAAGGTGCTGCTCAATAAGTAGCACCTTTTTTACATCATAAAATTTATATTCTTACGTTTTATTTGTAAATTGTCTAATCATCAAACAGCACATATTATGAAGCGGCGTGTAATCATTTTTGGTATTTTAATTTTTTTATTAGGATGTGGCCCTTACATCTGGTTTAAGGTTCCGCAACCCGAAGGAAAACCAAATTTAGATACTTTTCCCGATGAGCTGCTTGGAGAATACTGTTCAATTGAAGATTCGTCTATCATACGAATTGAAAGCAATCTTATTATAAGGCAATACAGAGAAGATATCATCATGTCCTTATCGGAATTTAGAACAGAAGTAGACGACTCAATTTCTACCGACACTTCATTTGCTTTTACCGATAACTGGATTTTTAAAATTGCTCTCAAAGGTGATTCGGTGCAGGTTTATTCATCGAAAGATGAGACGTTGTTTGAACTTTCAGAAGAACAATTATTACGGGAGTATAAAGATTATTACTTTTTAAATTATCGGGATACCAACGATTTCTGGAAAGTCAAAATTTTGAATGTTTACGATGATACCTTAGAGTTCGACTATATCCTTTCAACAAAAGATATTAAACTGATTAATAAAATTACCAAAGTAGAAACCGTTCACGATTCGGTTGAAGATGCAAAGCGTTATTATTTAAAGCCATCAAAACGGGAATTGAGAAAAATTCTTAAGAAAAGATCACGAGGCGAAAAGTACATAAAACTATAAAAAAGCTGCCCTTTTAAGAGCAGCCTGACCTAAACACGGTTTTATACTTACAAAAGAAACAAAGAAAGATATTTTTCTAAATCAATTCGTATTACCATCTTAATTGATACTTAATAAACATTTTGTTTTAATAAAATAATATGCAGTCCTAACGATATTAAACAATATTTTTTTATTTTCGGGCAAAACATTTTAGTTGTGAAAAACGAAAAAAGCCTGCAAAAAGTAAAATCACTAAAAAGTGAAGGTGAACTTACACCATACGATTTTATAATTTGCCCGAATTGTGGCGAAACCGAAGTGGGCAAGTATTGCCCTAACTGTGGTCAGTCGAATAAAGATTTTAATAAGCCTGTAAAGGAAATCATTGGCGATTTGCTGGATTCAATTAATCTGGATATAAGATTGTTAAATACATTAGTGCCTTTTTTTACAAAACCGGGATTTTTAACCGAAGAGTACTTTAAAGGACGAAGAAAAAGATATGTACCTCCCATGCGTATGTATATGATTGTAAGTATTATTTTCTTCTTTCTTGTGCAGTATGCAAGTGTTGATGAATTAAGGGATGATATGAATACAGTGGATCATGGTGAGAAAAACAGTGCAAGCATTGTTATAAATAAAGACCTAAAAAGTGCAGCACTTGTTAGCGAAACAGATACATCGCTTAAAAATAATATATCGCTCTCTAATCTGGATAAACAGGATTTTGAAGTAATAAAACAAGAAACCTTAAATGATACTACGGCAAGTTCATGGGAAAAACAGTTGGTAATTGGGGGGCTTAATGCGGCAGAAAAAAAAGATGTGTTTTTTTCAAAGTTCTTAAATAACCTGTCGTACGTGCTCTTTTTATTGATGCCTTTTTTTGCATTGATTCTATCCATGATTTTATGGAAATCAAGAATGTTATATATAAAGCATCTGATATTTTCCATTAATTTTCATGCATTCATTTTTGGATTATCCTCGATAATCATTCTTTTTAATGAGTACTTGCCTGAATCGGTTGCCGATTATGTTTTGTTTTTGTGGTGGGGAATTCCATTGTATCTCATGTTTGGCATCAGAAGATTTTACCAAAGAAATTATTTGGGTGCATTCTTTAAAATGTTCGGAGCTTTATCCTTGTATACATTTGTAATTAGTATTGTGGTCGTTTTGATTCTGGTATTTACCGCAAAAGGTTTTTATAGTATTTAAACAGTTTCTTATACATATAATCAAAAAGCTCTGTCAAAACTGGAAGTTTTTGTACATTTTTGGTAACTTGTACATTCACCAAAAAAACATACTGAAAATGAAAAGGTTAACCTGGTTTTTAATGTTAACTGTCGTATTGTTTTCATGTTCTGATGATGAAGATGAAGGCAACTCATACGATGAAGATTTCAAGCAAGAAATGAGAAACTTTGTAATCGGAATTAGCACTTATGCCAAATCGATTAATCCTGACTTTATTATTATTCCTCAGAATGGACAGGAACTTGCAACAAGCGATGGAGAAGTAGATGGGACAGCTTGTCTTTCGTATCTTAATGCTATCGATGGTGTGGGGCGCGAAGATCTGTTTTATGGTTACGACGATGATGATGTTGCAACCAGCACTGCAGATCATAACTACATGATTTCATTTCTTGATGTTTGCGAAAGTAACGATGTTGAAGTGTTAACTACCGATTATTGTTGGACACATTCAAAAATGGATGACTCCTATTCACAAAATGAATTAAAAGGATACATTAGTTTCGCAGCGCCCGATCGCGAATTAAGCATAATTCCTGATTATCCTGCAACACCATATCATGTGAATAGCAATGTGATTACCAATTTAGCTCAAGCAAAGAATTTTCTTTATTTGTTAAATCCTGAAAATTTTACTTCAAAACAGGATTTTATAAATGCTATTACAGCCACAAACTATGATGTTTTAATTATGGATTGCTTTTTCGATGATGCATTATTTTCTGCCAGCGAAGTTACTCAATTAAAAGTAAAAGAAAATGGTGGTCAACGACTGGTTATATCCTATATGAGTATTGGCGAAGCAGAAGATTATAGGTATTACTGGAATAACACTTGGGCAGTAGGAGATCCATCGTGGATAGAAGAGGAAAATCCTGATTGGGAAGGAAATTACAAAGTGGTATATTGGGATCCTGCTTGGCAAGCCATTATTTTTGGTAATGATGATTCTTATCTGAAAAAAATCCTGGATGCAGGTTTTGATGGTGTTTACCTGGATATAATTGATGCGTTCGAGTATTTTGAATAACATAAAAATGTTAATTAAAATGTTTTAGTGCATATACAATACCAGTCAATTTAGCTTTTACAAACTTTTTTTTAATCTCCGAAAACTTATATTAAATTTGTTGGTTTATTTGTATAAAGCTTTTATGGGAATAATGTATATCCGCCTATTATATTTACATGTGCTTCTTTTAATCATCGTTCAGGCTTCCGCACAAACACTGGTGGTTGGAGTTACCGAGAATGTGCCGTTAAAAAGCTATGATACGCTGCAAACTTCATCTCCAAAAGGTATATTTATCGATTTGCTCGATTACATTGCCGAAAAAGAAAACTGGACCATTGAATACAAAGCTTATAATTTTCACGAATGTTTAGTTGCTTTGGAAAAAGGCGAAATTGATATCATGCCTGATTTAGGATATACAGAAGATCGAATTCATTCCTACAAATTCACAAATGAAGATGTGATGCTTTCCTGGGGGCAGGTGTATACACCCGAGATATCGGATATTAACAACCTGATTGATCTGCAGAATAAAAAGGTAGCAATTGTAAAAAACAATGTTTTCGATGATGGTTTTGTTTTGCTAGCATCAAATTTTAATTTGAATTGCGAGTATGTTTATGCCGAAGATTATAACGAAGTTTTCGAACTAATTGAAAATAATGTAGTTGATGCAGGTGTGGCCAACCGCATATTTGGCGATTATAACAGCATTGATTATAAGGTTTCAAAAACACCCATTATTTTTTCTCCGGTACATTTACATTACGCTTTTCCCAACAACGAAAAGTACAAGCCGATTATTGAAAAAATAGATTCTCACCTGAAAGAACTGAAAGAGGATAATAACTCCATTTATTATCAAATTATCAGCGACTACTTTTATATGAAAGAAGTAAATGTATTGCCAGTTAAATACAAAATTCTGATATTAACTATTGTTATTATTTTACTGGTTACTTTGCTTTTTATTTTTACACTCCGGTTAACGGTAAAAAAACGTACGCAAGAACTCAAAAGTGCCTTTCAGAAAGCTCAGGAAAGCGATCATTTAAAATCGGTGTTCTTGCGGAATCTTTCACACGAAATCAGAACACCTATGAATGGAATTAACGGTTTTTCGATTCTGCTGAAAGATGCTGATTTGGCTCCCGATATGCGTAATCGCTATATTGATCTGGTTATAAGTAGCAGTGAGCAGCTATTGTCTATTGTAGATAATATTCTTTCGGTTTCGCTCATTGAAACAGGGCAGGACAAAGTGAAGCTGTCGCACGTTGAAGTGAACGAGCTATTGGATGAACTATACCATATGTATAGCAAAAGCCTCGATGAAAAAAATGTTCAGTTTACGTTAGTAAAATCGTTAGTAGATGATGAGTCCATCTTAAAAACCGACCGGACAAAATTGAGACAGATTCTTACGAATTTATTGGCTAATGCCATTAAGTTTACATCGACGGGCCACATAAAATTTGGTTATATTTTAAAAGATGATTTCTTTGAATTTTTTGTTGAAGATACAGGTATTGGTATCGACACAAAACTAAAGGAGCAGATCTTTAAAATGTTTAGTCAGGAAGATAATTCGCCGCAACGAAAGTATGGCGGAGCAGGCTTGGGTTTATCTATTGCAAAAGGTTATACAGAGCTTTTAGGTGGCGAAATTTATTTTAAATCGGTAAAAGGTGAGGGAACAAGCTTCTTTTTTACCATACCACAAATCTTTTCATAAGAAAACTCCATTTAATATTTTATTGATGTAAGTAAATCATTGTTTATTTACTATTTTTTTATAAATTCACCTTGCACACCAATCCAATTTCGTATGCGATACTTATTTGTGATTCTCTTATTTTCTTTAGCCTGCGTAATTGTGGTTGCACAGGATGTTAAAAACCAAATAAATGATGAGATTCACAATTCTTTCCAAAAGTATATGTCGTTATATCAGCATTTACACGAAAATCCGGAACTTTCATTTAAGGAGTTTGAAACATCTAAACGAATAGCCAGCGAGTTGCAAAAAACGGGATTTGATGTAACTACAAACTTTGGAGGCAATGGCGTGGTTGGTGTTTTTAAGAATGGCAGCGGCCCGGTAATTATGATGCGCACCGATATGGATGCTCTGCCCATTGAAGAAAAAACCGGTTTGCCTTTTGCAAGCAATAAAAAAATGTTCGGAATCGAAGGAGTTGAATCTCCGGTAATGCATGCCTGTGGGCACGATATGCACATGACTGTTTTTATTGCCACTGCAAATACTTTGGTAAGTTTAAAAGATCATTGGAAAGGTACTCTGGTTTTTATTGCACAACAGGCAGAAGAATATAGCGGAGGAGCGCAGAAAATGATTGATGAAGGCCTTTTTAAAAACTTCCCGGTTCCTGATTATATTTTAGCTTATCATGTATCGGCCGAGTTGCCTGTAGGCACTATAGGATATACCAAAGGATCAACTTTTGCCGGTGTTTCAAGCGTAAATGTTAAGTTTTTTGGTGTAGGCGGGCACGGGGCGCTTCCACACACAACCATTGATCCTGTTGTAATTTCTGCAAAAGCCATTCTGGACTATCAGACTATTGTTAGTCGGGAAATTTCTCCACTGCAACCTGCCGTGGTTACCGTTGGATCGATTCATGGTGGAACAAAAAATAACATCATACCCGATGAGGTGCTTCTGAAACTTACACTAAGGGCGTTTGACGATGATGTTATGGCGAAAATTATTGAAAGTATACGCAAAAAATCTGAAAGTGCAGCAGCATCTGCCGGATTGCCTGCTGAATTAATGCCTGTGGTTGATATTCTCAACCAAACGCCACCGGTCGTAAATGATGATTATTTATTGGAAAAATGTATTCGGTCATTTAAGAAGATAATCGATGCAGAATCGGTTATTGAAGTGCTACCGGCAACGGTAAGCGAAGATTTCGCCTATTATGGCCGATCCGAAGAAAAAATCCCCATATGTTTAACCTGGCTGGGATCTGTGAGTACAGAGAAATATAATACGTATAAAATGCAAAAAAAGGAGCTCCCGGCGCTGCACTCGCCTTATTATCAGCCTGATGCTGAGCCTACCTTACGGATTGGTGCCAGTGCAATGGTGCAAGCTATTATCGATTTAATGAACGAAAAACCATAAAACCATGATACAATTAATCACAAAACCATCAATTATTGAAGCTGCTGGTACAAAAACCAAAATAATCGAAGAATTCTTCGGACGTGTAAATAGTGAAACTGCCGATGTAAGTATTGCCCGAATGAAAAGTCCTGAAGGATGGGAAGAACCGGGTCAGACCCCTGAATTCGATGAGTATACTTTAGTTCTGAAAGGCACTTTAAAAGTAAAAACAAAAAACAACGAATATAATGTAACAGCCGGTCAGGCTATTTTAATTGGTAAAAACGAATGGGTGCAATATAGTTCGCCTTATACAGGTGGGGCAGAGTATGTGGCTGTTTGTTTGCCTGCTTTTTCGCCGAACACAGTGCATCGCGATGAGTAGAAATTAAAAACGAATACCAATCAATATAACATCATCAATCTGATCTAAATTTCCTTTCCATTTCATAAACCGGGTATCCAGGATCTGGTGTTGCTCTTCCATTGGCTTTTCATTAATTTCCAGTAGAAGTTTCTTTAAATTACCGCTCTTAAATTTTGTTTGCCCCGGTCCGCCAAACTGATCGGCATATCCGTCGGAAAAAATATAAATGGCATCGCCTTTTTTTATATTGATTTCGTGATTGGTAAAACTCTCTTTTTCAATATGATAAATACCAATCGGCATGCGGTCTGCCTTGTATTCCTGTAGTTTTCCATCGCGAATTAAATACAAAGGATTATAGGCACCGGCATATTCAAGTAGCTTTTTCTTTTTATGATAAATACATAACGCCATATCCATGCCGTCTTTATTTTCGCCTTCTTTGCCGGTTTGGTGTAAGGAAAATTTTATTTTTTCACGTAAAAGATTCAACATCCGGGCTGCTGTAAGATGATGATTTTCATTTCCGAATATTTCATTCAATGATGATACTCCCAGCATACTCATGAAAGCACCCGGAACTCCGTGTCCGGTGCAGTCGGCTGCGGTAAAATAAAGTTTGTTTTCGTCTTCGGCAATCCAGTAAAAATCACCACTTACAATATCGCGTGGTTTAAACAAAATAAAGTGATCGCTAAATGATTTTTTGAAATGATCTTTTAATGGCAATACCGCGTTTTGTATTCTCCGGGCATAGTTTATACTGTCGGTAATTTCTTCTTTCTGGCGCAAAATCTCATCGCGCTGGCCCATTATTTCATCACGTTGCACTTCAATTTCTTCTGCTTTTTCCTGTATCTCAATGGTTCGTTCTTTTACTTTCTTCTCTAATACTCGCTTATCGTGTCGTAATTTTTTTTCTCTTATTTTTGAAATCAGAATAAAGGCTAAAACAATTACTAAGCCAATGATTACATAAAACCAAATCGATTCGTTGAATGGTGGTTTTATGGTAAATTGTAATGACTTTATTTCGCTTTTATTTCCCCAAATATCTTTGGCCCGCACATGTAGGGTGTAAGTGCCCGATTTAACAATTAAATTGATATCTTGATTTGGGAACCACTCAGACCAATCGTTCATTAATCCTTCTACAAAATACTGATAATGTGTAGAGTTTTGTTTTACGTAACTGGGGGCAATTATTTTTACATAAATTGCTTTATTATCGGGATCGAAAGTAAGGTCCGATAGCTCGAACGAAATTCCTTTCTCGTTGCTAATCTGGCGAAAAAACACGTCAAAACGTGGGTCCAACTTATTGTATTTTAAATGCTTTATGCGGTATATTTGATTGTTGTTGTTTATAATCCATAAATTATTGCTACTATCCGAATTAATAGATGTAATGTCATCGAAAAGTTTTAAGTAGGCTTCTTCTTGTTTGGTCCATACCTTATCATCATTTAAACAAAACCACGAATGATCTGCGCGCAACCAGGCTATTCCTTGTTGATGGTTCAGAGCTTTTATGTTTTCGTAATTTAGTTTTGTTGAATGGTATGTTAAGAAAGAGTCCCTGGCCAAATTGTAATAAAACAAACCACTTTCCAGGAATGCAAACAAAGTATCGTTTATAAAGTCCAGTTTATATTGCTCGGGGAAATCGGTTTTTATTAAGTACCTTTTCATCTGTTGGGGTAAACCCAGCGAGTCGAGTGTAAACGAATAAGCAATATTTTCGCTTCCCAGCCATAGCTTATCTTTCTTTACATGAGTTAAAGTGTATACCCGATCGTTAAAATCAACGAAATTATATTCCGGAATCCATTTATCGTTTTTATTCATGATTGAGAAGATGCCGGAGTTGCTTGCAATATAGTAATTGTCAAGGTGGGTTTTATTGCTTATTTGGTTGATGTATTTTCCACCGATTATTTTTTCCGCTTTATTATTTTTTATTAAATACAATCCCGTATTAGAAGCTGCCAATAAACCATTTTCGGTGGATACAAGCTGGGTAGTCTTTTCGTTTAAATTTTCAACTTTTTTATAAACATGGTTGATTGATTTTAACGTGCTTACCGTTTTCCTAACATACTTTGTTTTCGTTTTTGTTTGTGGAGCCGGTTTTTTTTCTGTTTGAGCCGGTTCTTTTTCGTCAGACTCATCTTTATTAAACAGTCTTGAAAAAAGTTTTCTTGCCGGTTTCTTTTGTTCTTCGGTAGTTGTAACTTCTTCTTCTTGTTTTACAGCAATATTCGATTTTACTCTTGTTTTAATCCAAACTTCAGCTTCGGTGTAATCCTTAACTTCCGATAAGTAATAAACCCCATCGTTGGTTGCAACATATAAAACACCCTGGTGCAATACGGTGTAGAACAAGTTTCCTTTTAAACCGGGATATGTAGTATAGTTTCGTAAAGGAAGGTTAAAATCCACCCTGCTTATTCCAAATTGGTGCGTTAGCCACAAACCATTGTTGTTATCGAGCCCGAGTGAATAGATTTCATCATCGGGTAAGCCATTCTGATAATTTATGGTATAAACAATTTTTCCGGTTCGTTTATTTACAATTTCCACTCCACCGTATAATGTTCCGAAAGCATATAATGTGTCTGATATTATTTGTCCGTCGGCCAGTATACTTTCTTTCAGGTAACCTTCGTCGTTTATGTTGTAATTATAATATTTAATTCCATCGAATGTATACAATTTACTGTCGTCGGTACCAACCAGAATCCTGTCTTTACTGTATGGCAGGCTGAAAAGAATTTCATTGTTTTCGGTATAAAATCCTGTTACGATAGGAAAGAGTGTATCGCTTTCGAGCCGGTAAAGCCCTTCGCCCGAAACATTAAAGAAGGTGTTTTTATTCGTTACTAAGATTCCTGTAAATGATTTACCTTTTTTTGCTTTCCAACGTTTAAATTTAGCCGGGTCGTTTAAGGAATATCTTGTAATGGTTTGATCGCCATAAAAATAAATGGTGGAATCGCTAAAAATAATTTTTGAAATAATTCCCAACTCTGCAGTATCCGACGATAAGCTTAGGTATTGAATTATTCCTTTTTCGTCACGCTCCAGGTAACCATAATTATTATTAGCACCCACGTATACTTTATTATCGATTGGATTTTTTCCTAAAGCAAACGGAATGTGTGGGATTTTCAGTAAATCCCAGTTTTGGCCGTCGAATCGCATAATGCCTTTTCTGTTGGCAAAAAGCATAACGTTTTGTTCATCCTGGCATACAGACCAGTTCTGCGATTCGATTTCTTTACTTTCTCTAAAATGAGTGATGTATGGTGTCCCGTCCTGGGCGTAAGAATAGAAAATAGATAAAGTGCTAATTAATAGTATAATATAGCGAAATATAAATTTCATAGATAATAATGTATCGATAAGGTTTGGGCCTATAAGTTACTAAAAATATTGATATGTAAGTCTTTGTTAATCAAAAAAAGTCTGGCTTTAAAACCAGACTTTTTCTTTAGAATTTCTCAAGCGATTCCATATTTTTTGGATTATCTATTTCTTTAGCTCCCGGAGAAAACAGGTAGTTTATCCAATCCTGGTACTGCTCTACAATTTTTCCGCGAACCATTTTTAATGTGGAATTAATCATTTTATTATCTTCGGTAAATGGCTCGTTTAAAACAGCTATTGCGGCAGGTAACCAACGCTCGGGGAATTGTCCTTCAAATTTTCCACCTTTCTTAAATGCATTGATATCTTCCTGAATTGCTTTTAAAGCTATTCTCTTTCCTTCTTCAGTTTCAATATCATGATGATGCTCTTTTACATGTCTCTTCAGAGCTTCTTTTTTTGGTACTATTAATCCAATGGTGTAAAGACTTTGGTCGTTATACAACATCACCTGGTCGATGAATTTTGTTTGGCCAACCAGTGCTTCTTCTATTGACTCAGGACTATATTTTTCCCCATCATTTGCAATTAATAAACTCTTAAATCTACCTAATACATACAGGAAACCGTCTTTATCCATGTAGCCTAAATCTCCGGTGTAAAGCCATCCGTCTTTTAAAGTTTCATTTGTAGCTTTTTCATTTTTCCAGTAACCCACCATAATATTTTCACCACGGCAAACTATCTCGCCTTTCTCGCCTATGGGTAATTCATTTCCGTTATCATCGCATATTTTTAAATCCAGGTTCTTAACCAAATACCCCGAAGAGCCCAGTTTATGTTTTTTCAATGAGTTGGATGAAATGATCGGGGCCGACTCGGAGAGTCCATATCCCTGGAACATTGGAACACCAATGGCATAATAAAAGCGCTGCAGATCAATATCCAATAAAGCACCACCCCCGATAAAAAACTGTAATTCGCCGCCAAATCCTTCTCTAACTTTACTAAAAAGAATTTTATCGAACAGATTTAGTAAAGGTTTTTTCCAGGCTTGTAAAACTCCACCTTTGTTAAAGCCTTCCTTATTATAGCCATAAGCCAGCTTTAGTGCAAAATTGAATAATTTCTCAGCGGTAGCACCTTTTTCCTGTATACCTTTTTCGATATTCTTTTTAAAATTTTTAGCCAGGGCAGGAACACTTAATAAGATATTGGGTTTTATTTCTTTAATATTTACAGGTATGTTTTTTAATGTTTCCATTCCGCTTTTTCCGGCCTGAACAAAAGCTAAACTGGCACCATAGGCCATAAAGCTATAAATTCCTGCAGTATGTGCAAACGAATGGTCAAGTGGTAGAATCGTTAGCGTTTTGTACGTTTCGGGAATATACATTAAACTCTGGGCTTGTTCTACATTGGCGGTGTAATTTCGATGTGTTAGCATAATTCCTTTTGGGTCGGCCGTGGTTCCCGAAGTATAGCTAATATTGGCCAAATCGTTTGGCTTTATCGAATTCTTTATTTGTTCAAATTTATCCCAATTTTCGTTTAAATAAGTTTTGCCTTTTGCAATAACATCATCAATAAAAAGTTCGTTTTGATCGTAGCTTTCTTGCGGATCGAGATAGATTACCTTTTCCAATTCGGGTAGCTTATCTTTAATCTTCTTAATTTTATGAGCCTGATTATTGGAAACGATGATTACTTTCGTACCCGAATGTTCAAGCCTGAATTTAAGATCCGATTCTTCCAGTTTAATGGACAAAGGAACGTTGATAGCCCCTGTATATAAAATAGCTAGTTCGCTGGTAACCCAATAATTTCTACCTTCGGAAAGTAAAGCCACACGGTCTTCCTTCTGTATGTTCATGTCGAGTAAACCGGCAGCGTAAACCTGCACTTGCTCCAGCACTTCCTGGTAGGTTGTTGGTAAAAACTGATCGGTTTTCTTTTCCCATAAAAACGGATTATGAGCGAATTGATTAACACTGTTTTCGAAAAGATTAATTATCGTAGTCATACTTTATATGATTATTTATTTGATGCACAATTTAAAAAAAAACATTTAAAACCATTCGCTTTTCGAAAGCTTTGTTGTAAAATTCACAAAATCAATAATTTGCAGATGTTGGCGTAAAAAGAACGTAATGTATTTTTACTTAAAGGTTTTAACTACAGTTTTTTATAGTATTTTTATTTGATTTGCTGATTAATTTTTCTATATCTTTGTATAGAAAACTCAAACTATAAATTAATCCTAATTATAATGAGAAGTATTTTAGTAATTTTAAGCATGCTTGTAATCCTAAGTTCGGGATGTAACTTAATAGGTAAAAAGAAAAGAGAAGAACAAGCCAGAATTGAAGCAGAGCAGCATAAAAAAGACAGTATTGCTGATGCTAAGAAAAAAGCCGCAGCTTTAAAATTGAAAAAGGAAAAAGAAGAGCAAGCTCGCAAGGATTCAATAAAAAAAGCAGAAGAAGAAAGACGCAAGCTATACAAATTCCACATTATTGTTGGAAGTTTTAAAACTCCTAAGTATGCTACCGCATACAACGATTTTATAGCTAAGAAAGGTTATCAGACCGAATTGCTTACCAACAGCTATAATTTCCAGATGGTAAGTATAGGCGCATACAAATCATGGACAGAAGCTGTTCGTGAGTTAGTAAAAGTTCGCGATGCCGTTGAGCCTACCTCGTGGATTTATATTCGTGAATAATCGAAAAGTTTGTTATATAGTTAAGCCGTTTCTTTTTCAATAAGGAACGGCTTTTTTATTTTGTTTTACAAACAGAAAATCCTTAAATATTTCAATTTTAAGCTTTATTATTAGATAAAATCATTTTTTTAAATAACGATTTATTTTATATTCGCATGATGTTATCGAAATTTAATTAACTAACTAAATAATTATGACAGAAAAAATAACACAATCTCTTAGAGACTCTAAAGGAGCCCGCTGGGGAGCATTGGCAGTAGTTTCCTTTACTATGTTATGTGGATATTATATTAATTACGTAATTTCTCCACTTAAACCATTACTGGAAGAGTATATGGGTTGGAACAGTGCCGATTTTGGTTTGTGGAATAGCGCTTACGGATGGTTTAACGTATTTTTCTTAATGTTAATATTGGGTGGATTTATTCTCGATAAAATGGGTGTTCGCTTTACTGGTATAGGTGCCGGTTTAACAATGTTAATTGGAACATTTCTTCAATATATTGCCATCGAAAAACTTGGAAATGCAGAAGGAACAATTTTGGGTGTTAAAACTCAAATTGCGATTGGTGCATTAGGTTTTGGTATTTTTGGTGTTGGTGTTGAAGTGGCAGGAATTACCGTATCAAAAATCATTGTAAAATGGTTTAAGGGGAAAGAGATGGCACTGGCAATGGGATTAGAAATGGCAACCGCCCGTATGGGTACCGCATTGGCTCTGGCAGTTCCTTTGCCAATGGCAAGAGCTCTAGGAGTTAACGGAATTCCTAATGTTTCTGCTCCAATCATGTTAGGTCTGGGATTATTAATTGCCGGTTTTATAGCTTTTTTATGGTACACTTTTATGGATAAAAAGCTCGAAGCATCGGAGGGTATTACTGATGAAATTTCAGAAGAAGATGTGTTTAAAATTAGAGACGTACTATTCATCATTACAAATAAAGGATTCTGGTTAATTGCATTATTGTGCGTACTATTCTATTCAGGAGTTTTCCCATTCTTATATTATGCAACCGATTTAATGATTAATAAGTATGGTGTTGGAGAAAATTTTGCTGGTTTAATACCAGGAATGTTGCCTTTCGGTACTATTATTTTAACTCCATTATTTGGTAGTATTTATGATAACAAAGGAAAAGGGGCAACCATTATGCTAATTGGTTCAATTATGTTATTAATTGTGCATTTATTCTTTTCAATTCCTGCGTTCGATCATTACATCGTAGCTATCATTTTAATTTTACTCCTTGGTGTTACTTTCTCTTTAGTGCCATCAGCTATGTGGCCATCAGTTCCAAAAATTATTCCGGAGAAACAGTTGGGTTCTGCTTATGCCTTAATTTTCTGGGTTCAAAATTGGGGGCTAATGGGAATGCCTTTATTAATTGGTATTGTATTAGAAAAATATGGTATTATATCAAGAGAAGTTGTGAACGGTGTTACAAAAACACATTACAATTATACAGTTCCAATGTTGATATTTGCAGCAACAGGATTCCTGGCAATAATTATTGCTTTGGCGCTTAAGGCTGAAGATAAGAAAAAAGGATATGGATTGGAATTACCGAATATTGAAAAATAAAAATTTTCTAAATAATATACTCAAG
Organism: uncultured Bacteroidales bacterium; assembly: GCA_964450375.1. Taxonomy (GTDB): domain Bacteria; phylum Bacteroidota; class Bacteroidia; order Bacteroidales; family UBA12077; genus UBA12077. The sequence continues at coordinate 16,065 of CAYVEW010000074.1, forward strand.
GCTGCTTTTTTTAAGCAGCCTT
>CAYVEW010000075.1:0-15572 GCA_964450375.1 uncultured Bacteroidales bacterium
GGCCCGGGAATTGGCACTGTAGGCCCTGCCAGTAACTTCTTTCATTTACCTGAATCGGGTAAGATTGTATTAATCTTTTTAATGCTGCTGGGCCGGTTAGAATTATATACGGTGCTAATCCTTTTTACTCCTGCATACTGGAAGGCTTAAAAAAAACAAAGGGTCATATAAACATTCGAATGGCTTAGCTAATAATCTTTCCAATTGCATTCCTTCGATAATTAAGTGTTTTTAAATTAGATATACTGCATTTTTAAATCGAACTCAATATTAACTTTAATTGCAGCTTGTAGAATAAATACCTAAAATATAATGTTAAGCGAAACATAAAATGATTTAAATTTGCCTTTTGTATTTTTAAATGAACTTAACCTGAACCAAAAGGGTTTAGTATAATGTAAATGGTGTTATTTTGGAATTAAAAAAGCAAAAATAATGATTAGCAATAAGCATTTAAACAATATAGCTTTAATAACTAAAGATAGAAGTTATACTTACCGGGAGTTATTATTAAAAATAAATCAGTATTCACAGTTGTTTGCGGATAAATCGTACAAAAAAATATCAATTTACTCCGAAAATCGCGAAGAGTGGATATTTGCTTTTTATGCCGGATGGTATAACGGATGTATTGTAGTTCCTGTGGATTTTCTGGCTTCAACCGATGATGTATCTTACATACTGGATGATTGCAATCCCGAAATCATTTTTTATAGTAATACTACCAAAGAAAAAATTGAAAAAATACAAGAGAAGATTGGCTATAAGCCCGTTTTTCAAAATTTTGATTCAATTAACGCGCCCGAAGAATCGCCGGATTTTAACTGGAATGTTCCGCAAAACGAAGAAAATACTGCAGTTATAATTTACACATCAGGAACCACCGGAAGTCCAAAAGGAGTGATGTTAAGTTATAAAAATTTATTAGCTAATGTTGTTGCTGTTTCCGAAAAAGTGGAAATATTTACAGATACAAGACAGGTGTTGATGTTATTACCCATGCATCATATTTTTCCTTTAGCCGGAGCTATGCTGGCACCTTTATCGGTTGGTGGAACTATTGTTATGAGTCCGAGCATGCAGTCATCTGATATTCTGGAAACGCTTAAAAACAACAAAGTGAATATTATGATTGGGGTTCCAAGATTTTACGAACTATTATATAAAGGATTAAAAGCAAAAATAGAAGCAAAACTAATTGGCAAAGTATTTTATAAAATTGTAAAGGCAACCGGAAGCAAAAAATTTGCAAAAAAAATATTTAAAAAAGTACACGAAGGCTTTGGCGGCCATGTTGAATATCTTGTTGCTGGCGGAGCAGCATTGAATTTGGAAGTGGGCAGATACTTTAAAACGCTGGGTTTTTATGTGTTGGAAGGTTTCGGAATGACCGAAGCGGCGCCAATGATTACTTTCCCTAGGCCAGAGCGCGTAAAATTAGGCTCTGTGGGGCAAGCATTACCGGGCTTAACTGTGGAGATACGCGATGGAGAAATAGTGGCAAAAGGCCCAAATATTATGAAAGGATATTACAACCGGCCCGAAGAAACTGCCGAAGTGTTAAAAGATGGTTGGTTGTATACAGGCGATCTGGGAAGAATGGATAAGGACGGGTTTTTATACATCACAGGCAGAAAAAAGGATATTATTGTTTTGCCTAACGGCAAAAATATAAATCCAACAGAATTGGAAGTTAAACTGGAAAAAATCGATGTGGTTAAAGAAGCCGGAGTGTTCAATCATAAAGGAATGTTACATGCCGTAATTATTCCAGAGTACGATGTTCTCTCAAATAAAGAAGTAAAGGATCCCGACCTGTATTTTAAGGAGCATGTAATGCCCGAATTTAACAAGGAACTTACTTCCTATAAACGTATCATGAAATACTCGCTTATAAAAGAAGAAATTCCGCGCACGCGTTTAGGTAAAATACAAAGGTTTAAATTAATTGAGCTATTTGAAAAACCTGTAAAAGAAAAAAAAGATGTTGAACAACTCGATAACGAGGAGTATCATGCCATAAAATCATTTCTTGAAAGTCAGGTGGATATGACCATATCGCCCGATGACCATTTGGAGTTTGATATCGCATTGGATTCTCTTGGAAAAATTACCCTTATCGACTTTATTGATAGAACATTTGGAGTAAAAATTGAAGAAGAACATTTGCTAAAGTTCCCTTCGATTCGTCAAATGGTAGAACACATTAAGGAGAATAAAGTGTTTCAAAAATTCGAAATGCCCAACTGGTCTGATATTTTAAAGGAGAAAATTCATCTGAAATTACCTAAAACATGGCCAACTCAGACCTTCTTAATTAAATCCTTTAAAAATATTTTTAAGGTTTATTTCCGTTTCAAAGGCGAAGGTCTGGAAAACATACCAGAAGGCCCGGCCATCATAACTCCAAATCATCAAAGTTATATTGATGGTTTATTTGTTACCGCATTTCTTAAGCGGAGTGTTATAAAACAGACTTACTTCTATGCAAAACGAAAACATATAAAAAATCGTTTTTTAAATTTTATGGCTAACAGAAACAATGTGATTATTATGGATCTGAATTTAGATTTAAAAGAATCCATCCAAAAAATGGCCGAAGTTTTAAAGCAAGGTAAGAAAATTATTATTTTTCCTGAAGGAACCAGATCTAAAAATGGCGAGTTGGGTGAGTTTAAGAAAACATTTGCCATATTAAGTAAGGAGTTAAACGTACCGGTTGTTCCTGTAGCAATTAGCGGGGCGCATAATGCTTTACCTGTAGGGTCCAGGTTTCCAAAACCTTTTACAAAAATCAGGGTGAATTTCTTAAAACCTGTTTATCCCGAAGAGTTTACATTCGAATCGCTTACGGATAAAGTAAAGGATTTAATTTCGGAGAAAGTTTGAGTCTAAATTGACAAAATTGGGTTTTACTTTCAGAAATTCGACGTAACCATTGGTGGTGCAAACTACCAATGTGTTGTTATCCAATACGATTGGAGTGGAAAAAATTTTCCCTTTCGTTTTGTAAGAACCCAGATAAATCCCATTCTGCGAAAAGAAATATAAGTTTTTGTCATACGAGCCAACTACAACGGTTCCATCTTTAAGAATTACCGGCGATGATACAACTTTCTTGCGGGTTTTAAACTTCTTAAATAAAGTTCCATCCGATTTCAAAAAATAAATAAAACGATCAAATGATCCAAATACAATATTTGAGTTGGCAGTAGTTAAGGGCGTGCCATGAATTCTTCCCCTGGTTTTGAAAGAAGAAACAGAGTTCCCGTTATTATCTACGATGTATAAATTCTTATCATATGAACCTATTGCAAAACTGCTATTGTTTATCGGTATTGGTGCTGAATGCATAATCCAGCCTCTTGTTTTTATCTTGGATTCCAAATTTGCATCTAAAGTTAAAATATAAATGTGTTTATCGTTTGATCCGATAGCAATTTTATCATTACCAATAAGGCTTGGCGTTCCATGCACCCATTTTTTTACCGGATAAATATGACTGGTACTGTCGTGCTGATTAAAAAAAACGATTCCTCTTTTATTGGATCCAAAAACCAGTAAACGGTTGGGCAATTCAATTATAGAAGTAAACACTGAACCCGAGCCTGGTTTTATCCTGTTTTTTAATTCTCCGTATTCACTGAAAAAGTATATGTAACCATCATAGGAACCAATTGCTACTGTTCCATCTTTCAATAAACTAGGCGAAGCATGTACCCATCCATCTGTCTTATAACTATTTAGTAGTTTTCCGGTTTCATTAAAAAAGTATATGTTGCGATCATGTCCGCCAATTACCACATGATTGTTTTTTGTTGCGATGGGAGATGAAAAAAAAGATTTTGGTGATTTAAATAAACTTATGGATTCCACATGATTATTTACCAGGCTTAAATCGTGTTCTGTTAAAAATTCAACCGAACACGAAGATAAAACTGTTATTAGCACATAAAGTAAGGTTAAGTGCCTAACTTTCATTATTATATTTAGTAAAATTGCTTTTAATTCCCCAATATTTGTAGGTTAAACTTACTAAAATATTTTTAAAACATGAAATCAAAAAAAAGAAGTGCTTGCTTTTTGTGAGAATGAATTTGGCATAAATATTGATTTTTAATTCGAAACAAAACAAGTAATTATCATGAAGACAAAAGTTTTAATTACAGTTTCAGTTATTATGATTCTAAGCTTTGCAAGAACAGCAAATGCGCAGCCACATAAACATCATAGAAGTAAACCACACTATCCTCATTACAAATACCAAAAAATGCCACACTGGGGTTATACATACAGAGCTGCCCCAAAACGAGCTTATGTTGTTCGCCACAGGGGCGTTGGATATTATTTCGACCGGGGTGTATTTTATCGTCCCGTAGGAACCAAATACGTAATTGCACCTGCTCCAATAGGAGTAAGAGTTAGGGTATTGCCACCGGAACACGTTCGTGTTATTGTAAACGGAAGAATATTTTATTACTACTACGGAACCTATTATGTAAAGGCACCAACAAACAACGAATTTGTAACGGTTGCTCCACCTGTTGGAGCCCGGGTCGATGCATTGCCCGATGGTTACAATAAAGTTTATATTGAGGATAAAACCTATTACGAATTCGAAGGTACCTACTACAAAGCTGTAATTGACCATTATGGTGAAGTTTGGTACGAAGTAGTGGGAGAAAAATAGTTTAATTATTAGGTTTATAATGAGCACATTCGCTTTGGATGTGCTTTTTTATTTTTTTGTTGTAAGATAAAACTACTATTTTTTTAGTATTTTCAGGCTTTAAATTGAAAAAAATATGAGAACATTTTATTTTACGTTATGCTTGTTAGCTGTTGCTATAACAGCTCTTAGCCAGGATTTAAAAAAGGTTAAAAACACCAATGATCGTGTAAGAACTGCACAGGTTTTTTATGTGTTAAAAGATAAGCCTAACATTAAACAGGGCGATTTTACCTATAGATACAAAGGAAAAACTCAGATTCAAGGGCAGTTCGATCAAAATATCCAGGTGGGTGAGTGGAAATATTTTCCCAATAAAAATCTTGTAGTCGAAGGAAACTACAAAGCTGGTAAAAAGGATGGCCAGTGGAAATATTTCCAAAATAATCATCTAATATCTGTAATGAATTATAAAGATGGGTATTTGCATGGCGAATGCCTTGGATATTACGAAAATGGAAAGTTGGCGAGTAAGCTAAATTATCTGAATGGCAAGTACAATGGAACAAGGATAAGTTATTTTGAAGATGGATCAATTAAAGAGTTAATGGAATACCAGAACGGTATTGTGCAGGGAAAACATCAGAAATATAATAATACTGGAGTTCTTTTGTTTGAAGTGGATTATAAAAACGGAGTACCGTATAATTTAATGGTGGATTCCCAGAATATTAAGGAAAGCTTGTTTGGTGGAGACCTGAAAAACGGAACGGGTGAGTTTGTTCGCTATACAAAAAGTAATGACCAAAAAATAATGGTATCAAAAGCCAACTATCTGGATGGTAAGTTGCACGGAGCAATTATGTTATACGATCGAAAAGGGGAATTAGCCATTAGAGGACAGTATATGGACGGTTACATGATTGGTATGTGGGAATTTAATATCAATAAGCCGGAGAAAAAGCATGCAAAAGTGTTCAGTAATAAAGATCAGCTTACAACTTGCCCTGAGCTAAGCAATTACATGAATTATCTTGAAAGCTTGTTCCATTCTGTTTCCACTATGCCTAAGTTCGACGATGGAGATAGTAGAAATTTTCAGGAACACATTATATTATCCATGGAATATCCTACAGAAGCAGAAAAGAAAGGCATTGAAGGCAGAGTACTAACCAGATTTAAGGTAAATCAGTTTGGAATGTTAACTGATTTTGAGATTTTGGAAGGCAGCCATGAATTATTAAATAAGGAAGCAGAAAGGGTGATAAGGACATCTCCCTTATGGAGCCCCGGTTTTTCTGATCAAATTCCTGTGGATGTGCAATATGTTTTTCCAATAATTTTTCAATTATAAATCAAAGGAAGTGATTAATTATAAAAGCATTGGTGTTATTCATACACCCTATAAAACAAAAGAGGGAATGCCCATACAGCCATCGGGAGCAAAGGGCGTTAAAGGCACTATTGAAATAAATCCCGATTTAGCTGAAGGCTTGAAAGATCTGGATGGTTTTTCGCATGTAATTTTATTGTATCATTTTCATGAAGTAACAAATTATGAGCTAATGGTAGTGCCATTTATGGATGATCAATTGCGTGGTGTGTTTTCGACACGAGCTCCAAAAAGGCCCAATTCTATTGGCTTTTCCGTTGTGAAATTAAACAGGGTTGAAGGAAATATCTTACACATCGAAAATATGGATGTGTTGGATGGTACTCCATTAATTGACATAAAACCTTTAATTCCTGATGTTGATTTTGCTAAAGTTGAAAAATTGGGTTGGCTCGAAGGGAAAACTGAAAAAATGGGAGATAAAAAAGCAGATAAAAGATTTGTAAAATAATGGAATCAAAACTAATTCTTTGGGACTGGAACGGAACTTTATTAAACGATGTTGCTGTTTGCGTTGATGCCATGAATATTATGTTAGCTAAACGTGCGATGAATGCTTTAAACATCGAAACCTACCAGAAAATATTTACTTTCCCGGTTCAGAATTATTATAAAGCTTTGGGTTTTGATTTTAAGAAGGATTCATTTGAAGATTTATCCATCGAATATATCGGATTGTATAAAGATTTATCCCTAAAATCTCCTTTGCAGGATGGGGCAATAGAAATGCTAGAGTATTTTAAGGAAAAGGATTACAAACAGGTAATTATTTCTGCATCGGAGCAAAACACTTTAGAAAATCAAGTGCAAGAACGAAACATAACTAAATACTTTGATACCATTATTGGATTAGATAATATCCACGCCCACAGTAAGTTACATAATGCTTTAGCTTATATTAATGAATTAAAGATTAAACCACAAAATATCTGCTTTATTGGCGACACCTATCATGATTTTGAAGTTGCAGATGCCATTGGATGCAAATGTATTTTGATTAAAAGCGGGCATATGGATCTGGCTAAATATTCATTGGATAGTGTAGCGATTGTTGAAAACTTAAACTCATTGTATCATGAATCAAGTAGAATTGTCGAATCGAATTGCTGATAAGTTGATAGAAAATGCAGATTTAACGGACTTAAATTTAGATGGTTATGATTTTTCGGCTTGCAAAATAGTCAATGTTGTATTTGCTAATGAAGCTCAGGAAGAAAGAACGCTGCGGAATATTAATTTTAAAAATGCAATCATCGAAAATGTCTCGTTCGACAATGCTACACTTGAAAATTGCGATTTTGACGGTGCCAAAACAAACATTAAATCTGTCTCATTTAAAAGATGCAATCTGATAAAATGCCGTTTCAGGAATACCCGCATTTCGTGGAGTGATTTTAGATATACCGAAATCAATTCAGCTACTTTTGAAGGAGCTAAACTTTCTTTCTGCGATTTTTACAGGGCTTTTTTGGTAGGTGTAATCATATTCAGAAAGTCGAAGATTGAAAATAGCAGTTTGTATTATACTTATTTCGATGAGGGAGCAACCATCCGGAAAGATAACCTGGTAAAGGGAAAGATTCTGCAACAAGATAAAGAAGCATACCGTAAATTTCTGATAGAATGGAATTTATATGGTACTGGAGTAAGGAAAAATGAGCAAAATCGTTTATCCGACTGGAGTCCTGATGTATCCTTAAAAGCCCGTTATGCCGATGCAGAAGATATTTATAAAACACTCAATGGTTTATGGATGAGTAAAGGATATCTGGGAGATGCTAACTGGGCTTACGTAAAAGGCAAGAAGATGGAGCGTAAAAGGATGATAGCAGACCTTACAAATGAAGAATTAGCCGTATCGGATAAACTTAAAAATATAATAATGATTACCTGGAATTATATGTCGGATGCCATGTTTGGTTACGGAGAGAGCATGCGAAAAATGATTCTGACCTATATGATTATGGTTATACTGTTTGCCTATTTCTATTACGCTTCGCCCGAAGTTTCGATTGTAAGTTATGCACAGGCAATTGGTGTCAGTTTTAAAAATATGGTGGCCATGACATCAGACCAGGTGTCGGGAGTATCGCCATTTATCGATTTTCTGAATATGATTCAAACCACCATCGGGATTTTAATTACCGGAATTTTTGGTTTTATTCTGGGTAATAAAATACGAAATCAGTAAAATAAAAATCCCGATAGCTTATTGTACTATCGGGATTAAAATGGTTTATTATTTATTACTGAGACCTTTTCTTACTAGGCGTCATTTTATGTTCGCGGCGCATTTCAAAAATATCGGTGCTTATGGAATAATCTCCAATTAAATGCTTGCAAAAATAATCGGCTTTTAACCAGAAGAAATATTCGGTATACTTTCCAAAACCATGTCGTTGTCCTGGCATAATAAATACATCGAAACGTTTGTTAGCTTTGATTAAAGCATTTGCCATGCGCACGGTATTGCCCGGGTGTACATTATTATCAATATCACCATGCACAAGCAGTAGCTTACCCTTTAAATTTTTAGCTAATTGTGGGTTTGTTTCAATTTCATATAGGAATTTGGAATTTCCTTCGTCATCTATCTCTTCTTTTACTCCGTGGTGGGTTTCGCTCCACCATCGGTTATAAATGCTATTATCGTGGTTTCCTGCCGAGGAAACAGCTACTTTATAAAAATCAGGATACTGGCACAATGCGGCTGTTGACATGAATCCACCACCTGAATGTCCGCAAATACCAACTTTTTCAATATCAATAAATTTATGTTGCTGTGCTAATTGTTCTGCTACGTATTTTTTATCAGCTAATCCATAATCTCTTAAATCACCATATCCGTAATTGTGATACCACTTGGAACGGTTCGGATGTCCGCCGCGGTTTCCTAACGAAACAACAATAAATCCTAGCTGGGCAAAACGGTCGGTTCTGTCCATACGCGACGAGAAAGAAGTGTTAACTGCTTCGGTTTGCGGGCCAGGATATACATACTGGATTAAAGGATATTTTTTCGTTGAATCAAAATCGAATGGTTTATACATAACACCATAAATATCAGTAATACCATCGGCAGCTTTGGCTTTAAAGATCTCGGGGAATTTATATCCGGCAGCAAACAGATTGCTTAAATCTGCTGTTTCTAATTGCAATATTACATTTCCATTATTATCTCTGATTTCAGATTTTGGAGTCGTATTTACCCGCGAGAAATTATTCACAAAATATTTGTACGAATCACTCATTTCGGCAGCATGATTGTAATCTCCCTGATTCAGCAGTTTTAATCCTGTTCCATCGAGGTTTACCTTATATAAATGGTTATAATATGGATTCTCATCTTTTTCCTTTCCGTTTGCGGTGAAGTACACCACCCGGTTTTTTTCGTCTACCTTTTCAATTCCGGATACATGCCATGGGCCCGATGTTAATTGCTTTTTCACATTTCCATTACCGTCGTACAGGTACAAATGGGCCCAGCCGTCTCGTTCCGACCAGTGTATGAACTCATTCCCATTACCAATCATATGTAGCGTTTCTTGCTCAATATAGGTATTCATGCGCTCTTCGATGATCACCCGAACTTCTCCTGTGGTAAGATTTAATTCGCAAACATCCAATTTGTAAAGATCACGGCTCTTACGTGTAAAGTAAATTTTATCAGAAGTTTCAGATAGCCAGGTTAATGGCACATAATCTTCAATTTTTTCTTTGTTAGTTTTTATTTCGTTATGGATACGAATGGATTGATCGTTAAAAGCTTTTACATCATATTGTTTTCTGGAAGTATCACTCATGGTGAAAACCCACAGTTCTTCCTGTGTATTTTCTTTTTCACCGGGCATGGTGTATTTATACGATTCCAGTTCGGGGCGTGGATTTGCCAAAACATCAATTACCCATAATGTTTTCACTTTTCGTTGATCATAACGAACAAGTCCGAATTTTTTGGAATCCTGCGACCAGTATATCCAGGCTCTTCGTCTTTTTTCGCTTTCTTTCTTTATTTTTTCTTCATCGTCGTTATCGCCTGCAGTATATCCACCTCCATATGCATAGTACTGCTCTCCGTCGAAAGTTAACTGATGCTCTACTATTGTAGAGTCCTTTTCGTCTTCTTTTTCATTCTTGGCTTTTTCGTAGTTTTCTTTATCCATCCAGTACAGGTTATAATCTCTGGAAAAAATAATGTATTCTCCATTTGGCGAAATATTGGCCCATTCAGGATCTTTCTTTTCTTCTTTCCAGTCTTCTATTTCGTATAGTTTACCCGTACTTAAACTATATTCTAAATGGAATATCTTTTTTTCTGGCTTCTTTTTTTTACTTTTCTTATCAACTGATTTTTTGGTGCTGTCCGTTTGTGTAGAATCTGCTTTTTCTTCAATATCTGTTTCTTTCTTCTTCTCATCTTGCGAACTGGTTACATCAAATTGAAAAACCGAATCGCCCTTTTTAAATTTTGGTTTTATTTCGGGCAGATGCTGGCCATCGTATGGATCTTTTGTTATTAAGGTTAACATGGCCGCCATACGGTCGTTGTCGAACATCTCTCTTTTGGTTTTAGTATTTAAATCAACCATATAATAATTTGTACCTGTTGATGTTTGATAAGAATACCAAAATTTATCACCCGTTTTCATCCAGTTCGGACGAATAGAGGTACTAAATACCATTCGTTTAATTTTTGTCGGTGAAAATTGTTCTGCTAACCGGTAATTAGCTTCTGTAATGGGCTCATTTTGCCCAAAAAGGCTCGTGAATAAAAAGATCATCACAAGTGTTTGTAGAATTTTTTGCTTCATAGTTTAAAATAATTAGGTAGATATTTTTTCGTATTTAAGATCTTTATTTTGACATAGATTAAACAGAATCGTTTAAATTTGACAGAAGGAATTGTGAAACAAAAGTTAAAAATTCAGACTCTAATCAAGAATATAAAGTTTTATTGGTTGATTGTTTAAAATATATTGCGTGGTGATTGAACAAATTTGGTTCAATTTGGTATTTAAGTTAAATTGCAATTGATGATGAAATTAATCAGTTTAAGATGATGAACGTATCGGAGATAAATGGTAAAAACCTGTATTACACCTTTGTGGCAGGTGCTAATAAAATTATCGAAAATCAGGTAAGATTAAATAAAATTAATGTTTTTCCGGTAAACGATGGTGATACAGGAACTAACATGGCATCAACCATACGTTCGGTAATTGATACAATAAAACCTGATAAGTCTTATAAGGTAACGGTAGATCGGATTGCAGAAACAACTTTGCTAAGCGCAAGAGGTAATTCGGGAATAATATTTGCCCAGTTCTTATATGGACTTAGTAACGAAACAGGAAACTTTAAATCTATCTCTCTAAGCGATTTTATCGATAGTGTTAAGGAATCGGTAAGGTATATTTACGAAGCGGTAGCAAATCCTGTAGAGGGAACCATGCTAACGGTTATCAAAGATTGGGCAGATTTTATACACACAAACAAAACTAAGTTTCAGGATTTTAATCAATTATTTGTTCATTCTTATTCGGTGGTTCAGAAGGCTCTTGCCGAAACAAAAACAAAATTGGATGTTTTAGCAAAAGCAAATGTGGTGGATGCGGGGGCAAATGCTTTTGTGTATTTTATTGAGGGAATTATTGAGTTTATCAGTTCAAAAAATATTAGAAGTTTAATAAGGTCTAAAGTGGATATTGATGTTCTGTCTGATTTTGAAGAGCATATCCCGGAAAAAGTAGACAACCGTTATTGTACCGAAGCCTTAATTAAAGATATTGACCTGGATAATAATTCCTTGTCAAAGCTTGTGCAAAAATACGGTGATTCGGTTGTAATAGCAGGGGCAAAGAAAGTTCGAAGGATCCATGTTCACACCAATAATCCCGAAAAATTGTTTGATGAGTTGCACGATTATGGAACCATTACTTTCCAGAAAGCAGACGACATGTTACGACAAAGCGAAGCAGTATACAACCGAAAATGGAATATTGCTTTGGTTACCGACTCTGCCTGCGATTTATCGCAAGAGCTAATAGACCATTATCAGATACACATGTTACCGATTAATATATTCTTTGGTGACAATCATTATTTGGATAAATCGACCATACAGCCCGAACAGTTTTATAAGCGCTTAAAATCCGATAAGCATTTTCCCAAAACTGCTCAAATTAACGAAGTTGCATTTAAGAATTTGTATTCACACCTGGCATCGCATTACGATGCAGTAATAGCTGTTCATTTAACAAGTCAGTTTAGTGGAACTTTTAATAGCAGTAAAATTGCTGCTGAAAAAGTGAGTAATGAATTCAATAAACCTATTACAGTGCTCGATTCTAAAAACCTTTCTGGTGCATTGGGATTAATTACCCTAAGAGTTGCCCAGGAAATTGAAAAAGGTACTGCTTATGATCAAATCATCGAAAAAGCAGAAGAGTGGATTAAAGATAGCCGCATATACGTGAGTGTTAAAACGCTTAAATATATGGTAAAAGGTGGAAGGGTTTCGCCCTGGAAAGGCTTAATCGCAAAAATATTAAATGTTAATCCCATTGTTTCGATGGACCAGGATGGAAAATCATTGGTGTTTGGTAAAACGTATAGCCAGAAAGCAAATATGGAAAAGGTGATTGATCATATTAAAGAAATTACCAACGAAAGAAAAGTTTGGAATTACATTGTATTGCATGCCAATAACCCGGATGCTGCAAATTGGTATGCCAAACAAATGAAATCATTAAGCCAAAAAGATGCCATAGCATCGGTTAATATATCGCCGGTTATAGGCACGAGTGCCGGAATTGGAGCTGCTTCTGTAGCTTTTATGTACGAATAAATTATTGAATTATGAGTTTTTTTGAAATTTATTTACAGGGTTTTCTCATTATCATGATGATGATGACCGCCTTATGGATCGTAAGTGTATTTATTAAAAATGCAAGTATTGTAGATCCTTTCTGGGGTATGAGTTTTGTTTTAGCCGGTATATGGTATTATATGCAAACCGACGGACTCGAGATTCGAAAACAGATATTGCTTGTTTTGGTTATCATATGGGGATTAAGATTATCGATCTACTTAATGTGGCGGAATTTTGGCAAAGGCGAAGATTTTCGCTATCAGAAATTCCGAGAAGATTATGGCAGGCATCGCTACTGGTGGGTTAGCTTTTTTCAGGTATTTTTATTACAAGGTGTTTTGGCCTGGTTAATTTCAGCACCGCTTCTTGCAGCACAATATTATTCGCCTGGTTCGGCTTTAGGACTTTTTGATTATATCGCTGTGGTTATTTGGCTTATTGGTTTTATGTTCGAAGCAGGTGGCGATTTTCAAATGGCTCGTTTTAAATCAAAAGCATCCAATAAAGGTAAAGTGTTAAAAAGTGGTTTTTGGAAATATACCCGGCATCCGAATTATTTTGGTGATGCTGCTGTATGGTGGGCTTATGGATTATTCTCAATTGCTGTTGGAAGCTATATCCCGGTTTTAAGTTCCATTTTAATGACATTTCTGATTATACGGATTTCAGGTGTAATGCTTTTGGAGCGTTCGTTAAAGGATAAAAAGCCCGAATACCAGGAATATATCCGTAAAACAAGTGCATTTATCCCTTGGTTTCCTAAAAAATAGTTGGGTATGCATTTTATTAAAGAAAATATCTGGTTCATCTTGTTTGTTATATGGGGATTACCATTGGGTTTTTACCGCAGTAAATTCCGAAAAATAGTTTATCAAACAGATAGCTGGTTTATTAATATAAAACCTGTATTTTGGAAAGAGTTAAAAGCACTTTTCGGGAATACATATCCTTTAAATAAGCAATACCTAAAATTTAGAAATTTTTACCGTACTTACCTGTTTATCTACACCTTGTTGTTTATTGTATATATAATATTTTCCTGATATTTCTTTAATGCGTAATGTGTATATTTGCCAATAAACAGAATGATTATGCGCAGAGATGATAGAGAAGTAAAAGAAAGAGCAACTATTATTGAGATCATTAAGAAAGCGGATACTTGCCGATTAGCTTTGGTTGATGGAGACTTGCCGTATATTGTTGCTATGAATTTTGGCTTTCAGGAAGGAAATCCCGATGTATTGTATTTTCATTGTGCCAACGCAGGTAAAAAACTGGATATTATTGAGAAAAATAATACGGTTTGTTTTCAAATGGATGTCGATCATGAACTAATTACTGCTAAAAAAGCTTGTGGATTCACTATGAATTTTAAAAGTATTGTCGGGATGGGGAAAGTATTTAAAGCAGAAAGCAAACAAGAAAAAATAAATGGATTGAACTGTATAATGAAACAATATTCAGATTGGGATAATTACTCCTATGAAGATAAAATGCTTGATATTACTACAATTTTAAAACTAGAGATTTCGGAAATGTCTGCAAAACAAAAAGAGTAAAACAAAGGTTTCAGCCTTCATTTAACTTTGAATCAGTTCACCTAATAGGATTTATTTTAAAAAGTATTTTTGATATTTTTAGCTCACTTTACATTTAATAATCGCTATCATTGCAATGTTTTTTTAGAATTTAAAACATGAATAAAAGCTTCCTGTATACTTTCAATTATGATAGCAACCAACGTGAGTTGGTTAAGATGGAATCGAGACATATATTTGATAAAGAAGAAAAGGATAAAATTCTTTTTTCAAATATAAAGATAGAACCTTCCAGTAGTGCGTTCATTAAAAGAAGATTAGATATTATCTTATACAACGAAAATTATGATACATTAATTCATGATATCAAAAAAGAAAATATACGCGTTGAAGGGTTCAAGGTAGAATATTTTGTGCTTAATGGTGATAAAACAGAGTATGCAGACCGATTGGACAAACTAAAAGACATTGGTTATAGCATTGAAGGTATTCCTGATTATTACAATCCTACAATTACTTATGCTTTATGTAAATTTCAGGAGGTTTGGTATTTTGGTGTATTAACTAAAAATGATTTTGCCTGGGAAAAGCATAAACAAAAACCGCATTCATTTTGTAATTCAATAAGTTTGAATGTAGCTAAAGCTTTAATAAATATTGCATCAAAAGTCGATAAAAAGAAAAAATTAATTGATACATGTTGTGGTGTTGGAACAATCATGTTAGAAGCCTGTTTTGAAGGCTATAGTATTGAAGGTTGCGAAATTAACTGGAAACTTTGTGCTCAGGCTCGCGAGAATCTTGCACATTTCAACTACAAGGCAGAAGTATATCGATCGGATATTAAAGATGTGAATAAAAAGTATGATGCTGCTATTATTGATTTACCCTATAATTTATTCAGTTATGCAGATGACACAATTCTGTTAAATATCATTAAATCAGCTGCTAAGATTACAGATCGGGTTGTGATTGCATCTACCACCGATATCACCCATTTAATCAACGAATCAGGGTTGAACGTTTCAGATCATAGCATAATACAAAAACGAAAAAAAGCGAATTTTTCAAGGCAAATATGGCTTTGTGAAAAATTGTAGT
>CAYVEW010000076.1:0-15214 GCA_964450375.1 uncultured Bacteroidales bacterium
CTTTGCGGAACTTTGTGGTAAAAATAAATAAGAATAAAAAGTTAGAAAAGCCTGATAAAGGTGGCAGTTTTACTCATTTAATCTAAAATTATCTTTTCCAAAGTTCAAAACTTTGGAAAAGATTAACCATAAGAAACTTAAAACAAAAAAACATATGACAAAAATTAATTTAACAATAGCATTATTTCTGGTTTCTGTTTTAAGCTGGGCACAGAACCCATCGGGTAAAGAAATTCTTGATAAAGTAGATCAAAATATGGCATCAAAAAGCCAGATTGTTACTTCGAAGATGATTATTCATGGCCAGCGTAGTTCGCGGACTATCGAAGCCAAAACCTGGACCGAAGGAGAAAAAAGATCCTTTACTGAGTATTTAGCTCCTGCACGCGAAAAAGGAACCAAAATGTTAAAGCTGGAAGACGAACTATGGATTTATTCGCCTTCCACAGATCGTATTATTAAAATTTCAGGCCACATGCTTCGACAATCGGTTATGGGCAGTGATTTATCGTACGAAGATATGATGGACAATTCGAAACTTCTGGAAGATTACGATGCGTCAGTAACTGAAACTGTAATGTTTAACGAAACGAATTGCTGGGTATTGGAATTGCAAGCAAAAACGGCTGATGTAAATTATCAGATTCGTAAAATTTGGGTTGACAAAGACCGGTTTATTCCGTTAAAGGAAGAAATGTATGCTAAAAGTGGTAAGCTGTTAAAGAAAACAGAATTGTCTGATATTAAGAAAATTGGAAATCGTTGGTATCCTATGCGAATTGTATTTAAGGATATGTTAAAAAAAGGCGATGGTACCGAGTTTATTGTTGATGAAATTGAATTTGATCAGGCAATTGACGACTACATTTTCACAAAAGCAGCATTGAAATAATAATAGAAAATGTCAATAATGCCTTAGTGTTAATTTGCGCCTATTTAGTGTAACTTAGTAATATAATTATATAATTGTTACACAAAGGCGCACAAGCCAGACATAAATTTTCTCAACCTAAAAATTATGGGTAACACTTAATTATTCAACTTCTCGAATAGTTTTTATTATTCTGACAGAATTATTTAATGTTAAGTTTTATTTGCATTTACTCATCTCGCAAAACATCTGCCGGATTAGTATTAGCCACTTTAAAAGCATGAAAACTTATTGTTCCCAATGTTAATGCAAGTGTAATAGATGTAGCAATAAGAAAAATATATGGTGACTGACTTGTTCTGTATGCAAAATTTTGGAGCCATTGATCCATTGCAAAGTAGGCCGTTGGCCAAGCTATTGCGCTTGCAATCAGAATCCAGATTAAATATTGTGAAGCAAAATTCTTAACAATAAGAAAAGAACTGCTTCCCATAACTTTTCTGATACCAATCTCTTTTTTCTTTTGCTCTGCCATAAATGCTGACAATCCGTATAATCCCAGGCAGGCAAGCAGAATTGTTAAGATTGAAAAATAAGCAAATATAGTCTGCATTTTTTCTTCTCTGTTGTATTGACTATTAAACTGGTCATCTAAAAATCTATAAATATAAGGATGCTTGCTGTCAAATTGCTTCCAGGTTTTTTCAATTGATTTTAAAGTGCCGGAGAAATCGGTTCCTTTAATCTTTATTCCCAGATATTTGGCAGTTTTAGGAGTATACAAAAAAACTAAAGGTTCAATTGAATTATGCAAAGATGCATAGTTAAAATTAGAAGTAATTCCAATTATTTGTCCGTCAACACCAAAGCCACATGCTACTTTATGTCCAACGGGATTTTCGCCAAAAACCTTTTTCGCAGCTTCATTAATTACAAAGGCAGTGGTAGGATCACTGGGATAATCTTTTGAAAAGAACCTGCCTTCTTTCATTTTTATATCTAAAATATCTGCGAAATTATCATCAACACGATAATAATTAATCATTTCCTGACGATATTTTCCATCTTCATCAATATAAAAGGTGAGTCTTCCATGATTAAAGCCCGGAAAATCGTTGCTTATGGCTGCATCAATTACATTTGGTAATTTTTTCATCTCCGATTTAATCACTTGCAATTGCTGTTGCAATTCATTTCCAGCAGGAATTTCAACGATAACCATCCTGTCTTTTTCGAAACCCAGATTTTGTTTCCTCATAAATTGCATTTGCTTAAAAACAATAAGAGTGGCTATAATCATTGTTGTAGTTACAATAAATTGAAAAATAACAAGGCCTTTTCTATAGTTAATTGATTTTGCTTTTCCGTGCTGTGAAAAGAAATTATGGCCTACAATAGATATTGCTTTAAACTTTGAAAGTACCAGTGCCGGAAATAATCCACTTATTATTCCGATTAAAACAGTAACTCCAACTACAATACTTATATCTCCTAATGATGAAATATCCTTGATTAAAGAAAGTTCTTTCCCGGTAATATTATTAAAAACAGGCAGAATTAATTCAGTTATTAAACATGCAATCATAAGAGCCAAAATACTTAGAATAATTGCTTCTCCATTAAATTGCAGAATGAGTTGCTTTCTTTGTGCTCCCATTATTTTTCGTATACCAACTTCGTTGGCTCTTTTAACCGATTTTGCAGTAGCCAGATTTACGTAATTAATGCTCACAATTAATAATATAAATAACGATACATACCCGAAAATATAGAGATATTTATCGTTCGTGTTACTCGCTATGTCATAATCATATTGAGTAAGAAAATGAATTTCTTGCAATGGCTCTAGCTTAAAATCTATCACATACGTTAATTCATGTTGTTCTAACCAGGGTTGTATCGTATGTGTGTGCCAGTCTTTTAATTTAGATTTAAAGTTGAATAAGGATTGTTCGTTGTTGAATTTAAGATACGTGTAGTATCCAATTAAAGTCCAGTCTCTATTTAATCTTTCCAGATAATCCTGGGGGAATAGTAAGGTCGACCTTAAAATATTTGGCGTAAGATGCGACTCATATCCATGTGAATTAATTACACCCGAAATAGTATAGGTTCGATTGTCAATTTTAAGAACTTTGTCTAAAGCAGGTTCATTTCCAAAAAACTTGTTTGCAGTTTTTAAAGAAATAACAATGTTATTCGGATCTTTTAAGGCGATATCCGGATTACCTTCGATAAATTGATAATCGAATATTTTAAAGAAATTTGTGTCTGCATAGTGCACATCAGTAATATTAAAGATTTTATCGTTAAATTCTACTGTCGTGTAATCTCTTGATCTGCTAATTCTTGTGGCCAGGTTCACTTCCGGGAAGTATTCCTGTAACGAAGGGCCAAGTGGGAAAGGAGATAGGGCATAATCAGCAGCACGCTCGCCATAGTCTATCGATTCAGAAACCCGATAAATCGTATTGGCATCTTTCCAGTGCTTATCGTATCGAAGCTCACTTTTTATGTATAAAAATATGATAAGAAAGGATGCTATCCCTAAAGCTAATCCAAAAATGTTGATAATGGATGATAATCTCTGTCTTTTAATATTTCTGATGGCAGTTATAATGTAACTTTTTAACATGTTATTGGTTATTTTTAATTATTCTCGAATAGAATAAATGTACAATTAATCCTAAAAGCAGGAAAAGATGATCGTTTTCTTAAACTAATTTTTACACTCTATATCTAAGTCATCTTACTATTGTCTAGGATTTATTTTTTTCATCAAGGTTTAATTCTACAAGTAAAAAATGGTTTAGTCCAACTCTTATTGTTCAATGTTCTTACATACAGATTAATAGAAATGCTTTGTTAAAAACCAAAACATGAGCGTATTACAAGAAATAACACAATTTTCATCAAAAGATTACATTGTAAATTTGATATATATAAGAAACTTATATATATTTGTATTATGATATCAAAAGATTTACTTAAGGGTTCATTAAAGTCAATTATTTTGAAACTATTGGCTGAGAATGAAAAAATGTATGGTTACGAAATAACCTTAAAGGTTTCTGAACTATCAGGTGGAAAAATAAAGCTTACCTATGGTGCACTTTATCCGATACTTCATAAATTGGAAAATGACGGTATTGTAAAAACCGAATCGGAAGTAGTGAATAACCGAAACAGGATTTATTACTACCTGACACCAAAGGGTAACAGTTTTGCCGCTGAAAAAATTAAGGAACTGGAAGAGTTTATTGACACCATGGGTATTTTTCTAAAACCGAATTTAGGTTTAAGCTATGGCTGAGTTAACTCAAGAGCAATTGCTAACAGTAAATGAGATTGTAAGTAATTCTGAAATTACTTATTCTCATCTTCCGGATGATTTAATTGATCATATTTGTTGTGATATTGAATCAGAAATGTCTGTAGGTTTATCATTTAATAAAGCGCTGGAAAGGGTACAGTGTAAGTTTGGTGATTCCGGGTTGCAACGAATCCAGGAAGAAACTATTTTATTAATCGATCAAAAATACAGATTTATGAAAACAACAACGAAAATTTTTGGAAATGTATCCTTGGCTTTAATTGGTTTGGGAACAATATTCAAGATTCTGCATTGGCCAGGGGCATCCATAGGCTTGAGTCTTGGGTTTTTATTACTTGGATTAATCTTTTATCCGGCAACTATTTTGGCGAGTTATAGAAAAAGCGGGCGAAAGAATCTCTTTTTACATATTTTGGCAATCGTAGGTGGTATAATATTAATGTTTGGAATTTTATTTAAAATTCAGCATTGGCCCGGTGCATCGAAACTTTTAATTGGCGGGTGGGGAATTCTTTTACTTCTATTTCTTCCCATATGGCTTATCAATTATGCTATTAAGAGTAAAAACAAAAAAGAAACATGGATCTATGCTACTGGTGTAATTGGTGTTATAATATTTGAATTATCAACGCTTTTTAAAATACAACATTGGCCTGGGGCATCCATCATGATTATTGTCGGAGCAATACTAATCGTTTCGGTATTTTTACCTTTATATGTAAAAAATATTTATAAAAAGACTGATTTCGTTAGTGGTCGGTTTATTTACATCATCATTGGAATTTCTTTCTTTTTAATGTTCGGAACACTTATAAGTATTAATTTCGAAAAAAAGGTTTGGTCGTCTGTATCCTATACCGATTACTATGCTCAAATTGAAAAAGATTATTTCAGCAAATCCAATCTGGAGTATTTTAATGCAAATAGTTCCGATCAGTCCTTAAAAAAAATACATCAAAAAACCGAAGAGTTAACAACTTTAATAAACAATATCAAACGGGAATTAATTGTAAAATCTCAAAATATTTCCAAATCTGATGCTAATAAATGCATAAATAATATCGACTTAATATCAGATAAAGGACAGTTTGCTATTGTCGATCAATTATTTTTTAGCGAGCAAGACAAACAATATGCTACAAAGCTAAAACAAGGTTTAGTAGCTTATAAGAGTGATTTGATAAAATTATTGGATCAAAATCAAAATTATACTCAGAGAATAGATCAATTGCTAATGCTTGATGACTCTGATCATGAAATCTTAAAAAGCTGGGAGCATAAGGTCTTTAAAGGAAATAGTTTATATACTACACTCATTACACTTTCGAATATAGATCGAAACATTCATCTTGCCGAGAATTTGCTTGTTAGTTATTATAAAAGCAATCAGGTAAATGCAGAGAAGTAGTTTTTGTACAATAAATAAATTTTTGAAAAGATGAAAAAAACAATATATATATCAGGTGTTATTATAGCAAACCTATTGGTAATAGGATGCATCTTTAAAATAAATCACTGGCCTGGTGCTGGTGTGGCTCTTACTTTATCTTTACTCTTATTTTGCTTTTGGTTTTTGCCCGCAGCATTAATAAATCATTACAAAGGACAAAAAAATAAAACCGGTAAATGGCTTTATATTGCTGCATTTATAAGTTTTTTTATGGTATTTTTTTCGGCTCTGTTTAAGATACAACACTGGCCCGGAGCCGGATTGCTGCTATTGATAGGAGTCCCAATACCTTTCTTGCTTTATTTACCTGTTTTTGTTTATCACTCGGTGAAAAATAAAGAGCAATCATTTGTAAACTTTACTGCAATTATTTTAGGATTAATTTTTATTGCTGTGTACGGTGTTTTGTTAAGTGTAAATGTGAGTCGTGAAATTTTGTACCAAGGTGTTGAACTTACTAAAAGCAACGAAAAAATAATTGATTATTATCAATTTTCAAATAATAAGTTAACAGATCTTTCAAACACAGAAATAAAAGAAATTGCAAATAAAAGTGACAAAATTTGTGATATAATACATCAGGCAAAAAAAGATTTATTAATTTATTCAGATAATGCCCACATACATACGGATTTTGGACAAGATGAGTTTGTTATTCAAAATTTGAATAATGTTGATTCAAAAACCATGAGTCAATATGTGCTAATTTGGAAAGATGGCGCAATGGTTCCTGTTCTTGAAAAGGAATTAAAAACATTTAAAGAATATATTAACACATTGCATTTAAACAAGGCAACACTAGGCAGAATAGAAGATCTTATTAATTTGGATAAACAATTAATAGATAGTGAAGAATATACCTGGATAGAAAGAGAATTTGGATCGGATTATTTTGTGTTCGCGTTGGAAAGCCTTTCGCGTTGGGAAAAGAATATAAGATTTGTTGAACACATCGTGCTTATAGATTTGTATAATAAAGAAGAAAATGAATTATAATAAAAACATGTAAGAAACCCTTTCTGGTCTTTGTATTAAATGGAAAGTAATTTCTGTTTTAAATGAAAACCAAAACGAGTGCCGCCGGCACTCGTTTTTTAATATCCTGTTTTTCTTCCCGAATGCTCTCGAAGCATTTTAAATCGTGTAAAACCCATTTCGTAGTATTTATCAATGTCAAAATCTTTGATACCGTGCAATTTGCGTGGTTTAATTTTGTGCATGCACCATTTACGGCGAATAATAAAGGAGTAATAATAATAAATACTTCTGAAGATAAGATTTGTATTTCCCAGCACCTTATTTCGTTTTGAAATATAATCGTAGCAAATTCGGTTCGGGCAGGTTAAGGCACAGCCTGCGTTGCCAAATAAAGTAATACGATGTTTTTGATCAATACTTTCCAAAAGCTTTGTATTGTTGTTAACATTCATCGGCAGAACAATGGTATCGTACAATTCCAGCGCCTGGTTAATTTTTTCAATGCTATCAATTTCTTTTAAAATACTGGCTTCTATTTTATAAAGCGGAAAATCTTTACGCACCCATTTAACAAATTCATCATTTGTAATAATCAGCGAATTTCCTTGTTTGTGGTATTTTTCCAGTATGGGTTTGTATTTCTGATACTCTTTTTCAGAAATGTAGTGGTTGGTAAACGGAATTCGTAATCCAATGTTATGTTCCTGCAAAAACTGGTAATCTTTTTCTGATATTTGCCGGGTTAAAAATGGCCTGCCACTATATAAGGATGTTGGTTCAACAAATCCAAAAATACTATCGATTTTCTTTAAAGGGATATTTGGAAAATATTTCTTAAAATATTCCTGAACCGGTTGATTTTGTTTTTTTCCTCGTGCCGAAATGGTGTAAACGGTATTCTCCATACTAAAAAATGGTATTTTTACAAATATTGGAATATTTAACGAATATTTATTTCTTTAACTGATAAAAAATGCCGCGCTCCTGGCGGTATGTTTCAATTTTTCCATCACCATCCAGGGTATCCAGATACTTATTAATTTCATTCACATGCAAACCCAGAATTTTTTGTAAATCGTCTAAAGTACACGGCCTGCGCGAAATGGTTTCCAGTATGGCATTTTCAGTATCTTTCCGAAATGATTGATTATCTTTTCGTATAGCGGTGGAAGCTATTATCTCAACCTGATCTAGTCCCCAGGTATCGATAATGCTCTGCAGTTCAATTCTTGTTGCTGCCCTTATTTTATCAATTACACCCGGACGATCTAAGGTATTCAACTGAACTTTGTCAGGATTTATTTTTAAAATAGCTTCTTTTAAACCCCTCAGATTTTCAAGATCGTCATTAAATCCCGGAAGAATCATTATTTCCAGCCAAATGCTGCCATCAAACTCATGGCTGAACTTAATTAAGCCATCGATATAATCTTCAATATTCAAGTCGCTCGATGGTCGGTCAATTTTCTTAAATGCCAAATTATTTGCTGCGTCTAAGGATGGTAAAATTAAATCGGCCTGCAATAGTTCCTTCCGTACTTCTGCATTGCTAAATAAGCTGCCATTGGTTAAAACAGCAACCGGCACTTTGTAATTCGATTTTATAAAATCAATTACTTTACCGATGTGTATGTTAAGGGTTGGTTCGCCTGCTCCCGAAAAGGTTATGTAATCCGGATTATCGTTGGCTTTAAAAAAGTCGGTTAGTTCACTTATAATTTCATCGTACGGAACGTATTCTTTTCGTTCTGTTGTTAAGTTTGTGGTTGCACCACATTCGCAGTATACACAATTTAACGAACATACTTTATGTGGAACTAAATCCACACCCAGCGACATACCTAATCTTCTTGATGGAACGGGGCCAAATAAATGCTTATACATTTTAATAAATTATTAGTATTTTCGACAAAATTAGCGATTCTAATATTTATTAAATAGTTTAAACCCGATTTTGTTATGAATAATCTTACAAACAAAGACTTAGCGGTTGGTGTGTTTAGTGCAATTAACAAGCGCGACTTTACCGAATTCGAATCGTATATTGCTGATGATCTGACCTTTGATTTTCCGGGTGTTGATCAAATAAAGGGAGCGAAACGAGTTATTTTGTTTTTTAATGTTTTATTCAGAAAATATAAAGTTTTACAGTTTCATGTGTCGGATGTGGTTTCTGATGATAAAAAAGCTTGCGTAAAATGGGAAAACAGGGGAGAAGAAAAGGAAGGTGCTTTATATTCGAATAGTGGGCTTACCTGGTTTTATTTCGAAAATGGCAAAATTATTTTTATGAG
Organism: uncultured Bacteroidales bacterium; assembly: GCA_964450375.1. Taxonomy (GTDB): domain Bacteria; phylum Bacteroidota; class Bacteroidia; order Bacteroidales; family UBA12077; genus UBA12077. The sequence continues at coordinate 8,928 of CAYVEW010000076.1, forward strand.
CGATTATTTTAAAGATACATCCTTTACAAAGTAAAACTATGAAAAAGATATTAATTCTGGATGGAAGTATGCGTAAGCATGGAAATACTTCTTATTTGGTCGAAAATTTTATCAAAGGAGCATCAAATCATTCCGATCAAATTGAGCATATTCTGGTAAAAGATTTAAATATAGAATATTGCAACGGTTGTTTGCGATGCAATTTAATAAAGCGCTGTGCTATTTCCGGCGATGAATGGAGTAAGATACAAGAAAAAATACACGATGCAGATGTGCTGGTTTTTGCTTCGCCCATATATTTCCATTATGTAACTGCAACATTAAAAAAACTCATCGACCGGTTCAGATCGTTTATTCATGTTCAAATTACCGAACAAGGAGTGAAACATACTCCGCGAACTCCGTGGGAGAAGGATTTTGTTTTGCTTTTGTCAATGGGATCATCCGATAATACAGACGCAAAACCTGTAATTGATTTATTTGATTATATGAAAAATGTATTGGGCGAAAATAACCGTTTGCATGTAATCCAGGCAACACGATTAGCTGTAATAAAACAAGTAGTAAAAAATGATGCAGAACTAGAAGAGCTATATCCGAAACTCCAACTCGATTCAAAACTGGCAAAACAGGATGCGCTTAACAATAAGGAAATTCTGAGTTCTTGCTACCACTTAGGCGAAAAATTAAGCAGGTAAATATTTTAATAACATTTCTTTGAAAATGCGAATGTCGATTGGTTTTGAGATGTAATCGTCGCAGCCACTTTGGATTGCTTTTTCTTTATCGTTTTTCATGGCATAGGCAGTTTGAGCAATAATTTTTACATCAGGCCGTATCTTCTTTATTTCTTTTGTTGCTTCAAAACCATCAAGCTTTGGCATTTTTAAATCCATCAGAATGAGTATAATATTTTTATTTTCATTGCAATGTTTTATTGCTTCTTCGCCATTTCGTGCATGTAAAATTGTATAATTTCTGCCTGAAAGTAATTCTACAAGAAACAAATAGTTTGTTTCTTCGTCTTCAGCAATCAATATGTATTTTTCGTTTTTTGTTGGGTCTTTACTATTTTCTCCTTCGTCTGTGATCATTTTGTTATAATGTTTTTACCGTTTTATACGGGATTGGAACATAAAAGTTGAATATCTCTTGTGTTCAAAATCTAAGCAAATACTTTCATCAGGTAATTTCATCATTTTTTGCTATGAATAATCCCGGCTTATGTTATGTCATTTAATTTGCTAATCTTTTACAACTTGTGTAAAATATGAAATAAATTTTTAAAATTAACTATTGATGCTAATATCAATGAATTTAACGTAAAAATCAATAAAATTGTTTATAGGTTCATAAGTATATAGATTTTCAGCTTATTTGCATAATAATTCGGACATAGAGCAGACATTTAAAGTTAAATTTAAGATCACCAAATATCATTTGTTTAAACATTAAAATCTTTAAGCTATAATGTGTGGTTTTTACTTATCGTATTCCGTGATACTTTACTTTAAAAGATAAATGGTATAAGCAATATATGATAATAGCAGCAAGAGTGCTTCCCATCGGTCGAGTTTCTTTTTTACTCCGGTAAACATTGCAATAAACAGTAATAAAGTAAATCCTGCCAACATGATAAGATCAAAGTTAAAGTCGGAACGATAGCTTAGCGGGCGAACGAGAGAACTTATGCCTAAGATTAAAAAAATATTAAAAATATTTGAACCAATTATATTTCCAATGGCCAGATCTTTATTGTTTTTTAAGGCTGCAACCACTGATGTTGCTAATTCTGGTAATGAAGTTCCGATTGCTATAATCGTTAAACTAATAATTTTTTCGCTAATATTGAATACCGTTGCAATTTTAACCGCACTGTTTACAATCAGTTTTCCACCGACAATTAACGATGCCAATCCGATAATGATAAAAAACCAGATAAGGTAGGTTTTACTAATAGTGGATTCCATTGATTTTAAATTCTTTTCTTTCTTCATCTGCAGGAAAATATAAAAAATGAAAAAAGAGAAACAGATGAGAAGAATTATGCCATCGAACCGGCTTAAAATATTTTGACTATTATTAAAAACTAAGTGATCGTTCACAAGAAATAAAAGAACTATAATGGCCACAAAAGATAGCGGAATTTCTTTCCACACTGTGTTTCGCTGAACTATCATAGGCGTTATGATTCCGGCTATTCCTAATATGAGTAGTAGATTCACGATGTTACTTCCAATTACATTACCAAACGTTAAATCGGGGTGATTTTCGAAAGCAGCAATGGTATTTACCACTAATTCGGGCGATGATGTTCCGAATGCCACAATTGTTAAGCCAATTACAAGTTCGGAGATATTATATTTCCGTGCCAAGGATGAGGATCCGTTAACAAGCCATTCGGCACCTTTAATTAATAAAACTAATCCAATGAGTAAAAGTAGAATCGTAAAAAACATAAAACTTTAAATGAAAAGATGAAACTCTAATGATGAACAAGCTTTTGTAAATTATTTTTGAATGAATCAGAATTGTAATTAGCATCAAAATCTGGATTTCTAACAATTTCTCCATCGGTGTAATTAAAATAACCTTTAATGAATTGTTTCGGGAGGGTATAAACTTCTTCGGCGTTTTCGTCAAGCGATGGTGGTGTTTCAGTTAGTAGCTGCTCCACTGCAATATTTTTCGATTTTATTTTATTTAATTCAGAGGTATATTTCCTGAAGAGTTCTTTTGAGATACAGATAACAATTACATAAGCGCCGAACTGTTTATGTTCATGGTGTCTGTGAATAAGATATAGTTCGTCGTTATAAATATATTCGGCAGTTTTGTAAAACGAATTAACAAACTTAAAACCATTCCGCAGTATTGTTTCTGCTACATTCTCAGATGTTGTATAGTGCAGAAAAAGATTTACTTCCGACTCATTGTCAAAAAGAAAATTGCTTACTTTTTTATCAAGAAACTTGTCTTTCGTAACAACACCTGAATAATCCGGATTCTTTATATTTTCCAGAAATCGAATTATATCATCTTTATTTAATTTGCTATTTGGTTTATCAATTTTTTCGTAAACCGATTTTAAGATATTGTTTTTTTTGGTTAGTTGTAATTGCAAATAAACCACGTAAGCAAATAGCAATAAGATCAATAAAAACTCAAGAGTGTCGGCTGAAATTTCCATTTTTATATTCTTTGCAATAAAGATATTGAATAATTCAATGAAATAAAACACTGGTTCATAATTTGTTCAAATATTTAACAGTTTAATTCACAAAGGGTATCAGTTGTCATCTGTGTTCTTATTTATAAAACGAGAAACTTTAGCAATCAAATGTGCCGATATGGGTGATAGAAAAATGAGCACATGAAAAATGATTAAGGAAAGCAGTGCAATTCTCCAGTTAAAGAAAAGAATGTTTAAAGCAATTAGCATCAGTACAAAAGCAAAGGATGAAACCTTTGTAACAACATGCATACGTGTATATAAGCTATTGAAACGCACAATGCCAACCGAAGCAATAAAAATCATTACTGCGCTAAGTAAAACCAATATGCCTGCAATATAATCAACCATTTTCGTTTTGTTTTTTATATAAATACCTGGCAATAATCATCGATCCGAATACGAGTAAAAAAGAGACAATTAAAACCACATCCAATAACATGGTGTTGCGTGTATAAAAAATATCGCATATTATAATACCAACAATAATAAAAGCAATCTGATCGAGTGCTACTACCCGGTCGGGTAATGTTGGCCCTTTAAATAAACGATATAGCGGGAATATTAAACTCAGTGTCATGATCCAAAGAGACACGAGCGAAACATATTCAAGAAATAGTTTTCCCGATTCTTCCATTTTAATTCGTATTTTGTTGTTTTTCTGTTACACGGTTATTAAGGCTTCTCAATAACATTTTTTCAATTCGCTTCGTTGTTTGTAAAAAATCTTTTTGATCTTTCATATTTAATAAGTGGACATATATTTTACTATGATCTTCCGAAATATCCAGACTTAACGATCCTGGAGTCATGCTAATCAAATTAAAAAGCAGAATAATGTGCCAGGGGGCTGTGTTTTGCAAATGATATTCCAGAGTTCCTTCGTTTTCGCCTTTGTAGCCTTTAATTACAAGCAATCCAACGATCCAACCCGAGTTTATTACTTTATATGTAAAGTAAATAAATAAAAAACCAAGGTTTACTAATCGATATATAATTTTTATTACTGATTGTATAATTTTCATCCCAATACAAAATTGATATACTTTTGACTATTAAGCAAATCTGTAGCTGCTTTTTCGCAAAATGCAGCAACTGGTTCGGCCCAAACTCCCATTACAATTATTGCAAATGCTAAAATGATCGAACCGCTTAGCATGTATCCATAGGGCAAATTATTTGATTTAATATTTTCTTTATCTGCTTGTTCCGGAGATTTCTTCCAAAAAACTTCAATCCAGATTTTTACCATCGAGAATAAAGTAAAAAGCCCTACGAAAAGTGCTACCATAGCAACCAAAATTTGATTGTTTTCTATACCTGCTTTAATAATTAAATATTTGCCGGCAAATCCGCTTAATGGGGGTAAACCCGCCAGGCTAAAGGCTGATATGAAGAAAATAACTCCCCACAAAGTATTTTTATTAAACATATCGCCTAAATTTTTCAGGTTTAAGGTATCTCGCTCACGATGCACCCAACCGGCAACCAGAAATACATTTGTTTTCGATAACATGTTATGGCCCAGAAAAAATATGGCAGCAGCAAGGCCTGCAACGCTGTAAAACGCAAGTCCGATAATTACATATCCAACCTGACTAATAATATGAAATGATAATATTTTTCTGAAATCGTATTGTGATGTTGCCGTAATTACTCCTACAACCATCGATAAAATTCCTATCCATAGAATAATCGGATTCCAGAAGTAATCGTAATAGTGTAAAAACAAGGTATACACCCGAATTAAGGAATAAATACCCACCTTAGTCAGTAGCCCTGCAAACAGAGCCGATACGGCCGGTGGTGGTGTGTGGTACGATGCCGGTAACCAGAAGAAAAACGGAAATAGAGCTCCTTTAATAGCAAATCCGACTAATAGCAATATGAGCGATGGTTCAAACAAACTTGGGAAATCGCCAATTTGTGAAAATTTTAAAGCCAAATCAGCAAAATTCAGGCTTCCCATTTTACCATATAAAATACCAATTCCGGCAACAAAGAAAAATGATGATATCAGGTTTAGTATTAAGTATTTGATTGCACCTTCGAGTTGTGCGCGTTCACCTCCAAAACTTATTAGAATGAACGAGCCCATAAGCATTACTTCAAACCATACGTATAAATTAAAAATATCTCCTGCAAGAAAACTACCGTTAACACCCATTAATATGCCATATGTAAAAAGAAAGTAATTATTTTTTATTCTTTCTTTATCAATGGATTGAACAGAATAAATTGTTACCGATAAAAACACCAATGCAGCAATAAAAAGCATAAAAGCACTAAACCGGTCGGCCACCAAAGTAATTCCGAAAGGAGCAGGCCACGAACCCATTTGTGTTTTTAGCATCTCCCACTGGTTAACTTCAATCAAAATGGTTAAAGCTATACCAATATTTAAAAAGGCAAAAAACAGCGATAATGTATTTTTAACCCGAACATTCTGTATGAGTAAAGACAGAATAATAAACAGCAAAGGTGTAACTATAGCTAAAGGTAATATGGTCATTTTTGATCTGTTTTACTAAGTTGGTCTAAATCATGTGTTTCGGTAATTTCAAAATAACGATATTTTAAAGCTAAAATGTAAGCAGCAATTCCTAATCCGATTACAATAGCTGTAAGAATTAAGGCCTGTGGTAATGGGTCGCTAATGGTTGAAACATCTATCTGCTCACTTCCTTCGGGTATAAAAGGTGCACCATTTCTCTTTATTCCGCCGGCAAGAAATATTATTAAGTTGGTGGCGTTTGCAAGAACAAATACACCTAAAATAACTTTTACTATACTTCGCCTTAAAACCAGATAAACGCCGCTTGCATATAGAAGACCTATAAATATTGCTAAAATCAGTTCCATTTTAATACCTCCATAATGCTAAATATGATTGTTAAAATAACACCCACAACAACGAGGAACACTCCGGTGTCAAATAGGAGTGGTGTTCCCAAATGTAATTCGCCAATTATAGGTAAGTGACCATGTATCCATAAACCTGTTTGTATTTCCTGGTTTAAAAATACCGGTATGATTCCGGCAATCAAAGCTAACA
>CAYVEW010000077.1:0-4399 GCA_964450375.1 uncultured Bacteroidales bacterium
TTGAAATTGAATTATGTTTAGATTTGGAAATCCGGAATATTTGTATTTGCTGTTATTAATCCCTGTATTAATTCTGTTATTCGGATTAGCACAGTATTATAAACGCAAAGCGCTGGCCAAATTTGGCGACATGAGTGTTATGGAGCAATTAATGCCATTCGTTTCCAAAAGCCGCCCGGTACTTAAATTTATTTTTCTAAGCATTGCCATTGTAAGTATCATTTTTGCTTTGGCAGATCCACAGTTTGGATCAAAACTGGAAAAGGTAAAGCGAAAAGGCGCCGAAATCATTATTGCTCTGGATGTATCAAATAGTATGTTGGCCGAAGATATAAAACCAAATCGCCTGGAAAGGGCAAAACAAGCAATCTCAAAGCTGATTGATGAGATGGAAAATGATCGAATTGGCTTAATTGTATTCGCAGGTGATGCTTATATTCAGGTTCCTGTAACATCCGATTTCTCGGCGGCTAAAATGTTTTTATCATCAATTAATACAAATATCGTTTCGAAACAGGGCACAGCCATTGGTTCGGCAATCGATCTGGCTATGAATTCGTTTACCCCCGAAAGCGAAATGGAAAAAGCCTTAATCATTATTACGGATGGTGAAAATCATGAAGATGACGCTGTAAAAGCTGCTGAATTAGCTATTAAGAAGGGAGTTGCTGTGCATACTATTGGCATGGGAAGTTCGCAAGGAGCTCCAATACCTATTCAGAAAGCATACGGGCAAACAATCTTTCAGAAAGATAAGGATGGAAAAACGGTGATAACTAAACTCGACCAGGGTATGTTGCAAAAAATAGCAACCGCAGGTGGTGGAATATTTATTCGCGCTAATAATACGCAAACTGGCTTAAATAAATTGTTTGAGCAGATAAATAAAATGGAGAAAAAGGAAATGGAAGAAAGGGTATATACCGACTTTGAACACCGTTTCCAATATTTACTGGCCATTGCTTTATTCTTTATTTTACTGGATGTGTTTATTCCGGAAAGAAAAAGTAAATGGTCTGATAGTTTTAACCTGTTTAAAATTAATGCTTAGTTATGAGATGGTTTAAGTTGATTTTGATGATTACTTTAGCATTATTGGTTTTTGATACCATGGCTCAAAAAGAACGAAAATATATTCGTCAGGGAAACAGAGCATTTGATGATTCAAATTTCGAAGAGTCGGAAATTGCTTACAGAAAAGCAGCCGATGTGGAAGAGAACAAATCACATAAAACAATATTTAATGTGGGTGATGCCTTGTACAAACAGGAAAAGTATGAGGATGCAATAAATCAGTTTAACGAAATAGCCGAGTTGGAGCTTAGCAAAGAAGAAAAGGCAAAGATTTATCATAACCTGGGTAATTCATTATTAAAAAGTAATAAGTTGCAGGAGAGTATCGAAGCGTATAAAAATGCCTTACGAAATAATCCGGCCGATATGGATACAAAGTATAATTTAGTTTATGCTCAGAAAAAGCTGCAGGAACAACAAGAACAGCAACAAAACCAGGATCAGAATAAAGATCAAAACCAGGACCAGCAAGATAATCAGGATCAGCAGCAAAATCAGGATCAGAAAGATCAAAACCAAAACCAGGATCAAAATAAACAAGATCAGCAAGATCAGCAAGATAAAAATAAAGAACAAGAGCAGCAACAGCCTAAAATTTCAAAAGAAGATGCTCAGCGTTTATTGCAAGCCTTAGAGAATGATGAGAAAAAAACACAACAAAAAGTAAAAGAACAGCAGGCAGCAACTAAGGTAAAAACTGAGAAGGAATGGTAAAAAAATAAGGTGATGATGAAAAAGTGGTATTACATAATAATATTCTTATTGTTTGCAAAATGTTCGTTTGCACAAGATGTTACATTTACTGCAACCGCTCCTGAAATTGTTGAAGTTGGCCAACAGTTTCGCTTAATTTATACGGTAAATGCCCAATCGCAGAATTTTTCGGCACAGGCCGTAGATGGTATATTGGTATTGGCCGGGCCCAGTACTTCACAATCGAGCAATGTAAGTATAATTAATGGCAAGGTAACGCAAAACTTCGAACAGCGATATACATACGTAGTGCAGGCTTCGCGCACGGGAGAAATTAATATTCCACCGGCTCAGGTTACGGTAGATAATAAAACCTATAAATCGAATGCAATTAAAATTGAAGTGATTAAAGCGGGAGAAAAACCAGATACACAGGCTGGTAATGCCGCAACAGCCAATCAAACTCAAAGCAGCACTTCTTCAAATCAGGCTTCTAATAATGATGTTTACTTAAAGTTGCTTGTTAACAAAGCAAGGGTGCACAGAGAAGAACACTTAATTGCTACCATAAAATTGTACACTAAAGTTAACATTGTTGATAATGGAGGAATGAAGCTGCCTACATTCGAAGGCTTTATAAGCGACGAAGTTGAGAATGAATTTAGATGGAGCCAGGAAAATATTAACGGCGCTATCTACAGAACCGGTATTGTTCGGCAATTTATTCTGTATCCGCAAAAAGAAGGTAAAATTACTTTAACGCCTTCAGAAATTGAAATTGTTTATCAGAAACCATCTACCCGAAGATCCAGAAGCATGTTCGACGAGTTTTTTGGAAGCTATGATAATGTGAGAGTCAATTTAATTAGTAATTCGGTAACAATTCAGGTTGATCCGTTGCCGGGAAATAAACCTTACGATTTTTCGGGTGCTGTAGGAACTTTTAAAATGGACGCATCGCTTGATAGAAATCAGGTAAAAACCAATGATGCCATAAATTTAAAAATTAAAATATCGGGTAATGGTAATTTAAAATATATTAGTCCGCTAAATATTGAATTCCCTGCCGATTTCGATGTGTATGATCCAAAAGTTACACATAATATTAAACCAACTGCAAATGGTGCCATCGGGAATAAAACTTTTGAATATTTAATTATTCCAAGGCATGCAGGAGAGTTTACAATACCGGCATTTTCTTTTTCGTATTTCGATACCGAAACAAATCAGTATAAATTAGAAAAAGCGGGCCCGTTTAATTTAAAGGTTGAAAAATCGGAAGGTGATACCAGCATAACTGTTTCAACAGCCTTTACAAAAGAAGACCTGAAATTTTTAGGGCAGGACATCCGGTTTATAAAAACGAAGGAAGTTGAATTTAAAAAAGTCAATCAGTTTTTATTCGGTTCCAGAATATTCTTCGCGTTTTATCTTGCAAGCATATTGATATTTCTATCCGTTCTTTTTATTCGTAGAAAGAAATTGAAAGAGAACGAAAATATACTCTTAGTTAAAAACAAAAAAGCAAATAAATATGCCCGCAAACGCCTTAAGAAAGCTGCTGGCTTCATGAAGCAAAACCAAAAGGAAGAGTTTTACGAAGAACTGGTAAAAGCACTGTGGGGTTATATTAGCGATAAACTCGGAATTCCTGTTGCGATGCTTTCAAAAGATAATGCACACTCAGAAATGTTAGACAAAAAGGTTGATGAAGAATATATCGATCAGATTTTAAATATCATTGATCGTTGTGAGTATGCCCGTTATGCACCGGCCACCGAAGAAACCAAAACGGATACGCTGTATAAGGATGCGATTAAGGTAATCAGTAAATTACAACAGAAACTTAAATAGCAGGGGAGAAGTGATTATGAAAAGATGTATCATTATTATATTATCCATGGTATCGATTGTTTCTTATGCACAACAAAGCGATACACTTTTTAATAGTGCCAATAATGATTTTAAACAAGGCGATTTTCAGGAAGCAACTGCAAAATATGAAAAAATTCTTGATCAGGGATATGAATCGTCCGAGTTGTATTTTAATTTGGCAAATGCTTATTATAAGCAAAATGTTGTGGCAAAAGCAATTCTGAATTACGAGCGGGCTTTGCAATTAAAACCAAACGATCAGGATATTAAATACAATCTTGAATTAGCTAACCGATTGGTGGTTGATAAAATTGAAGTACTGCCTGTGTTTTTCTTAACAGCATGGATACGTGGTGTTAAAAATATATTCTCATCGGATCGCTGGGCTATAATTAGTATCATTAGCTTTATTGTAAGCTTATTCTTTATTTCTATGTATCTATTTACCAGGAGTGTAGGTGTTAAGAAACTTTCATTCTGGATTGCTTTTATTGTTTTTGTTGTTACGGTTATAAGTTTTATTTTTTCGTATCAGCAGAAGCAAAAATTAATGGCCAGCAATACAGCTATAATAATCAATCCATCGGTTACGGTTAAGAGTTCGCCCGATGCCAGTGGTAATGATTTATTTGTTTTGCACGAAGGAACTAAAGTTTGGTTAGAAGATAAAATATCGGATTGGAACGAAATCAAACTTAGTGATGGAAGTAAAGGATGGATTAAAACCGAAGAATTTGAAGTGATATAGTTCAGAGTT
>CAYVEW010000077.1:4499-14918 GCA_964450375.1 uncultured Bacteroidales bacterium
AGTTTAAAGTTTAAAGTTTAAAGTTCTGGGTACAAAAACAAAGCTCTACTAAAAACTGGATTATTTGTCAACAAAGCATATAACCGCAAGGACATTTTAATCGTGCTGATTGGTTATTTCATAAGTCAATTATTTGCTTAAAACATAATTAATAAAATAGTTATCCGATTCTTAATACTGCATAACTCTCTAAACTCTAACCTAATTTTAGTTAGATTAATTCCATATTAAACTCCCAATTAAAACTTCAGGTAAAACTATTTGGTCTTAACTTAAAAGATTTCATATCTTAATAGGCTGAAAGCCATATGAATACAATTGCATATCGCTTAGGCTTAAATGTACATTTTTAAATAAGATAAATTATGAGACCAGCAAAAGGATTGAACCCACTCGCCAATTGGCTAATGCGTTTCGCAGTAGTATTTTTTGTATTAACAAGCTATTGGGATACGTTTACACTGTTTAATTTTAAAAGTATCATGTTTTATGTAGCTGCATTATACATTATATTCTCAGCTTTATTGTTTATAGGCGGTTTTTTATATCGTGGCGGCTTAACCGTTTTTTCATCACTTATTCTGATTCTTGTCACAGGTTATCAGGCTTTTATTAATTTAAAATCTGGTTTCGATTACAATTTTGCAGTATTTGTATTGATAGGGTCAATTTTTGTTTATTTTCTTTCGGTGGGTAACAAAAGATAAAGCACTTACTGCAAGTAGCTTTAAAAAGCAATTATTATGATTGCTAGCTTATAAGGCCTTTTTAAAATTATTAAAACAATGAATACATGAAAAAAACATCTAAATATACACGACGTCATTTTCTTCAGGATATTGCGTTTGGCGGTGGTGGTTTAATTGTTTTGGGAACATTCGGATTTCGCATATTCAAGGATAATGAAAAACATTTAATCAAAGCGATTAGTGTTGATTTCGAAAAATGTGCAGGATGTAGAACGTGCGAAACGGCATGTGCAGCTTATAATCATCCAATAATCATTAATGGTGAAAAAGTACATGGAGTAGGTAACCCACATTTAGCAAATATTAAGGTGTATCATTTTAATCCAGATATTGATATTCCGAGTACTTGTGCAATCTGTCCCGATGCACCATGCATTGAAGCTTGTCCGATTAAACCTGATTTAATTACCGGTCGCAAGGCATTGTACCGCGACGAGAATTATACCATCAAAAATGATACTGAACGTTGCATTGGATGTATGCAGTGTGCAAAAGCATGTGAAAGAACACGTGGTGGTATTATTCATCCAAATCCGGTGACAAACAAGCCAGAACATATGTGTACTCTGTGCGACGGCAACCCGCAATGTGTAGAAAATTGCCCATTCGGCGCTTTGAGTTATATTGAAATGCCTGCTGATCGTGATTTAGCAAACCTTTCTCCTGCGAAAATTGCAGAGAGATTAATCGAAAAATTATATCAAATTAAAGTGTAAAAATCATGACATTAAAAGGATATTACGGAAAATTATTAGATATAAACCTTACCACAGGAGAAATAAAAAAAACACAAATTCCTGAAGAAGATATCAAACGCTTTATTGGTGGTCGTGGCTTAGGAACAAAAATACTGTGGGATAAATTGCCGCATGCAGGAGTTGATCCCTTAGCACCAGAAAACGCCTTGCTATTTATGCCTGGACCATTTTCAGGTTTACCAATTCCATCATCATCAAGAACTTGTGTTGTAACCAAATCGACCAGAACTTCGTCGGTTAACGAGAAATACGAACATGGTTCAACGGTTAGCTATTCCAATATGGGTGGTTTTTTTGGGCCCGAAATTCGTTTTGCCGGATATGATGGCATTTGTATAACAGGAAAATCTCCAAAACCGGTTTATATAAAAATTGTAGATGATGATGTGGAAATAGTTGACGCTGGTAAATTCTGGGGTATGGGAACCGAAGAGTTTGATAATGCACTCATAGACGAGTTGGGCGACAGAAAATTTGAATCCTGTTATATTGGCCCTGCTGGCGAGAATCTAGTACCTATGGCATGTATCTTAAACACAGCAGCACGTGCAGCCGGACGTGGTGGTACGGGTTGTGTAATGGGATCGAAAAACCTGAAAGCCATTGCAATAAAAGGAACTAAAACACTCGAGTTAGGCAATCATAAAAAATACCTTGATTTACTCTCGAAAGTACGAAAATCTTTCCGCGAAGATCATACCGATTCCTTGCAAGGATGGAGACATGGTGGTACAGCAAACGCATTGGCATCGTCGAGCCGAAACGGAACTCAGGCAGTAAAAAATTATAGCGAAGGAACTTATACCGAAATTGAGAAAATTGGAACAGAATCCAATCGTGAAAAAGTGTGGAAACGAGATTTTGCTTGTTTTTCATGTGCATTAGCTTGTAAAAAATCGGGCATTGCCAAAGGAGCTTACAGTGTATTTGTCCACGATGGTCCTGAATACGAAACTGGAACCATGTTAGGTGCAAATCTTTTAATATCAGACTTATCGGGATTACAAAAGCTAATTGCTGTTTCCGACGATTATGGCATTGATATTATATCGGCAGGTAATACCATTGGTTTCCTAATGGAAGCATACGAAAAAGGGATAATTGATAGCAAGTATCTTGGAAATATAGAACTCACATGGGGTAATGTTGATGCAGCACTGGAAATGTTACATAAAATGTGCAGGCGCGAAGGTATTGGTGATCTTGCTTGTCGCGGTGTAAAATATATGGCTCAGGAATTAGGCCACGAATCAGATAAATTTGCCATACATGTAAAAGGACACGAACTGGCTGCATGGAATGTACCCGTAAATTCTGATTATTGGAGTATTACCTATGCTACCAGCAATAGGGGCGCATGCCATATGAATGGAGGTTCGCCAGATCGGCAGGATCAGGCAGCTCTTCGAGATTCGCTTGCAGCTTGTAGTTTTGCAAGCAGATGGTATAACAATGAACTGAGCTATGCCAATTTCTTATCGGCTATATCAGGTATGGAATGGACAGAAGATGATATTAATAAAGCCGGTTCGCGCATATTTACACTCGAAAAAATGTTTAATTATCGCGAAGGTTTTGATGTGAATGATGATACCTTACCTGCAAAATTTTTCGAAAATAAATTTACCATTGGCGATCATAAAGGAGCTATCGTTAATAAAAATGAATTTAAACGAGATTTAACGAACTACTATAAATTGCGTGGTTGGGATACAAAAACTTCAAAACCAAAAGATGAAACTTTAAAAGATTTGGATTTAGAGTTTACAATTTCATAATTGGTGTTCTAAAAACCATTTTGAAGTCTAAACTGTGATATCCGATAACTATAGGGAAAGTATCAGATAAAAATTAAACAAGTTGTCATATTGAGTTTATCTAAATATGAACAACTTGTTTTCTTTTAAAAAATGGTATTCAAAAATATTTAAGGCATAAAATTTTCGAAAGCATTAAATACATTTAATTTACTAACATCAATACTAAATCTTATACGTTCGTAAAATTTACTATGTACATTATCACTGTAGTCGTTTAACTGTTTCGACATTAATAATGGAAGTGATACGATAAGCGTTTCACCTCCTATGCGATATTGTATACCACATTCCCAGGCAATTCTGTTTGTATTTTCATAAGCTCCATAGGTTTGTGGAGTTCCAAATGCTGCAATGTTTCCATAAACATGAAAATTTAGTATGTTTGGTAAATACGGTATAGCAGCTGATGTATTTAAAGAAACAATCCAATCGGAAGTAGTAAAATGTGGAGCATAAATTGTAAAACCACCATCGTTAGGTACAAATTGTTTGCCCCATAGGTTGGTTCCTTCAGGATCTTCGAATCTACCTAAAAATAAATTATCATAGGTGTAATCTCCAACTCCTGAAATACCGCTTACTCCATAGTTATAAATCGGATTATAATTATCGCTGGTATACAGAAAACCACCTGCAAAAAGCCTTAATCCAATTGATTTATTGTATTTATAATTCCAGGTATAATTGAATTCTGCATTTGTTTTTACAAAATCTTTATTGTACTGTGCACTTGCACTTAATGAATATGGATTAAATGTTTTGTTCTGATGAATATAATCAAGATTAATGAAAGTTTGTAAATCTGGTTCATCATCAATTATTATATCAGAGATATTATCAGCTACTGTACCACTTAAAATGATATTGTTTTTTAACTTACTTTTTGGATTACTTCTTCGTAAATGAAAATTAACTTCTCCTTTAAATTGATGATAAAAATCGTCGGATGCATTGCTGTAAGCGTATCTTTTACCCGAAACTCCAAGTGTTACTTCTCTAAATACTGAGCTATAAGGTAGAATATGATATTCAACATTTCCATATCCTGCTACATTATGATTCCCGAAACCATACATAGGCATTAGTTGGTATTCAAACTTATTTCTTGGGAAAAATGAATTATAAAATAATAAGCCCAGCATATAATTGTTATATTGATTCCATCCCATAGCGGGGAAAACATTTAAATTTGATTTTTCTGTTTCTTCAATAATACCAGCTAATTGCAATTGAATGGGCTCTACTTTACGAAACAAGCCTTTTTTTCTGATGTAATTATTTTGTGTATACATTTCAGGCATATTATAATCCGGATCTATTCGAATATAGTCGTAATTATTATTATCAGGAAGTTGCAATGTTTTTTTATTACTGAAACCTTCGTACCATTTTGTAAATACTTCATCTCCATCTTTTATAGCTGTAACAGGGAAAGGTGCATTAATCATTCCCTTATTTTTTACGGTTAACTGATTATTACGTAATCCGGTAATTTTATAATCTAATTTTTTTGTTGTAGATAATAAATCATCAAACAACCAGCTAAGATCTTTGCCACTGCCTTTTTCAAAGGCTGCACGAATATCTTCAGGATATGGATGTTTGTATTGCCACTTTTTAAAAAAGTCTTGCATGATTTCATTAAATTGATCTTCACCTAAGTAAGCATGCAAATGATCAAAAACACATGATGTTTTATGGTAAATAATCTGTCCGTAGTTACTCGATGTAAAATCTGTAGAATGTAATGAAGCAGGTTGATCAATGTTAAATCTACCTGTTAAAAGATATGAGTATAGATGAAATCTTTTATATGGTATATTTTCTACATTTAATAGTTTAGCTTGTTTTTCGGTCAAGGCCATTTTATATAAACGATCATCATTCTTGTATTTTTCTGTCATATAACGAGCTTCGCTAAAGCTATTAATTCCTTCATCTTGCCATGGGAACTCACGTTCGTTAAATCCTAACATACCATAAAACCAGTTGTGTCCAACTTCATGCATAATAACCATTTCTAAAGACATGTCTTTTCTCGAATCTCCAATAACAGTTATGTTTGGATATTCCATACCACCACCAGCACTAATTGATGAGTGAACCGCTGTACAGTTATTATATGGATAATCTCCATACCATTTAGAGTAATAGTATAAGGCATCACCAATATATTCTATGGAACGTTGCCATAAATCTGCTTCTTTATTTAAGAACATAGCCCAGCAAGTTACTTTTTTACCTGTTTGTGGCATTTCTCGTTCTCCTTTAAGCACATGGAAACGTTTATCGGCAAACCATGCAAAATCATGAATGTTTTTTTGTATATATCTTATGGTTTTTAAAATGCTATCTGATTTTGGAAATGATCTATCACTTTTGTCAAATTTTTCAATTTGTGCAGTTTTTTTCGCTAACTCATTTAACCATTGAATTTCTTCTTCGTTTTGTAAATCGCCTGTTGCTCCAACTACGTAATTTTTTGGAAGAGTGATGGAAACATCAAAAGAACCAAATTCAGAATAGAATTCACCCATGTTTAAATAAGGCATTTGATGCCAACCATACTTATCATATACTGCAGGTTTTGGATACCATTGTGTAATTTGATAAGATTGTCCACCATGTCCTAATCTAGAAATAAAGCTACTCGGGATTTTAACATAAAATGGTGTGGTAATTATAATTTTGTTACCAGGTTTTAAAGGGGCATTTAAAATAAGTTTACAAATATCAATATGCTCAGAATCATATTCCCAATTTGCTTTTTTACCATCAATTTTAAAGTCTAATGAATCGATATAACCAGTACTGTATTCATTCTCGAACCATTTATATTTGCTGGATTCAAGTTTTTGCTTTGCTAAAGCAGTTTTTCCATTTTTATATGCATTTGGCCATAAATGGAAATAAATAAAATCAAGTGTATTTGACGAGTTATTAATATACTCAATTTCAATATATGCATTTAAAGAATGCTCAGTGTCATTTAGTTTTACATCAATCTTATAATTTACTTCTTGTTGAAAATAATCTTGACTTAAGGCAACAAGACTAACAAAAGAAATGACTAAAGAAAGGATAAGTGTCTTCATCACAAGTTAATTATTTGGTTAATTTAATTACAATTCAATAAGTAGTTATTATTTGCGAATTCTTACATTATCTATATCTAATTTCTAAAATACTTAACTGAACAATATTTACTCTAAACATATTTCGTAATTTTGCATTGCTTATTATTTAAACTAAAATTAATAAACCAAAGTATATGTCAGACGATAAAAAAATCATTTTTTCAATGTATAAGGTAAGCAAGACTTACCCGCCAAACAAAACGGTTATTAAAGATATAAGCCTTTCGTTTTATCTTGGAGCCAAAATTGGAATAATTGGTTTAAACGGAAGTGGAAAATCAACCTTATTACGCATTATTGCCGGCCAGGATAAATCGTTTAACGGAGAATTGGTTTTTGCTCCGGGCTATTCGGTCGGATTACTTGATCAGGAACCGCAACTCGACGAAAATAAAACAGTGAAAGAAGTTGTGATGGAAGGTGTTCAGGAAATTGCTGATGTTCTTCAGAAATACGAAGAAGTAAATAAGAAATTCGAGTTACCTGAGATTTACGAAAATCCCGATGCCATGGATAAACTAATGGCAGAACAAGCAAGCTTACAGGAAAAAATAGACCACTTAGATGCATGGAATATTGATACAAAACTAAACCGTGCCATGGATGCTTTGCAATGCCCTCCCGACGATCAGCCGGTAAAAGAATTATCAGGTGGGGAGCGCAGAAGAGTTGCTCTGTGCAGATTACTATTGCAGGAACCTGATATATTACTTCTGGACGAACCTACCAACCACCTGGATGCAGAAAGTATGAACTGGCTCGAACAACATTTGCAACAATATAAAGGAACTGTGATTTGTATTACGCACGACCGGTATTTTCTCGATAATGTTGCCGGATGGATTCTGGAATTGGACCGTGGCGAAGGAATTCCCTGGAAAGGAAACTACACATCGTGGTTAGAACAAAAATCGACGCGTTTACAGATGGAAGAAAAAGTAGCTTCGAAACGAAGAAAAACACTCGAAAGAGAACTTGAGTGGGTGCGTATGGCTCCAAAAGCGCGTCATGCCAAATCAAAAGCACGTTTATCGGCTTACGATAAAATGATGAACGAAGATGTAAAACAAAAAGAAGAAAAACTGGAAATTTACATTCCAAACGGGCCACGTTTAGGAGATAAAGTAATTAATGTAGAAGGTTTAACCAAAGCTTATGATGATCGCGTTTTAATAAACGATTTAAGTTTTACTTTACCACCAGCCGGAATAGTAGGTATTATTGGCCCGAATGGTGCGGGAAAAACCACTTTGTTCCGAATGATCATGGGGCAGGAGCAACCCGATAAAGGAACCATGGAAATTGGCGAAACGGTTAAAATTAGCTATGTGGATCAAACACATCAGGCCATTGATCCTGAGAAAACGGTATATCAGGTAATTTCTGATGGTTTGGAAAATATACAACTTGGCAACCGTACAATGAATGCACGCGCGTATGTTTCCAGGTTTAATTTCAGCGGTTCTGACCAGGAGAAGAAGTGCGGTGTGCTTTCGGGTGGTGAACGAAATCGTTTACATTTAGCATTGGCATTAAAAGCAGAAGGAAATGTTTTGTTACTCGATGAGCCAACCAACGACATTGATGTAAATACCTTGCGTGCGCTGGAAGAAGGCCTTGAAAATTTCGCAGGATGTGCGGTGGTTATTAGTCACGACCGTTGGTTCTTAGATCGTATTGCCACACACATATTAGCCTACGAAGGCGATGGATATGTGCATTTTTTCGAAGGTTCATTTTCGGAATACGAAGAAAATAAACGCAAACGTTTAGGAACAGATACCCCCAAACGATTTAAATATAAAAAACTTACAAAATAATAAAGGTTAAGCGGACAAGAATGTCCGCTTATTTTTTTAGATAAATTCAAGAAAATTGTCTTTTTTCTGATTATTTTGACGAAAGGAATATATTGTAATAAGGTATTTGCTACCTTGCATATATTCTGAATTTAACGAAGCTGTTTTATAATTAATAAAGCGTGTTAATGAAAACAAGATTATTAGGAATTACTCTGATGTTAATTCTAAGCTTAAACCTTTTTGCTCAGGATCAAGATTACTCAATGATTTATGTTTACCGATCAAGAGCTATTGTTGGAATTGAATACCCTGTTTTATTCAATCATGTTAAAGTTCATACTATTCCAATGGATAGTAGAAGATTTCTTTCATATAAAATATATTCTGAAGGAAAACTTGAAATAGAAGTAATGAATGGTTATAAAATGAGTATTGATGTAGAAAACGGAAAAAACTATTACCTTGATGGATGGAAATTTGTTTCAGAAGAAAAAGGGAAAAAAGATTTTAATAAATACATCGACAAAAAACCTAATTATTACACAAAAATGGAGGAGGATAGAAACTATCCAATTATTCGTGATAATAAAAACTTGAATAGAACATACATTACAGAGGAAAAAAACCAGATAGAAATCAAGAAAACTTATAGTCCATCGGATATTGATATAAATATTCCTTTAGCTAAAAATAAAAATGAAAATAAATATGCCTTGATAATAGGAAACGAAGATTATAGTTCATACCAAGCTGGATTGAATAGCGAATCGAATGTTGATTTTGCTGTAAATGATGCACGAATTATAAAGGAATATGCCAAATCGACTTTTGGAATACCTGAAGATAACATCATCTATTTGGAGAATGCTAAAGCCATTGAAATGAATCGATCTATAAAAGCATTAAATACAGTCATTAAAAACTCAAATGGGAAAGCAGATATTTTATTTTACTATGCCGGACATGGTTTTCCTGAAGAATTAACCAATGAACCTTATTTAATTCCGGTTGATGTTAACGGCACAGACTTGCAATTTGCAGTAAAACTAAACGATTTATATTCTCAACTCAACGAGTATCCATCCGCGAAGGTTACCGTAATTTTAGATGCCTGTTTTAGCGGAGGTGGTCGAAATGAAGGTTTAGTATCGGCACGTGGTGTTAAAATAAAACCTAAAGAAAACGTTTTGACTGGCAATATAGTTGTATTTGCAGCAAGCAGTGGTGAACAATCTTCTTTATCGTATAAGGATAAAAATCATGGATTATTCACATATTATTTATTAAAAAAAGTTCAGGAAACAGCAGGCGAAGTTACTTACAAGGAATTATCTGATTATTTGAAAGAACAGGTTTCTATTCGATCTGCATTGGTGAACCAAAAAGAGCAAAATCCACAAACTTTAATTAGTAATTCGGTAAAAGATAGTTGGCACAACTGGAAAATAAAATAATGAACCTTAAGAATATATCGTTGAGCGGACCATTTAGTCCGCTTTTTTATTGTCTAACAGAAAAGATAGATCAGGTTTGAATCGCCTATAATTTTTTAGTAATTTAGTAAAGTACACAATCAATTACGTAAATCCTTAAAATTAATTCTTATGAAAAAATTAAGTATTTTATTAACAGCAACTTTATTTCTTATTATTAGTTCGTGTGGTGGTTCAGCCGAACAAAAGGAAGATGCCAAAGATGAAACAAAGAAAGAAACCAAAAAATTATCGAAAAGCACAAAAGAAGGAATGATGGCCATTCTGGATGCTTCCGGTATTGAAGTTCCCGAAGAATTGCAGTACGAAAGTGTAAAGAAAAAAACTGATAGTTATGTAATCACTTTTATTAAGGAAGATGTTGACGAAGAAACCATGCTTAAATTAGAAGAATGGTTTACAAATCATATTAATAAACTGGTTGATGATGGCTGGAAAAAAATGGTTGTGCGGGATAACGAAACCATATTCGGTGTTACGATTAATGAGATCATTATGTATCCACCTAAAGATAAAAAAATTAGAGTTACTTACGGACTTACCATAAGTAGTTCTAAGGACCCAGAAAATAAAAACTATAAATATTTCGTTAAAGCAAATTAGCCTTTTACATGAGGGTGTCCGAAAAGTCAGAGGAAAGTCATTGCGAACGATCCCGAT
>CAYVEW010000078.1:0-5646 GCA_964450375.1 uncultured Bacteroidales bacterium
TTGGAGTTTCTTATTTTCAGATTTTGTGGAGATCTCAATCACCGGACTTTCTTTGCCATATTTTAAAGCATTATCTACCAGGTTAAAAAGTAGATTATTTAAATGGAATTTATCGGCACAGATTTTATCATCTGGAGAATCCGGGTGGTAGTGGAATTGAGCATTTTGATTTTTTGATCTGGTTGCAATTTCGCCAAGCAAATTTTCAATGTGTTTGTGCAGATGAACATATTCTTTTTCAAGTTTACCTGCATGCTCAATGGCGCTCATCCCCAAAACCTTTTCAATATGGGTTAATAATGAATTCGCCTGATCCTTTATAATTGAAGAATACTTCTTTATCCTGTCGGGCTCAGAAACAATCTCATAATCGTCTAGCACTTCCGACGATAAGATAATCGATGAAAGCGGCGTTTTAAATTCGTGTGTTAAATTGTTTACCACATCTTTTTGCAACTCAGAGAAGCGTCGTTGTTGCAAGATAACAATCAGAGCATAAGCTAAAAATAAGATTACAAAAATGAGAATTGCAGATAAATAATATACACTGTTTATGTTTCCGAGAATATACTGTTTTCGCCATGGGAAATAAATCCCAAAATAATAGATAAAGTCATCGTGCTTGGGCAATCCAACTTGTGATGGTTTATCCTTTTTGTTACTTAAATTTACGTACCGCCCATACTGCATCTCGTCATGCATACAGTCGTATATAGCGTATTCAAAATCGAGCCGAATATTTTGTTTTTCGAAAGTGCGGATTAAAAAGTGTTCCAACACATCGGTATCAATAAAATCATTCACGTTCACCACATAATAATCGGATGAATATTGATATACAGGATTTTTACCAACATGCCTGACATTATTTAACAGGTAAATTTGTTCTACCACATCCCACAGTGCCACCTGTATTTTTTGGTTTAGCTTTCGCTCCTCGTTGTTAAAGCTAATTTGAAAAAAGTACACCTGAATTGCAATAACTCCAATAATTGAAATTACACCCAAAAAAACTACAATACGTATGGCTGGTTTTCTCATGATGCTAAGATACAGTTTTTTAAAAACAGAATAATTGCATTAACAGAAATTAACAACAAGTGGCTTTTAATAAATATATTTTTATCTTTAAAGTAATTTACAATTTTCAAAATGATTGATCTGGGATATATAAAACTCCGCAACTGGCAAGAAAAAGATTATAAGTCACTTTCAAAAAATGCCAACAATAAAAAGATATGGGATAATTTGCGCGACGAATTCCCCTACCCTTATACCGAAATGGCTGCCAAAGAATGGATTAAAATTGCCAATCAGGATCAACCCTTAACAAATTTTGCCATTGAATACAAAGGGACAGCCGTTGGAGGAATTGGCATTATTTTGCAAACTGATGTTTTTAGAAAAAGTGCTGAGATAGGATATTGGCTTGGTGAGAAATACTGGAATAAAGGAATTGCAAGCAAGGCACTTATAGCAATGATTGAATATTCGTTTAAGCACTTTGATATCAATCGTTTGTTTGCCCATGTTTTTGATTCGAACATTGCATCGATTCGTGTAATGACCAAATGCGGATTTAAAAAAGAAGCTCATTTAAACAAAGCTGTAATAAAAAATAACCAATTGCAGGATTGCCTTATCTTCTCATTATTAAAGGAATAATTGCAAGAAATTATTATAAAAAACAAGCACTTTTCTATTTAGTACATTTGCTTTTAATAAAAAAAAGCATTTACCTTTGTATTGTTATAAGTGGGCAATAAATTGCAGTATGATCTAAAACTAAATTATCGCACTTGATTTAGCTTCCAACTTTAACGAAATTTTATTCATTTAACATTTTTTTAGTATTATGAACATTTTTATCGCAAACTTGAACTTCAAAGTTCGAAATCAGAAATTGCAAGAAATCTTTGAAGAATACGGCGAAGTATCTTCAGCAAAAATTATTAACGACCGCGATTCAGGCCGTTCAAAAGGATTTGGCTTTGTAGAAATGCCAAATGAAGCCGATGCATTAAGAGCAATCGAAGAATTAAACGGCGTTGAAATTGAAGGAAGACAAATTGTTGTAAAAAAAGCAGAAGATAGAAAATAAAATTCTGACGATAACAATTTAGAATATTTCAAAACAGAAAACAGAAAACTAAATATACTCTTATTACCCGGAAATTAATTTTCCGGGTTTTTTATAGGCAACCAATTGTAAAAATTACTCATCTTGCATACAGTAAACACATTTTAAAATTTAACCCAACCATGAAAACAAAAGTAATTTTAGTTTTAAGTTTATTAACTATCTTTCTATTTAACAGATGTTCGGATGATGAAATTCCTGAATTAAAATCATTTACAGAACAAGCAGTAAACGTTGAAGATGTAAACACGGAATATGATGAAATGAATGAAACGGTTACAGGCTTTCTTAATCAGCACATGACCTTTTTAATATCATCGAATAAAAATTCCAACGGATCACAATATGACATTCACAATTATTTATTAAGAGCAGAAGGCTTAACCACAGGTAACTCCATATTTTTCGACCTGGATACAAACGGCTACGAGCACTATAATCCATTAATAAGTAAAATAAACACCACATCGAACGAAGGAAATGTTAGTGTTTACAGAAATACCTATTACGGTTATGATATCTTTCTCTATACCACCGATTCAAGCGGCCACACCGATTTTCATTACTCAGAAGGTGATATTTATACCGGAGAATGGGAAGAACCGCTTCTATTAAACAAGCTCAACACCAGCTATAATGAGCAAGAGATTGCAATCATTAATAATACGATTCTTTATAGCTCCAACTTAGATGGTGATTATGATATTTATAAAGTAGATATCAATGAAGGTTCAACGCTTATAGACTGGGTAGAATCGACAGCAACACCTGAAATAATAAACTATGAGCTTTTAAACAGCCCTTCGGATGACCGATGCCCTCACCCAAGCGGAAGCTACATCTATTTCTCATCGAACAGAGATGGTGGATATGGTGGGTATGATCTTTACTATTCGAATTATTCAAATGGTGCCTGGTCGGAACCTATAAATTGTGGTGAAAATATTAACTCGGAGTTTGACGAATTAAATCCCTTTACCATTTATTATGGCGATTACAAAAATGACCTGTTATTCTTTAGCTCGAACCGAACATCAGGAAAAGGTGGATTTGATATATACGCAGCAGGAATACCGAAGCTTATATACTAAACGACAAATCCCAGCAACACGCTGTATAAATATAACAAGGCTGTATCGAAAAATTGATACAGCCTTTTTTTTGTAAAAGAATGAAATCCTTCTATAATTTTAACGCTCTGCACAGATTTCTGTTTTTAATTGCACTATTTAATAATTATATTTAGATAGTTAAAATAAATGGATATCATGAAAAAACTTTTTACTACTTGCATAATAGTTTTATGCATCATAACCAGCACCTTATCGCAAGACAAAAATCTTATTCTGGTGCACCCGACCGAATATAATTTAGAACTTTTTACCTATTTAATCGATCAAAAAATTGTAGATATTGACCATCTTAAAATTATTGGTGTTTATCACGAAAAAGAAAGCTATGATTATTCTATATCTGAAGATTTTCTGGAAAAGAATCCGTATCCATATATACAACTGCTTGAAATCACAAACGAATTGTCACCTGATGATTTATACAAATCAAATCAATTAACGGAAACTTTTACCAATTTATTTAATAAAAGTGATGGGATCTTCTTTTTTGGTGGCCCCGATCTACCACCTTCAATTTATGGTGAGCAGATGAGTCTTTTAACCCGTATGACCGACCCTTACCGACATTATTTCGAAACATCTTTTCTTTTTCATTTGCTTGGCGGATTGCAAAATAACGACTTTATTCCATTGCTCGAAACAAAGCCTGAATATGTTGTTTATGGTATTTGCCTGGGCATGCAAACGATGAATATAGCTGCAGGTGGTACAATGATACAAGATATTCCGAGCGAATTATACCATTTTAATTCTGTTGAAGAAGTTTTAGCAGCCGACCAAAATATGCAACACCGAAATTACCCAAATAATATAACTATTGATGAAACGCTTTATTCGGGAAGTTTTCATCAAATTAAAATTGTAAATCCAAATTCTTTAACTGGTGATTATACTGATAACTTAGAACCTTTAATTTATAGCAACCACCACCAGGCAATTGAAAAATTAGGAAAGAATTTAGAAGTAATTGCCACCTCTATGGATGGAAAAATTATTGAAGCAATCAGGCATAAAAAATACCCCAATGTCCTGGGAATCCAATTTCATCCCGAAGGAATATATTTGCATTCAGATGAGCCAACATACAGGCAATCGCCTGAAAATGAGCTAAAATCAGGAAAAGAAATCTTAAAGGAAAATAACAGTTATCAGTTTCATTTGAAATTCTGGAGTACTTTCGGTCAGAAAATGAATAAATAAGTCATTCCTTACTTTGTTGAAAGCTCAACAATTTTAAGTATAACTTCCACCGCTTTTTCCATGGATTCCAGTGGAATAAACTCATGTTTCCCGTGGTAGTTGTGTCCACCCGTGAATAAATTCGGGCATGGCAACCCCATGTAAGAAAGTCTTGCTCCATCGGTTCCTCCACGAATTGGTTTAATATCAGGAGTAATTCCCAGCTCAATCATCGCTTGTTTTGCCTGCTCAACAATATGATAAACCGGCTCCACTTTTTCGCGCATATTGTAATACTGATCTTCCAGCTTATATTTTGCAGTTTCAGGATGGTATTTCTTATTTATAAATGATATTACCTCCTTGATTAGTTCTTTTTTTTGCTCAAACTTTTGTCGGTCGTGATCGCGAATAATATAATGTATCTCAGCTGTTTCAACTGTTCCAAAAAACCTGATAATATGAAAAAAACCCTCGTAACCATCAGTTAATTCGGGGCGCTGCTCAATTGGAAGCATATCGTTTAATTCGGCTGCAATAAGAATTGCATTCATCATTTTACCTTTTGCGTTTCCGGGATGTATATTGTTTCCCTGAATTTGTATCGAAATACCGGCAGCATTAAAATTTTCATACTCCAACTCTCCAATTGCACCACCATCCATAGTGTAAGCATAATCGGCGCCAAACTTTTTTACATCAAAATAATCCACCCCTTTGCCAATTTCTTCGTCGGGTGTAAAAGCTACTTTAATCTCGCCATGTTTTATTTCAGGATGCTGCACCAGATATTCCATTGCAGTCATAATTTCAGTAATTCCTGCTTTATCATCAGCGCCAAGCAATGTGTCCCCACTGGCTGTAATAATGGTTTGTCCTTTATACTTTTTAATCTCAGGAAAATCTTTCACAGATATCGTTACATTGTTTTCCTTATTTAAGATCAAATCTTCACCATGATAGTTTTCGAAAATTTGTGGTTTTACATCTTTACCACTCATATCAGGGGCCGTATCCATATGCGCCAAAAAACCGATTACAGGAACCGTTTTATCAGTATTTGATGGCAAGGTTGCCATTACATAACCATACTTATCTACCTGAACATCACTTAATCCGATTTCCTTTAGCTCCTTAACCAATACATTTGCTAAATCGAACTGTTTTTTGGTACTTGGAAAAGTTTTGGAATTT
>CAYVEW010000078.1:5746-14864 GCA_964450375.1 uncultured Bacteroidales bacterium
GTATGTTAAGTAAAAATATTATTCAGTTTTTAAGTGATTTAAAAGAAAACAATTATAAAGAGTGGTTTCACGAAAACAAAACGCGTTATCAGGCAGCGAAAAAAGAATTTGAGCAGTTAATTGCACACGCCATTGCCGATATTGCCCAATTTGATTCTTCCGTTCAAAGCCTGGAGCCAAAGCATTGTCTGTTCAGAATAAACAGAGACATAAGATTCTCAAAAGACAAATCGCCATACAAAACAAACTTTGGTAGTTTTATAGTTCCTGGTGGCAAGAAATCAGGCAATGCAGGTTATTACATTCATATTGAACCGGGTAATTGTTTTTTAGCTGGTGGAGTTTATTCTCCGGCACCCGATATTCTAAAAGCAGTTCGAACAGAAATCTATGAAAATTCGGAAGATTTTAAAAAGATTTTAAACAATCCGGATTTTAAGAAGCACTTCAGTGAAATTATGTCGGAAGATAAATTAAAAACAGCACCAAAAGGATTTCCTAAAGATTTTGAAGATATTGATCTACTTAAATATAAGCATTATACGGTTGCAAAAAGCATAAGCGATGATTTGATTACCAGGGATCAGTTCGCCGATGAAATTCACGATACGTTTAAAGCACTATATCCTTTTAATCGTTTTATTAACGAAGGAATTAATTATCAGTTAAATATAGAAAAGTAAACTATTGTCACATTGAGCTTGTCGAAATGTGCAATTGCAAAATAGACATTCTTCGAAAGGCTTAGTATGACATCATCTCCTTAACTAAAATGCAAATACACTTTATACTTGTTGAACCGGCAGTGCCCGAAAATGTTGGAGCAGCTGCTCGAGCAATTAAAACCATGGGTTTTTCATCGCTCCGGTTGGTTAATACCAAAGTCCATTTAGATGAAAAAGCCGGCTGGCTGGCTCATGCTTCTAACGAAATTTTAGATAATGCAAAAGAATTCCCGACATTAAAGGAAGCCATTAAAGATATAGACTGGATTATTGGTACATCTGCAAAAAAGCGAAGAGTCAATGAAGATTACTACCCTTCGAATAAACTGAACGAACTGATTGAAGTAAAATCGGGAACAATTAAAAACCTGGCTATCGTTTTTGGACGAGAAGAAAGTGGTTTAACCAACGATGAATTAAAACTTTGCGACATTGCAACCAGTGTACCAATGAAAACAACTTACCCTTCTTTAAATCTTGCCCAATCGGTTATGGTTTATGCTTACACCCTTTCGCAACTCGATTACGAAGAAAAAAATCCCGATCAGGAAACCAATCAGGATGAATTAAACATTTTAAAAACTAAAACTGAAAATATTCTGCAAAAAATTGGATTTAAAGAAGATACCGCGATTTACAATCGCATTCTGGAACGGTTAATGATCCTTGGCGAAACAGATATTCATTTGCTTTTATCCATTGAGCATAAAATTCAGGAAGCGCTAAAAATATAAAAAAAGTTATATTATGTTATTCCCATGTAAATGGAAATCTAATAATACTCCATATCCGCAAGTTTAAAAGATCTCCAATCAAGTTGGAGATGACATCTTGTTACTTTTCTAATACCCCCCCATTAAACTAATCACTAAAATACTCTTTTAATTTTTTATTTATTCGATTTACATTTTTTACAAGTGCCACAGCAGAGAAGGTAGCACCCGAAATGGCCTGAATATCGGAACCGTATTTTAGGCTATCATTATGCTTATTATAAAACTGGCTTAACCATCTTTTTGCGGTAATCTCTGCTCCATAATCCGACCTGTAAACCAACACCTGCATATACTGAATTTCAAGCTTTGAATTGTAAATCATAAAAAAATCAAACCAATCGTGTCTTCCCATTGCCGATGTTAAAACAACAATGTTAAGCCCTTTATTATTATCATCTATTTTATAAATAATATCATTTTTAGTTGATAATTCTTCTATTTTGGTTTTGCTTATGTTTTCTACTCCGTAAAACTTCGATAATTCCTTATCAAACTTTTTACTTTCTTCTGGTTGTCTGGCATTTGCTGTTATTGATATGGCCAGTAATACTAGTACAAAAAATAATTTCATTATTTCTAATTTTTAAGGAATACAGAACATCTATTTTAACGAAAGATATTCTGTATTCTTAGTTTATTTAGAACCAAACAGCTACTCCCATGTTAAGCATTTGATTATATGTATCCTGATCCGCTCCTTTATACCATTGGTAATCTACCTTAAAAGCAGCACCGCGATCCATTTTAAAAGCAAATCCTACCAGCATTTCAGTTCTATCGTAAGCATCATTAGTTGCCATGCCCGAAACAACAGATTGATGGGTATTGTATTTTTCATACCTAAAGAAAGGTGTTAACTCATTTCTTATGGATGAATTTCTGTGAAAGATATCATAAGAAATTTCTGCATAGTAACCCAACATAGATTCTCCTAAATCATTGCCTGTAAAAGTATTGTACTGATTAACATTTGAGAAAGAACCATAAATAACTTGTCCACGGGTATGAAATCCAGCGATTGAATACCTGTAATCTAAACCAAGCATACTAATCCCAATTACGGATGAGTCAGCCATCGCTTCTGCAGCTTTATCTTCTTTGTCCAAATCGTCGTATAAGGTTGATTGCGATTTTCCGAAGTAACCAGATAAACCTAGTTTTAGGCCGCTAACACCATAGAAATCCAATTTAGCTGAAAGGTTCGGAGAACTCATGTAGGATTCTGCTCCTTTTTGGCGGCCACTGCGCAAAGCACTTGAGCCAGTAAATTTACCCGAACCATCATAACCGTTAAACCCATTGGTAACATACAGTTGATATCGTAAAGAAGCAGCATTGATTCTACCATCGATACCTAATGCTATTTCTCTCCAGGTAGTTGGCACAATGTACTTATCTACATTTGGCCTTTCAACACCATTAAAGGTAGTACCCTCGTGGTATTCATTAATTATTCCCATTGGGATTAGCATCAAACCAGCCTTAACAGACATATTGTTAAGTAATTGATAATCCAAATATGCCTGTTCAATATACACTTCTTTTACATGTTCAAATTCAATTTCGGTAATGAATTTCGTTTTGTCGTTGAATTTGTATCCGGCAAAAAGAATTAAGCGATGAACATCCAATTTCCCATTTTGTCGAAAATCTTTATCGATTGGCTGGTTAAAATCAATGTTTCCATAACCCCCAAAATGTAATTTTCTTTGGCTTTCTTCTGAAAAAATACTTTCACTAATCGATTCAGGTTGCTTTGAATCTTTTTCTTCAATCGCCTGTGCATTAATTAAGCTTATTAGTACCAAATTACTTATTAAAAACACCAATACTCGTTTCATAATTATTAATTTTAGTTTATTGATTGTTATTTTGCGACAAAGTAATATCGAATCTAGAAATCTTACAATACCTTCTTTTAGGTATTTTAAGACCTTTTTATCTTTATTTATTTTTTGGATTGTTAAATTGATTCTTTGTGATTAAACATATTTTCATAAATTTGGTTATAAGAGCAGGTTATGGCTAAAAAGAGTAAGTTAAATAAAGAACTAGGGCTATTCGATATTTTTGCGATTAGCACAGGAGCTATGTTTAGTTCTGGTTTTTTTCTTTTACCGGGTATTGCATCTCAATACACCGGGCCTTCTGTATTTGTGGCTTATCTGGTTGCCGGAATCCTAATCATGCCGGCCATGTTTAGTATTGCAGAAATTTCCACCGCCCTGCCTCGTTCGGGTGGAGCCTATTTTTTTCTGGATCGCAGCCTTGGCCCCTTAATGGGAACCATTGGCGGACTGGGAACTTATTTTGCTTTATTGTTTAAAACAGCATTTGCTATTGTGGGTATTGGAGCATATGCAGCCATTTTTTGGGATATTCCGGTAAAAACCGTTGCTGTTACAGCTACTCTTGTATTTATGGGCTTGAATTTATTTGGAGCCAAAAAAACATCTGGCTTACAAAACTTTTTTGTGATATTCCTGCTTGTAGTGGTTGGCCTGTTTATATTTAATGGTATATACAAAGTTTTTTTTACCGGGAGAGTTGATGCTCCTCTTTCAAACGATCATTTTACGCCTTTTTTTACACACGGATTTGAAGGAATAATAACAACTGCAGGTTTTGTTTTTGTTTCCTATTTAGGATTAACAAAGATTGCCAGTATTGCAGAAGAAATAAAAAACCCGGAACGTAATATTCCATTGGGCATGTTACTTTCATTAGTTGTTACCGGGATAGTTTACGTGCTTGGCATTTTTGTGATGGTTGCTGTTATTGAGCCATCGGAACTGGCAAATGATATTGCACCGGCAGCAACTGCTGTTAAAAAGATATTTACCTGGATGCCCGGAGAATTAGGTACTTACTTAATGGTTGGTGCCGCTATGGCAGCTTTTGCTTCTACCGGAAATGCCGGTTTGCTGTCGTCGTCGCGATATCCTTTTGCCATGGGGCGCGATAAAATATTTCCTAACCGATTTTCGAAGGTGGGTAAAACAGGAACTCCTGTAAGGGCTATTTTACTTACAACTGCATTAATCATTACTTTTATTTTTATTCTTTCGGAAGAAGGAATCGCAAAAATGGCCAGTACCTTTCAGTTGGTTATTTTTATGCTCATTAATTTTTCGGTGATTGTTTTTCGAAAAAGCAATATTGAATCTTACGACCCGGGTTATCGTTCGCCTTTTTATCCCTGGATGCAAATAGCAGGAATAATCATTTCAATTGTTTTAATTGCTTACATGGGATGGGCAGCCATCTTGTTTAATTTCTTTATTATTATTATTGCCTTTTTCTGGTACAGGTATTATGTAAGAGAGCAAGTACAGCGCGAAGGTGCTATTTTCCACTGGTTTGCTTTACTCGGGAAATATCAATATCCCGAACTGGAAAATGAGTTTATGACCATACTTAAAGAAAAAGGCTTACGACAAGGCGATCCGTTTGATCAGACCATTATGAGAGCACGGATTACAAATATCGATCGTGAAATTGATTTTAAGGAACTTGTAAATCATGTTTCCGGGCTATTTGCAACTGAAACGCACGTAAATAAAGATAAACTGATTAATGAGTTTTATACCATTACCAGTATTGAGCCTGCGTTAATCATCCCCGAAGTTTCAATTCTTTATGCAAAAGATGAGCATATCGATCATCCTTCATTACACATAATTCTTTCGTGTAAAGGAATTAATAAACCGGTTTACAAACGAAATATTTTATCGGAAGACTATATCAAGGTATTTTTCTTTTTGGTTAATCCGGCAATAGAAGCACGACAGCAACTGCGTATGCTTTCGCGGCTGGTTGATATTGTTGAAAGAGATCATTTTGTGCAAGATATCCTTGAGCTTAAAAATCATCGTAAGGTAAAAGAATATTTGTTGCACAACGAGCGCTACATTACGGTTCAGTTGAAACAGGAAACTGTTCAGTCGGAAATGATTGGAAAACAGCTGAAAGAAATTAAATTCCCATCTGATGTTCTGGTTGCTCATGTCGAACGAGACACCAAATCCTTTGCTCCGCACGGAGATACCGTTTTTGAAGAAAATGATGTATTAACCATAATTGGAGAACCCGGATCAATTAATCAGCTCTTTGAATTATATATGCATTAATACTTTTTTTACTCTAGTTTTTTATTCTTAAAAGCATTTACAAATAGAATATCACCCATCTCTTCATATCCTTCAAAAAGTTTTTCTCCCTCATGCTTTATCTGTTCGCTTCTAAAACCAATCATAGTTAAACCTGCTTTAATAGATTTCTCATTGATCAAAGCTTTTAAGTTCATTGTTTCATCAATATCAATAAATTCCATATTCTTTAATGATATTGGCAATCTGCCGGTTTTTACCAATTCTAGCAAATGATCTGTTGCTTCGTCGTGCTTGCCCGGACGACGTACATTAAATATTTTTATTTTACCACCCTTCCAGTCTGGATGCCCTAAAATTATATAACTTAATAAAACCATTAGGTTTAGGTTTTCTTCATCTACACGGCGCACCCAAATATGTATTCCTTCATGAAAATTAACTCCCCGATTTGAGCCTCCTAAAATACAAACATCATAACTTCCCGATCTGACCAATGAATAGTTTTCTGCAATCTGTTCTATATTTTTGGGGTCCTTTTTGTCGTATTCAAACAATGCCAAATTATTATCTAATCCTGATATGCCAGGTAATTGAATAATCTGAGCAATTGCCGATGTATACGAAGGAGAAACGATCGTATCCACATACACATTGCTTTTTCTTGATTCGGTTCTTTCAATTAAAAGCTCTAAGGCTTCATTTGCCCTTTGATGCGTTGCATTCGAATAATATCCTTGTATGTATTGAATATAGGTTCCAAAACCATATTTGTGTGATATCCAGGTAAGCAGTCGAAATGCATTATCTCTGTCGGAGTTTACTTCAGTTACACATACTGCCGAAGGATGCCAGCTTACTTTTTTCTTCATGGCTTGATTTTTCTGAAGATAAACTTGCAAATTTCTGTTAATTTGAAACAACGCACTTCTAAAGATAGATTCAAGCCCCTGTCGATCCGAGTGGTAATAACTAATATAAATGTATAAGATAATCATCACAATAATTGCCATAATTGCATATAATGAATCCATCTTAAACATTAAGAAAATTGAAAAAACAAAGCCAATTAGCGATAGCACCCAGTGCGATCTGAATGTTGGCCGATATGATGGAGAAGAACCAAAATGATTCAAAAAAGAAATTAAGCACAACGAACCATATGTAAGCATAAAAAACATAGATATAATCCTGGCTACAGCATCTACATCACCCAATGCAACAAAAACAAAAGCAATTAAAACAGTAATAACAGATGCATTGAACGGCTCATTCGCTTCGCCTTTACCTTTTGCCATGAGCCAATTAAATTTTTTAAATGGGAAAGTTCGATCATTACCCAAAGCTTGCAATGTTCTTGGTGCCACCATAACTGAACCCAGAGCTGATGAAATAGTTGATGCCGCTAAACCTATGGGGATAAAAATTGCTCCCCACAGTGCAACATCTGCCATCACTAATTGATTATTGATGAGTTCATCGGGGGATGCTGAGTTTACCAGTTTAAAAACAATAAAAATATAAACTACCAAACCGGTAAATGTGGCTGCAACAGTTCCAAACGGAATCGACTTTCCCGGATTTTTTAAATCTCCCGATAATCCAACACCGGCAGTCATCCCTGTAAAGGCAGGAAAAACAACTGCAAACACAATAAAAAAGTCATTCATATTTCGTATAGGATCAGCTGTAACTCCTGCAGCAGCTGTTTCTGAGTAAGGTGTCTTACCAATGAAAAATAAAAATATGGAAAAAAATAAAATGGCTACAACAAAATATAAAGCCTTAACTCCTAAATTAGCACCTTTTCGCAAAATTAAAGTTGCCAAAATTGCCATAGCTGGCAAACTAATTGCCTGACGCGGTAATTCGTATCCAAACCGGCCTTGAAACCAGTTAAAGATTGGTTCAAAAGCCTCTGTAAATGCTATTACATAAAATGCTACACTAATTGCTTGCGACAGGTAAAGTGCAATACCAATTGTTCCGCCAATATTTAAACCAAACGAACGTGAAATAATAAAATATTCGCCCCCACCTTCTACTCGCTGATTGGTTGCAATTTCTGATATAGCAAAAGCAGTTGGTACAGTTACAAGATGACCGACTAAAATTATTAAAAACACTCCAACAACTCCTAAAGTGCCAACAGCATAGCCAAAACGTAAAAATAAAATAGCTCCCAATATGGTCGAAATTGCTGTGAAAAACACAGGAGCTGTGCCAAAACTTATTTTTTTATTCTGTGTCATTATTTGTAAAATTTAAATACTAAATGTAGCAATTATCTATTTACTTTCACCCAATGATCTAAAAAATAATAAAAAAAAGCTGTTCTTAAAATTGAACAGCTTTTTTTATGTTATCCTAATAGATTATCCTAAATATTTTTTCAATAATTTGTTTTTAGATGAATGTCTGAGTCTTCGAATTGCTTTTTCTTTAATCTGGCGAACTCGTTCGCGTGTTAATCCTAACTCAAACCCGATTTCTTCCAATGATAATTCTTTACCGCCAATTCCGTAATAATATTTTAATACCAGCTTTTCTTTATCGGGCAAAATACTTAATGTACGCTCAACTTCCCTTGTCAGAGATTCTTCCAATAAAGATGAATCTGCATTAGGCGAATCCGTATTTTCCATTACATCTAACAAGCTGCCTTCTTCGCCATCGGAAAACGGTGCATCAACCGATAGTGGCTTACCAGATAATTGCAAGGTATCTTCCACTTTATCTTTTGGCAGATCAACAAATTCCGCCAACTCATCTGCTGTAGGAGTACGATCGAATTGCTGCTCTAAAGTTGAATACGCTTTGTGTATCTTATTTAACGAACCTACTTTATTTAAAGGTAAACGCACAACACGCGATTGCTCAGCGATTGCCTGCAATATGGACTGACGAATCCACCATACGGCATAGGAGATAAATTTAAATCCTTTGGTTTCGTCGAAACGCTCAGCTGCTTTTATTAAACCTAAGTTTCCTTCGTTAATTAAATCGGGAAGGCTTAGTCCCTGAAATTGATACTGCTTAGCAACAGAAATAACAAAACGCAAGTTTGCTTTTGTTAATCTTTCTAAAGCAGCCCTGTCTCCTTTTTTTATTCTTTGAGCTAATTCTACCTCTTCTTCTGCAGAAATCATCTCCTCTTTTCCAACATCTTGCAAATATTTTTCAAGCGAAGAACTATCACGGTTGGTAATAGATTTTGTAATTTTTAACTGTCTCATTTCAGCCTCTCCTTTGCGAACTAAATTTATATCGATACAAATTGGGATGTTTTGCAACTAAAACACCTTCGAAGTATTAAAAACTCTCTGGTTGTGGATGATTGCCTTACCCCTAAAATAAACAACTATACGAAAAATTATGCAAAGAAACAACTTTTTTTATAGAATCAAAAATGTTTTTAGACTTTCCTTGCTTCTTTTCTAACGTAATTCAGATAAAAATGTTTTAAAATCGCGAATTTATTTTGGTTAATGTGTCAGACAAACAACAT